>JAEUKC010000386.1:0-36373 GCA_016794445.1 Myxococcales bacterium
GGTGCGCGCGCGCGCCGGCATCGCCGCGCTGATCGCCGAGGTGAAGAAGCGCCACCCTGACGCGCGCCTCCTCGCGAACCGCGGGTTCGAGCTCCTCGACGCGATCGCCCCGCACCTCGAGGGGCTCGTCGTCGAGTCGCTGTTCGAGACGCACACCGGGGCGGGCAAGGGCTACGCGCCGGTGGCCCCGACCGAGACCGCCGCCCTGCGCGCGCGCATCGACGCGGCGCGCACCAAGCACGGCCTGCCGGTGGTGGTCATCGACTACGTCGATCCGCGGGACAAGCCGCTCCGGCGCGCGGCCGCCAAGCGCATCGCCGACGCGGGCTACGAGCCCTGGATCGCCACCCCGACGCTCGACGACGTGGGCGTCGGGCGCGTCGAGATCGTCTCGCGCAAGGTGCTCATCCTCTACAAGTCGCTCGACGACGGCGAATACCTCGGCGTGCACGACGCCTGCGTGCTGATCGGGCCGATCCTCGAGTGGTACGGGTTCGTCCCGGAGTACTTCGACACGCGCGAAGGCCTCCCGCCCGGCAACCTCGCCGGCCGCTACGCGGGCATCGTCTCGTTCGTGCCCGACGGCATCGCCAACGAGGCCGGATACCGCAAGTGGATCCTCGACCAGATGAACGTCGGCCTCCGCGTCGCGTTCTTCTACAACTTCGGCTTCGACCCGGACGGCGGCTTCCTCGGCAAGCTCGGCCTCGCTTCGGCCAAGTCCGACAAGGCCAAGGCTCCGGTGAAGTTCACCGCCGAGACCGACATGGTCGGCTTCGAGACCAAGGCCAAGCCGCGCGTGCGCGACCTGCCACCGGTGCGGGTCAAGGACCCGACGACCACCTCGTTCCTGCGCCTCGAGGACAGCGCGCACGTGGTGTGGGACGGCGTCGTCGTCGGCCCGTGGGGCGGCGCCGCGTTCTACCCGTACGTGCTCGACGAGGGCCTCGAGGGCGCCCGCAAGTGGGTCCTCGACCCGTTCAAGTTCCTCGAGCGCGCGCTCGCGTTGCCCAAGATCCCGGCGCCCGACGTCACCACCGAGAGCGGCCGCCGCATCTGGACCAACCACATCGACGGCGACGCCGCGGTGAGCAAGGCGGAGCTCGCCGGCAACCCCTACACCGCGCAGGTGCTGCTGCAGCGCGTGCTCGTGAAGCACCGGGTGCCGCACACGGTGTCGGTCGTCGAGGGCGAGACGGGCCCGACCGGCAAGTACCCGAAGGACTCGCCGAAGGTGGAGCCTTGGGCGCGCGAGATCTTCAAGCTGCCCTACGTCGAGCTCGCGAGCCACACGTTCAGCCACCCGTTCTTCTGGGAAGACGCCGAGGCCGGCAAGACCGCGCCCCACGGCGTGGAGCCCGTGCACCTCGAGGTCCCCGGCTACAAGTTCGACCTCACGCGCGAGATCAAGGGCTCGATCGACTACATCAACGAGAAGCTCGCGCCACCCGGCAAGAAGGTGAAGGTCCTGCTCTGGTCGGGCAGCTGCTCGCCGAGCGCCAAGGCGGTCAAGCTCACCCACGACCTCGGCGTGTTCAACGTGAACGGCGGCGGCGCCACGCGCTCGTTCGACACCTCGTCGCTCACCCGCGGCTCGGCGATGGGCATCCCCAAGGCCGAGGGCGTCTACCAGGTGTTCGCGCCGGTCGAGAACGAGAACGTCTACACCAACGACTTCCTCGGCCCGTTCTACGGATACCGCCGCGCGATCGAGACGTTCCAGCTCATGGACTCCCCGCGCCGGCTCCAGCACATCACCATCTACTACCACTTCTATTCGGCCGCGAAGCTCGCCGCGCTCGTCGCGCTCGAGGAGGTCTACCACTGGGCCGAGTCGCAAGAGACCACGCCGCTCTACCTCTCGGAGTACGCGGTCAAGGCGTTCGCGTTCCAGGAGATGTCGCTCGGTCGCCGCGTCGACGACGACGCCTGGGAGATCGGCAACGCCGGCGAGCTCCGCACGCTGCGCCTGCACCGCGACCTCGGCTACCCCGACTTCGACAAGTCGGTCGGTGTGGCCGGGGTCCGCGACGTGCCGCAGGGCCGCTACGTCACCCTCGCGCGCGACGCCGAGACGCCGCTCCTGTTCACCTCGCCGTCGCAGCCCACCGGCCTGCGGCTGGTCGAGGCCAACGCGCACACGATCACGTTCCTGCGCAGCGGCAAGGGCGCCAAGGTCCGCCTCTCGGGCCACGTGCCGCTGCGCTTCTCCGTCGCCGGCGCCACGAGCTGCACGCTGACGAGCGGCAAGGACAAGTGGACCGGCAAGCCAGACAAGGATCGCCTGCGCTTCGAGCTCGATCGCACCGACACCGGGGAGGCGAGCCTTGCCTGCCCCTGAGCCGCGCATCCGTCCCCGTCGACGCCCCCCGCGCCGGGAGTCGGGGCTGCTCGAAGCCGTGCGTCCGCCCGAGCCCTCGATCGAGGCGCGGGTGCTCGGCCCGGTCACCGCGCCGCGCCCGCTCGCGAGCGTGCCGATGCTGCTCGGCTTCGCGGCCGGCGTCATCGCGCTCATCGCGGTCGTGTTCCCGACGCGCGCCGAGTACGCGGGGCTCGCCGAGGTCAAGCAGCCCGACCAGTACTCGATCGCCTACCTCAAGGTGCTCACGCGCGCGAACCCCGAGGACACCGAGCTGCGCATGCTCTACGTGAAGCAGCTCGCGCAGCTCGGTCGCTGGGCCGAGGCGCTCGACGCGCTCGCGCCCGCGCTCGAGGACAAGAACCCCGCCATCCGTGACGTCGCGCGTCTGCAGCGCTTCGACATCCTGCTCGCCCGCGCGCGCTCGTTGCCCGACGGCTCCGCCGATCGCGCCACCGCGTTCGACGCGGTCGCTGCGCTCATCCCCGACCTCGTGGGCCGCAACCTCGGTGAGCCGCGCATGCGTGACCTCGCGCTCGTCGCGCTAGGCCTCGACAAGCCGGGGCTCGCCGCCGAGGTGTACGCGCGGCTCGCGAGCATGGTCCCCGTCGACCAGCGCCACGAGGTGCGCGCGACGGCGGCCCGCTGGTTCCTCGCCGCCCAGAACCAGACGCAGGCCGCGCGGTACTACGCGTGGGCCTCGAACACCGCCCCCACCATCGAGAAATCCAAGGAGTACGCGCTGCTCGAGCTCGCCGCGCTCGAGTCCAAGAACGTGGAGCTCGCCGCCGATCGCTCCGTCGCATACGCGAAGAAGTGGTGGGACGACTACGGCATCGTCGAGCGCGCCACCCACCTCGCCACCGCCTGCGATCGCCCCCGCACCGCGCGTGACTTCGGCCGGCGCCTCGTGGCTCTCGGCCCCGTCACCGAGGCCCTGCAGCGCGCCCAGGCCAGGCGCGAGCTCGGCGCCGGCGACCCGAAATCGGCGCTCGCGATCGTCAAGCAGCTGCTGGCCAGACGCGACGATTGCGCGCTGCACGAGGCCGCGGCGCGGATCTCGGAGTGGACGAACGACCCGGACGCGGCGCTCGATCACTGGCTCTGGGTCGCCGACCACGCGTGCGTGCCGCAAGGGGTCGTGCTGTGAAGCCTCTGTTCCGGCTCGCCGCGCTGCTGTTGCCGGCCGCCCTCGTCGGCGGAGCCTGGGCCGCGCCACCCCCCGGCGGCAACGCGATGGACCAGGTGCTGCGCATCGCGCTCGCCAAGAGCGATTTCCGCCTGATCCTCAAGATCAAGGGCCCGCGCGCGCTCGCGCCGGCGTGCACCGAGGCCGAGCTCGACGAGATCGTGGGCCTCCACGAGAAGCTCGGTGAGCCCGAGGGCGGCGTGAAGGTGTACGAGACGCGCGTCGCCAAGTTCCCCGGCGAGCTCCACCCGCGTGAGCAGCTCGCCAAGCTCCTCGACCGCATGGGCAAGTCCAAGGACGCGATCCCGGTGTGGGCGGGCATCGAGGCCAAGTTCGGCCTCACGCCACAGCAGGCGGTGCTCTACGCCGTGGTGCTCGAGCGGCACGAGCGCTCGGCCGAGGCCCTCGCCGTGCTCCAGCGCGTCGAGAAGAAGGCCAAGGAAGACGACGAGACCTTCTGGCTCTCCTACGGCATGCTCGCGTGGAAGGAGGACCACGCCTCGGCGCTCCGCGCGTACGAGCTCCTGTGGAAGATGAAGTCCACCGCGCACGGCGTCGCGCAGCGCGTCTACACGCTGCTCGCCGAGGTGGGCCGCAAGCGCGAGGCCATCGACGTCGCGCTCGCCGCCTTCGCCACCGAGAAGCTCCCCGCCCACTGGTCGTTCGCCGTCGGCCTGCTCGAGGAGCTCTCCGACTGGGAGGGCCTGCAGAAGGCCATCAAGATCGCCGAGGCGGCCTCGCCCGTGCTCGACGCCCGCGAGGAGTACTGGGTGCTGCGCGGCGACGTCTACGCGCACTTCGGCGACAAGGACAAGGCCCGCAAGTCCTACTGGAAAGCGCTCGAGATCAACCCGCACTCGATCCCGGCGCGCGGCGCGCTCCTCTGGGACGCCATCGAGCGCGACGACCGCAAGCTGCTCCGCACGTGGGTGCAGAAGTGGTACGGCGAGGCGCAGAACGAGGCCTCGTTCTACGCGCCGTTCGCCGTCGCCCTCGACCACCTCGGCTTCGTCAAGCAGGCCATCGGGTTCTACGAGCGGCAGCTCCACCTCACGCCGAACGACTACCTGTGGCTCCTCGAGTACGCCGACGCGCTCGAGAAGATCGGCCAGCCGATGAAGGCCGACCAGCTCCGCCGCGCGGCGTTCGGCCCCCTGCGCAAGGACGTGCTCGCGGGCAAGGCCGACGCGAAGCTCAAGGAGCAGCACGCCCACCTGACCAAGAAGCTCGAGGGCACCGCCCAGGGCGAGAAGTGGCTCGAACTCCTGCTCGGCAAGAAGCTCCCCAAGGACGACGAGACCCGCGAGCTCCTCGTGGCCTGGTACCTCGAGGACGACCGCCTCGATCGCGCCAAGCGCGTGCTCGTCCTCTCGCACGCCTCGCGCATCAAGCGCCCCGCGTTCAAGGGGTTCCGGATGATCCTCGCCATCGAGGAGGGCGATCGCGGCGAGATCGAGCACCTGCTCGAGAGCCCGACCGGCCTCAGCACCGAGGAGAAGCGCCTCGGCGCGCAGGCCCTCGATCGCGACGATCTCGAGATCGAGGCGGCGAGCGAGCACCTCGACAAGCACGACGACGAGACCGCGCCCCCGGTGCGCCGCACCCTGCGCGAGCTGCGCGACCGCCACGCGCCCCACGTGACCGCGGGCGCCCAGATCATGGCCCTCGATCTGCTGGAGATCGCCGGCCCGCTCGCCGTGATCTCCTTCGACGCGGGTCGCTATCGCGTCGGTGTCCACGGCAGCTACCAGCAGGCTCGGCTCGGCCGGAGCGGCCGCTTCTACCTGCCCGCCCTCGACCCCAACTTCAGCAGCGTGCCGCTCCTGCCGAACACCCTGTCGGTGATCGACGCCCACGCCTTCGCGCGCGAGTACACCCCGACACGGGCCACCGAGGTCGCGCTCGGCTTCAGCTACCTCGGGCGCCTGCTCCCGCGCGCGGAGCTCTCCGACGTTCGCGCCTTCGGCGACCGAACGTTCAGCCACGTGCGCCTCGGTCTGTTCGATCTCATCGAAGATTCGGCGTTCCTGCGGCTCGCTGGCGTGCGCCACGTGGCCGACCTGCAGCTCCGCCAGGATCTCCCGCTCGGGTTCTTCACCGCGCTCGAGGTGAAGGGGATGTACGACACGGATCGCAAGCTCGCGTGGCTCGGCAGCGAGGTCGGGGCCTCGCTCGACCTCGGCTACCGCCTGCTCCGCGACAAGCCCGAGTGGCTGGTCGGCGTGCGGGGCCTCACCCACCATCGCCTCAACCCCGACGCGCTCCCGCTCCATGCGGCGGGCTTCGCCGTCGATCCGCGCGAGGACAAGCCGGGCCTCCTGCCCCCCGAGCGCTTCCACCTCGTCTCGCTCGTCATGCAGATCTCCCGCGGCGACTTCCTCGCGCGCGCCAAGAGCGAGGAGGCGGCGTTCCCTCGCTACGACTGCGACGGCGGCATCGGCTACCAGTGGAGCAGCCCCGCGAGCGAGACCAACCCGGGCGCCTCGCCCGCCGGTCACCTCAAGTGCGCGGTGAGCTTCCGCGTGCCGACCGGCGGCTACGTGACCGGCCTCGTGTTCTACGCCTACGGCCTCTCCGGCCGGAACGCCTCGATCATCGCGAATGGCTCCCTCACCTACACGCAGATCCTCTGATCCTCCCGGGGAAAGCGGGCGGGAGTTGACTTAGAGCAGTTTGTGCCCAAACTGCTGTCAGGAGGCCCCACATGCACGCGCTGCTCACCGATCGCTACCAGCTCACCATGCTCGCGGCGTACGCGCGCGCCGGGATCGCCCAGCGGCGCGCGGTGTTCGAGCTCTTCGTGCGTCGCCTGCCGGCCTCACGCCGCTACCTCGTCGCCTGTGGCATCGGTCGCGCCGTCGCGCTGCTCGGAGACCTGCGCTTCGAGCACGCCGATCTCGCGTGGCTGGCCGAGGACCGGGTGCTCGGGCCGGCGTTCGCCGATCCGCGCGTCGCCGAGGCGTTCCGCGCGCTGCGCTTCCGGGGCAAGGTGTGGGCGGTCCCCGAGGGCCGCGTCTGCTTCCCGGGCGAGCCGCTCGTGCGCGTCGAGGGCACGCTCGCCGAGGCGCAGCTGGTCGAGACGCTCCTGCTCTCGATCGTCAACCACGACACGCGCGTGGCCAGCAAGTGCGCGCGCATCGTCGAGGCCGCGGCGGGCCGCGACTGCTTCGAGTTCGGCACGCGGCGCACGCACGAGCACGCCGCGGTCGACGCGGCGCGGGCGGCCTACGTCGCTGGATTCTCGGGCACCTCGAACGAGGAGGCCGCGCGCCGTCACGGCGTCCCCGTCACTGGCACCATGGCGCACGCCTTCGTGCTCGCGCACGCGGCCGACGCGGGCGAAGACGGTGAAGAGCAGGCCTTCGCGGACTTCGCGCGCACCTTCGCCGGGCCGAGCGTGTGCCTGGTGGACACCTTCGACGCCGCCCGCGGCGTCGATCGCGCCATCGCCGGCGCCGGCCCCCTGCTCGCCGGCGTGCGCATCGACTCCGGCGATCTGCTCGCCGGCGCGCGCGACGCCCGGAAGAAGCTCGACGCGGCGGGGCTCGCGCGCGCGAAGGTCGTGCTGAGCGACGACCTCGACGAGGACAAGATCGCCGCGCTCGTCGCCGCGGGCGCGCCGGTCGACACGTTCGGCGTGGGCACCATGGCGGTCTCCACCCCCGACGCGCCCTCGCTCGGCGCGGTCTACAAGCTGGTCGCGATGGAGGACGCCCGGGGCGCGCTGGTCGCCGTCCAGAAGCGCGCCGGTGGCAAGGGCTCGTCGGCGGGCGTGAAGCAGGTGTTCCGCACCACGGACCCGTTCGCGGACGTCGTCGGACGGGCCGACGAGGTGTTGCCCGGGTCCCCGCTGCTCGAGCTCGTGTTCGACGGCGAGCGCGCCACCATCGACCCGAGCGCCGCGGCCGCGCGGGCGCGGTTCCTCGCCGATCGCGCGGAGCTCGGCGAGGCGCTGCGCTCGATCGCGCCGCGCGCCGACGGCGAGGGTTTTCCCGTGACGATCTCGCCGGCGCTCGCCGCGATCCAGGAGACGTGCACCCGCGAGGGGCGCGTCGCGCTCTGAAAGGAGAGCCTCATGGAGAGGACCATCTTCGTCGACGTCGACACCCAGCACGACTTCTGTGACCCGACCGGCGCGCTGTTCGTCCGCGGGGCCGAGGCGCTCGCCGACACGTTCCGCGCCCTCACCGCGCACGCGGTCGCGCGTGGGATTCCCATCGTCGGGTCGGTGGACTCGCACGCCTTCGACGCCTGGGAGTTCGCGGGCGCGGCGGAGGCGGGGCCGAACGGCGAGCGCCCCGATTTCCCCCCGCACTGCGTGAAGGGCACGGCGGGGTGGTTGAAGGTGCCCGGCACCCTCGCGCCCCGCGCGCGCTTCGTCGCCAACGTGGCCCACGCGGTCGACGTCGAGCGACACGCGCCGCAGCAGCTGCTCCTCGAGAAGGAGGTGTACTCGCTGTTCGCGAACCCGAACGCGCCCGAGGTGCTGCGGCGACTCGTGGGCGACGCGACGCCGCGCTTCGTCGTCTACGGTGTCGCGACCGACTACTGCGTGCGCGCGGCCGCCCTCGGTCTGGTCGAGTGGCTCGGGGGCCGGGCAGGGGAGGTCTCGCTGGTCATCGACGCGATCGCCGCGGTCGACCCGGCGGGCGGAGAGCGCGCGCGCAGGGAGTGCAAGGGCGCGGGCGTCCGCGAGGTCACCGCCGCCGCGGCGCTCGCGCTCTAACCCAGCTCGAAATGCGCGCTCAGGCCGAAGTGGTCGGAGGCGAACGCGCTCGAGCCGGTGCGCTCGGCGAGCGGACGATCGAGGATGCGCTCGACGGTGCGCAGCTTGGCGAAGCCACCGCGCCGACCGCGGACGAAGATGTAGTCGACGCGCTGCTGCGGCCCGCCCGGCTCGGTTGCGTGGGCGAGGGCGTTGCGCTCCTCGTGGGGGTCGAAGGTGGGGAGGTTTCCCTGCTCGCCCACGTCGACGAAGCCGGGCAGCGCCGCACGGAGGCGGCTGTACTCCTCCTTGCCGCCGTCGAGCCCGCAGACGTTGAAGTCGCCACACACGAGGAACGTGCGGTCCTCGTGGATGAGCGCGGCCACGCGGCGGCCGAGCTCGTCGAGCTGCTCGCCGCGGACGGCGGTGCACGCCGAGTCGTACCCGGCCTGCAGGTGGACGTTCATGAGGTCGACCTCCATGCCGTCGACCTCGAGGCGGGTGTGCAGCGTGCCCTTGCGCGCGAAGCGATCCCAGCCGACCTGGCGGCCCCCGAAGCGCTCCATGCGGGGCGCGCGCATGTGGCCGCGGCCCACCACGCCGAGCCCGCTGCCGCGCAGGGTGACCGGCGAGAGCTCCACGTGGTTGCGATCGCGCACGCGCTGGCCGGGGAGGGCGTCGAAGAACGACTCCGCGTCACGGCTCAGGATCTCCTGCAGACAGGTCACGTGCGCGCCCTCGAAGGCCTGCGCGACCTCGGGGTGGCGGAGGCGGGCGCGGAACGGCGCGCGCCAGGCGGTGACCGCGTCGAACGCGCCCTGCCCCATTCCGAAGCAGTTCCAGGTCGAGACGCGGAGTTCCGTCACCGTCGCTGCATCATGACCCAACGAGGCGGCTCGAGCCAACCGTGTCTCGAGGTAGCGCCGCGCGCGTGGGCGCGACGGCACGGGCGACCACCTCGCCGACCACCACCAGCGCCGGCGCGACGAGCGCGGCCGCCCGGACCCGCTCCGCGATGTCGGCGAGGGTGCCGCGAATCTCGCGCTGATCGGGCAGCGTGGCTCGGGCGACGACCGCGACGGGGGTCTCGGCCGCACGGCCCGCCCGGACGAGCGCGGCCGTGGTCTCGGCGAGCCGACCGAGGCCCATGTACAGCACGACCGTGCCGGTGCGCGGCAGCGCGGCGAGGTCGGCCTCCCCCGTCGCGGCGTGCGCGGTCGCGAGGGTGACGCTGGCGGAGCAGTCGCGATGGGTCAGCGGGATCCCCGTGGAGGCGGCGGCCCCGAGCGCGGCCGAGATGCCTGGCACGACCTCGAAGGGGATCCGCGCCGCCGCGAGCTCTTCCGCCTCTTCGCCTCCGCGCCCGAAGACGAACGGGTCGCCGCCCTTGAGGCGCACGACGGCGCGGCCCTCGAGCGCGCGCGCGATCACGAGCGGGTGGATGCGCTCCTCGTGGTGTCGGCAGCCGTGCGCGCGACGACCGACGGGGATCCGCTCGCAATCGGCCGGGGCGAGGGCCAGGACCTCCTCCGAGACCAGCTCGTCGTACGCGAGCACCTCGGCCCCGCCGAGCAGGCGGTAGGCCTTCCGCGTCAGGAGCTCCGGGTCTCCCGGGCCCGCGCCGACGAGCCACACCTTGCCACGCACGATCCGCCGGATGCCGTCTTGCTGCTCCATCACGCCGCCTCCGTCCCCCAGCGCCGCGCGATCTCGCGATCGAGGCGCGCGAACAACAACCACTCCGAAGCGCGACCGAGCGCGACGATGCTGACGATCACCGCCAGCACGAGCGTCGTGTCGCCGATGTCGCGGCCGGTCTCGAGCAGCTGCCCGAGCCCACCCGAGACGAACAGGAGCTCGCCCGCCATGAGCGAGCGCAGCGCGAAGGTCCACCCGAGCTTCGCGCCCGAGACGATGCCCGGGAACGCGGCCGGCACGACCACGCTGAACAGGAGCCGCGGCCCGCGCGCGCCCATGGTGCGGGCGGCGCGCACGACGAGCGGGTTGACCTGCCGGACCGCGCCCTCGGTCGCGACCGCGATCGGCAGCATCGCGCCGAGGATCACCACCACCTGGATCGCCGTCTCGGAGAGACCGAACCACAGGATGGCGAGCGGCAGCCAGCAGATCGAGGGCACCGACGAGAGGCCGAGCACGAGCGGCCCGAAGGCCTGCTTGGCGGCGAGGCTGCGCGCGAGGCCGACGCCGAGCGCCACGCCGGCGACGAGCGAGACGCCGTAGCCGAACGAGAGGCGCAGGACGCTCGTGCCGATCGCGCGCCCGAGCGTGCCGTCGCGCGTGGCGTGCACGAGCGAGCGGCCCACCGCGAGGGGCGAAGGCAGGAGCGGGCTGTTGCCGAGGCTAGATGCCACCGCCCAGATTGCTGCGAGGATCGACGCGAACAGGAGCCCCCGGAACCACCCACGCATCGTCGGCCTCCTCCTTCGCGATCTTCTCGACTTCGGTGCGGATCTCGGCGGCGATCTCGTTGGCGAGCGCCGTGACGTGTTCGTCGCCCACCGCGCGCGGCCGCGGTAGCGGGATGGCGAGCGTGCGCAGGATGCGCCCCGGTCGCGTCCCCATGAGCACCACGCGGTCGGCGAGGCGCACCGCCTCGCGCACGTTGTGGGTCACGAACAGGATGGTCTTCTTGGTCTCGAGGAAGATGCGCTCCACCTCGGCCTGCAGGATCTCGCGGGTCTGCGCGTCGAGCGCGGCGAAGGGTTCGTCCATCAGCAGCACCGCGGGATCGGTGGCGAGCGCGCGCGCGATCGCGCCTCGCTGCCGCATGCCGCCCGACAGCTGGTGCGGGAACGCCTCCGCGAAGCGGTGCAGGTGCACGAGCCGGAGCAGCGCCTCGCTGCGATCGCTCCGCTCGGCGCGCGACACCCCGGCGACCTCGAGCGGGTACTCGATGTTCTTGCGGAGGGTGAGCCAGGGGAACAGCGCCGCGTCCTGGAACACCATGGCGCGCTCGGGGCCCGGGGCGGTGATCGGCGCCCCGTTCTCGAGCACCCGCCCCTTGGTCGGGGTGAGCAGGCCCGCGACGAGGTTCAGTATCGTGGACTTGCCGCTGCCCGACGGGCCGACCAGGCAGACGAGCTGTCCCGCGGGGACCTCCAGGTGGGCCTCGATGGACGCGCCGGTATCGAAGGAGAAAGCCACGCTCTCCAGCGAGATCGCGGCGCCCACGCGCGGGGAGCGCGGCGCGCCCTCTACGAGCGGGACTTCTGTCGAAGCGGCGACCTTCGCAAAAGCGAACACGGCGACAGGATGGCGAAATGCTCCGCCGGTGTCAAACCGGCCGGGCTACCGCTCGTAGGCGATGAGGTTCAGGTAGCGCGCCTCGGCGCCCGCCGGGTTCTCGTAGACGTGCACGCGGTCGGCCGGGAAGCAGATGGAGTCGCCCGCGCCGAGGTCGTGGGTCTCGCCGTCGACGGTGAGGCGCACCGCGCCCGTGAGCACCACCAGCACCTCGTGGGTGCCGCGCGCGTGGGCCTCGGCCTTGTGCGAGGAGCGCGGCGCGAGGCGGAGCTCGTAGAGCTCGACGAGGGGCGTCGTGCCGACCGGCGAGAGCGGGCGGCTCTCGAGCTTGCCGTCGAGCGAGCGCAGGACACTGGATTCGTTCTTCCGGAGCACCGACACCGCGCCGCGGGCCTCACCGATCAGCTCGGCGAACGGCACTCCGAGGCCGGCCGAGATCTTCCACAGGAGGCCGATGGTCGGCGTGGACTTGTAGGTCTCGATCTGCGAGAGCGCGGCGCGGCTCACGCCCGACGACGTGGCGAGGTCGTCCAGCGAGAGGCCGCGTGCCTTGCGCTTGGCGCGCAGGTTGTCGGCCACCCGGCGGCCGAGCTCTGCGGCGCCGACGTCGTCCCCGCTGCCGCTGGGCTTGCGGGCCCGCGCGCTCGTGGCGGGTTTCTGTGCTCCGTGACCCACCTCCGCCGCAACCCCCTTGCGTCCTGCCACATCATCCTCCACAATAATGGACACCTGCTCAACATGACGAACGTCGCCGTAGATCATGAATACACAAGAGAGGGCCCAGCCGGAAGCCCGGCGAGCGTTCGCCCCTCCGCGGTGGTCTGGCTCACGGGGCTCTCGGGCGCCGGAAAGTCCACCATCGCAGACGCGCTCGGGCCGACCCTCCGCGCTCGTGGCCTGGCCGTCGAGGTCCTCGATGGCGACGTGGTGCGCACCCACCTGTCGAAGGGCCTCGGCTTCTCCCGCGAGGACCGCGACCTCAACGTGCTGCGCATCGCCTTCGTGGCGCACCTCCTGTCCCGCAACGGGGTGACCGTGGTGGTCAGCGCGATCTCGCCGTACCGCGCCGCCCGCGAGGAGGCCCGCCGCATGATCGGCGCGTTCGTGGAGGTGGCCGTGGCGCCGCCGCTCGAGGCCTGCATCGCCCGCGACCCCAAGGGCCTCTACGCGAAGGCGCTGGCCGGCGAGATCCCCGCGTTCACCGGCGTGAGCGACCCCTACGAGCCGCCGCTGGCTCCCGAAGTCCACCTCGACACCACCCAGATCGACGTGCAGACCGCCGTCGATCGCATCGTCCTCGCGCTCGAGGAGCGCGGCCACCTCGGAGCACCATGAGCGCGCAGCCGTACATCCCCCGCTTCAGCGACCCTGCCGACATCGACGAGTTCGTCACCAAGCTCGAGGCCTTCGAGCGCGGCGAGATCGGCCCCGACGCGTTCCGCGCGTTCCGCCTCACCCGCGGCGTGTACGGGCAGCGCCAGACCGACGTGCAGATGATCCGCGTGAAGGCGCCGGGCGGTCTGCTCGGTCGCGCGCAGCTCGACGCGCTCGCCGACGTCGCCGACCAGCAGTCGCGCGGCTTCGGCCACGTGACCACGCGCCAGAACGTGCAGCTGCACTTCGTGAAGATGAGCGAGTCGGCGGCGGCGATGCGGCGGCTCGACGAGGCGGGGCTCACCACCCGCGAGGCCTGCGGCAACTCGGTGCGCAACGTGACGGGCTGCGAGCGGCTCGCCACCTGCGCCGACGCGCCGTTCGACGTCTCGCCATACCTCGAGGCGGTCGTGCGCTACTTCCTCCGCCACCCGCTCGCGGCCACCCTGCCGCGCAAGTTCAAGATCGCCTTCAGCGGCTGCGCCTCCGACTGCGCCAAGGCCGCCATCCACGACCTCGGCTTCGTCGCCAAGGTGCAGGAGGGCCGCCCCGGCTTCCTGGTCTACGCCGCGGGCGGGCTCTCGACGCTGCCGATGAGCGCGCTCGTGCTCCACGACTTCGTGCCGGCCGAGGAGCTCGGGCGCGTCGGCGAGGCGGTGTTGCGCCTCTTCGACCGCTTCGGCAACCGCGAGAACAAGCACCGGGCGCGCCTGAAGTACGTGTGGAAGAAGCTCGGCGAGGAGGGGTTCCGCGACGCCTACGCGAAGCTCCGCGCCGAGATCGACGCCGAGGCCCTGGCCGAGCTCGTCCTCCCAGAGAGCCCGACCCGCTCGCCGGCGCCGCCCGTCGAGGGCGACAAGATCGAGGGCTACCTCCCGTGGCGCGCGCAGTCGGTCGTCGATCAGCGGCAGAGCGGGTACGCGGGTGTCTACATCCGGCTCAAGCTCGGCGACATCACGAGCGCGCAGATGCGCGGCCTCGGCCCGATCCTCGAGCGCTTCGGCGACGGCTCGGCCTACCTGACCATCGACCAGAACATCCTCGTGCCCTTCGTCGACAAGCGCTCGCTGCCGGCGATCCACGCGGCGCTCGCGGCGCTCGGGCTCGCGGAGCTCGGGCTGCACACCGCCAAGGACGTCACGTCGTGCCCGGGCGCCGAGACCTGCAACCTCGCGGTCACCGCTTCGCGCCGCCTCGGCGCGGCGATCTCCGATCGACTGGATCGCGAGGACGCGACCCAGCCCGGCTTCGCCGACACCGTCATCAAGATCAGCGGCTGCCCGAACTCGTGCGGCCAGCACCACATCGCCGACCTCGGCTTCCACGGCGCGGCCCGCAAGGAGGGCGGCAAGGCCTACCCGATGTACCAGCTCCACCTCGGTGGCGGCGTCGACGCCCGGGGGGCGCGCTTCGGGCGGCAGGTCGTGAAGATCCCCGCCCGCCGCGTGCCCGACGCGGTGGTGGTGCTCCTCCGCCTCTACGCCTCCGATCGCGCGCCGGACGAGAAGCCGGCAGCCTTCTTCGAGCGCGTCGATCCGAAGCGCGTGACCGCGGCCCTCGGCGAGCTGCTCGCGCCGGTGACCGCGGGCGAGGACGCGGACATCGGCGAGGAGAAGGGGTTTTCCATCCACAGCGGCGAGGGGGAGTGCGCGGCGTGAACCTCGTCGCCGAGAGCGCGCGGCTCGAGGCCGAGAGCCCGCGCGCGCGGCTCGCCTGGGCCGTCGACCGGTTCGGGAGCGACCTGCTCTTCACCTCGTCGTTCGGGGCGGGGAGCGCGGTGCTGCTGCACCTGTGGAGCGAGGTCGCGCGCGAGTTGCCGGTCGTGCTGCTCGACACGGGGTTCCTGTTCGCCGAGACGCTGGCCTACCGCGACGCGCTCGTCGCGCGCCTCGGGCTGCGGGTCGAGGTGGTGCGCCCCGCGCTCGACCGCGAGGCGTTCCTCGCCGAGCACGGGCGCACGATCATGCAGTTCAACCCCGATTTCTGCTGCCAGCAAAACAAGGTCGACCCGCTCGCGCCGTACGTGGCCCGGGCGCGCGGCTGGGTCAGCGGCCTGCGGCGCGACCAGGGGCCCACCCGCGCGGGCACGGCGATCCTCGAGCAGCGATCGGACGAGGCGTTCGTGCGCGTGCACCCGCTCGCCACGCTGACCCTCGCCGAGCAGCGGGCCTACCTCGTCGACCACGACCTCCCCGAGCACCCGCTCGTCGCGCGCCGGTATCTCTCGATCGGCTGCGAGCCGTGCACGCGCGCGGTCGCGGAGGGCGAGGACGAGCGCGCGGGTCGCTGGTCGGGCACCGCCAAGGCCGAGTGCGGCCTGCACGTCGCGCGATGAACCGGCGCGCGTTCCTCCTCGGCCTCGGCGGGCTCGCGGCCGGCGCCTCCGGGTGCGCGCGCAAGGAGGGCATCCCGGGCGTGCTGCGGCTCGGGTTCATCACCCGCCTCAGCGACGTGCCCGTGTTCGCCGCGCTCGAGAGTGGGAGGCTCGCCGCCGCGCTGCCGCACCTGCGCATCGAGACGCGCGTGTTCCGCGCCGGCCCGCGCGTGACCGAGGCCCTGCTGGGCGGCGCCATCGACGTCGGCACGACGGGCCCCGCGCCGCTCGTCGCGACGCACGTCCGGCACGCGGGCGCGCCGATCGCCGTCGTCTCGGGCCTGTGCTCGGGCGGCGCCTCGTTCGTGACCCTGCGCGGGATCCGCGACGCGATCGATCTGCGCGGCAAGGTGGTGGCGACCCCGCAGATCGGGTCGACCACCGACGTCGCGCTGCGCAAGTGGCTCGCCGAGAACGGCCAGCGGCCCGTCGACCAGGGCGGGACGATCAAGGTGGAGGCGCTCGCGCCCGCGAACATCCTCGCCGAGATGAAGCGCGGCAACATCGCCGGCGCCTGGCTCCCCGAGCCGTGGCCCACGCGCATCGTCCGCGAGCTCGGCGCGCGCCGACACCTCGACGAGCGCGAGGTGTGGCCCGGCCGGAGGTTCCCGACGGGCCTCGTCGCGGTGCGTCGCGGTTTCCTCGAGACCCGGCCCGCCGACGTGGCCGGCGTCGTCTCGGTCCTGGGCGCGGAGATCGACCGCGCGAACGCGGACCCGGTGGCAGCGCGGGCCGTCGCCAGGAGCGAGCTGCTCCGCCTGGCCCGCATGAAGATGAGCGACGCCGTCCTCGCGGAGGCCATGTCCTACGCGGATTTCACGCGGGATCCGCTCCCCGACCAGCTCGCGGCCTTCGCGCGGGACGTGGAGCGGCTCGGGTACGCCCCCTCGTCCTCCATCGCCGGGTTGATCACGTGATATGAGCCGCTCGCGGCGATGCAGATCCACGTCCTCTTCGGCACCGAGTCCAACAACTGCGCCGATCTCGCGGAGCAGACGGCCAAGGCCCTGAACGCGGCCGGCCACCCCGCCAAGGCCGTGGACATGGCGGATTTTTCCAACGCCGCGCTCGCCCAGCTGCACACCGTCCTGATCGTCACGAGCACCTATGGCAATGGCGATCCGCCCGGCAACGCCGAGGTGCTGCACGCGTTCGTGATGAAGAAGAGCCCGCCGCTCCCCGCCACGCTGCGGTTCGCGGTCTGTGCGCTCGGCGACAAGACCTACGATCGCTTCTGCCAGTGCGGAAAGGACTTCGACAAGCGGCTCGGCGAGCTCGGCGCCACGCGCCTCACCGAGCGCCAGGACTGCGACGTCGACTTCGACGTGCCATGGAAGACGTGGCTCGACCGCGTGATCGCGGCCCTCGGCGCCGCGGCGGGCCCGAGCGTCACCGCGGCCCCCGATCCGGTCGAGGCGCCGAAGCCGGCCGCCAAGGGGACGCGGCGCAACCCGGTGCTCGCCGAGGTCACAGCGATCCGCCGGCTGTCGGGCACCGGCTCCACCAAGGAGACGCTGCACGTGGAGCTCTCGCTCGCGGGGACCGACCTCGCCTACGAGGCGGGCGACTCGCTCGGCGTCTACCCGACCAACGACCCCGCCCTCGTCGACGCGATCCTCGCCGCGGCGCCCTGCGACGGCGCGGCCAGGGTCCACGTCGGCGGCGCGGCCCACGCGGGCGGCCTGGGGGTCGGGTCGCTGACGCTGCGGGAAGCGCTGCTCACGCGGCTCGATCTCGCCCACGTCGATCCGCGCCTCGCCGACGCGACCGGCGTCGCGCAGCCCGAGGACCGCCACGTGCTCGACATGCTCGAGGACGCCCAGCGACCCCTCACGCCCCAGGGGCTGGTCGACGCCCTGCGCCCGCTCGCGCCGCGGCCGTACTCCCTCGCGAGCAGCCCGCGCGACACGCCGGGTCACGCCCACTTCACGATCGACGTCGTGCGCTGGACGGCGCGCGGTCGGACCCGCGCCGGCGTGGCCTCGGCCATGTTCGCCGACCGCTGCCCGATCGGCACCAAGGTCCCCGTTTATCTCCACGCCTCGCCGCACTTCCGCCTGCCCGCGGCGGACGTCCCCGTGATCATGGTCGGACCCGGCACCGGGGTCGCGCCGTTCCGCGCCTTCCTCCTCGAGCGGGCGGCCACGGGGGCCCGCGGCAAGAACTGGCTGTTCTTCGGCGCGCGCAACGCGGCCTGCGACTTCTACTACGGCGACGAGCTCGGAGCGCTGCGCGAGCGGGGGGTGCTCACGCGCCTCGACTGCGCATTCTCGCGCGACACAGTCGAGCGGGTCTACGTCCAGCAGCGCATGCGCGAGCAGGCCACGGAGCTGCGGCGGTGGGTCGACGAAGGTGCCTTCGTCTACCTGTGCGGCGACGCGAAGCGCATGGCCCCCGACGTACAGGCAGCGCTGATCGAAATCCTGTCTCGCGAGACGCTGGATCGTCTCTCCGAGACGGGTCGCTACTGCAAGGACGTGTACTGAGCCCGGCAGCGCTCCCTCACACTGTAGGTGTGCGCTGAAACAACAATGAAATCGCTGGTGTCAACACGCCTCCGATGCGTCATCCTGGAGTGAAGTGGCCGAGGCTCTGCGTGTCCTCCGAGGTCAGCGTGCCGGCACCATCGTGGCCGGCAGGTACCGGCTCGTCGAGCGCATCGGCGAGGGCGCGGTCGGCGCGGTGTGGCGCGCCACGCATCTCGATCTCGGCACCCACGTCGCGCTCAAGTTGATCCACGACGACCTCGAGGGCGACGACATCCGCGCGCGCTTCGTGCGCGAGGCGCGGCTCGCGGCGCGGCTCGGCGGCACGTGCCGGTACATCGCGCGCGTGATGGACTACGGCCAGTCCGACGAGGTGGGGCCGTTCCTCGTGATGGAGCTGCTCGAGGGCGAGACCCTCGCCGACCGGCTCCGCCGCGAGGGCCGCTTGCCGCTCCTCCTGGTGGTGCGCATCGTCGCGCAGCTCGCGCGCGCGCTCTCGGTCGCGCACGCCGCGGCCGTCGTGCACCGCGATCTCAAGCCCGCCAACGTGTTCCTCACCAAGCCCGACGACGGCTCGCTCGACGTGCACGTCAAGCTCATGGACTTCGGCATCGCCAAGCTGCTCGACGAGGACCCGACCTCGTCGCGCGAGCTCGAGACTCGCCGCGGCTCGATCGTCGGCACGCCCGCGTACATGAGCCCCGAGCAGGCGCTCGCGCAGGCGGTCGACGAGCGGAGCGATCTGTGGTCGCTGGGCGCCACGGTCTATCGCCTGCTCACCGGGCAGCTGCCCTTCGGCACGGCCCATCTGCCCGAGATCGGGTTCCGCATCGTCGGCCAGCCGGCCAAGCCGCCGAGCGCGCACGTCCCCGAGCTGCCCGCCGCGGTCGACGCCTGGATGGAGAAGGCCCTCGCCAAGACCCCCGACGACCGGTTCGCGGACGCGCTCGAGATGGCCGAGGCGTTCGCGGTGGCCGCGGGCGTCGATCCGGCCGCGGCGATGCCCACGGCCTTTCATCCATCGCCGATGCCCAGCTCCGGTGTGCGGGCGCGCGCGCTCGTCGAGTCCGAGATCCTCCCGACCAAGCGCTACCCCGCGCTCGAGCGCACGGCCTCGGGCCTCCGCAAGCGGCGCACGACGCACGCGTGGCACCTCGTCGTGCTGGCGCTCGTGGTGCTCGTGGCGGCGCTGGTCGTGAGCCAGCTCGTGCGCTAGCCGAAGCTCTCGAGCGCCGCGCCGAGGCGCGCGAGGCCCTCGTCGAGGCGCGCAGCGGGAACAGCGGTGTGGCACAGGCGGGCGTGGCGAGGGAACGCCACGCCGAACGCCTCGCCGGGCGCGAGGAGCACGCCGTGGTCGATCGCGTGCTCGAGGAAGGCGGCGAGCGGGCGGCCACGGAGGCGCTCGCTGAAATCGAGGAACAGGTACGCGCCGCCCGTCGGTCGCGCGAACGAGACCGGCAGGCGCGCGCACGCGGCGATCGCGCGGTCGCGAGAGGCGCGGTAGCTCGCGTGCGCGGTTCGCAGGAACCCCTCGTCGGCGAGGGCCGCGAGGGCGACCCGCTGCGAGATCACGGGCACGTTGAACACGGTGTGCGTGGAGACGCGGCGCGCGAGCTCGACCAGCGGGCCCGGGGCGGCGACGTAACCGACGCGGGCTCCGGCGAGCGCGTGGCTCTTGCTGAGCGAGTAGGCGGTCAGCGTGCGCTCGCGCATGCGTGGGAGCGAGGCGATGCTCACGTGCTCGGCGTCGAACGCGAAATCCGCGTAGACCTCGTCGGCGAGGATCCAGAGATCGTGGGCCTCGGCGAGCGCGGCGATCGTGGTGAGCTCGTCGCGCCCGAGCATGGTGCCGTCGGGGTTGTTCGGCGTGATGAGGTAGATCGCGCGCGTCCGGTCGGTGACGGCGGCGGCGAGGGCCTCGACCCCCACGCACTCCACGGCACACGCGCCGGTCTGCGTGAGGATGCCGTGCGCCAGCGGCCAGTAGGGGCTCAGCAGGAGCACCTCGTCGCCTTCGGAGAGGATCGCGCGGGCCACGCAGGCGAGGGCGTGGGTCGCCCCGGCGCCGACCAGGAGCTCCTCGCGCGGGTCGTAGTCGAGTCCGCGACGGCGCAGCACGGCGGCGAGCGCCTCGCGGAGGGCGGCGAGCCCCGCGGTCGGACCGTAGCGATACAGCGCCGGGTCGCTGCCACCGACCAGCTCGGCCGGCGGCGAGAGGTGCGTGTCGCCGATCTGCAGCGGGACGAGGTCTCCGCCGTTCCGGGCGTGCGCGTCGATGCGCTGCTGCAGCTGCGCGAACACTCCGGGCCGGAGCGCCGCGAGGGATCGAGACAAAGGGGGCATTGCGCGTCGGCAGCGTAGCGTGTAACCGCGCGTCGATGGGTCAGGTCGACTACGACTGTGTCACGTGCGGCGCGTGCTGCTGCAACCCCGCCGAGAACCGCGAGCTCGAGTACATCGACTACGTCGAGATCGAGCCGCGCCGGGACAAGATCATGCGCAACCCCGAGCTCGTGCGCCGGCTCGTGGTGCTGGACGACGACCTGATCCCGCACATGCGGCTCGACCAGCACCACCGCTGCGCGGCGCTCTCGGGCCGGCTCGGCGTGAAGGTGGGCTGCACCATCTATCACGACCGGCCGAACAGCTGCCGGTCGTTCAAGGCCGGCAGCGCGCGGTGCAAGCAGTACCGCAAGGAGCGAGGAATCGATCGCTAGCGGCGGCGGCGGCCGACGAGGAGGGCGGCGAGGCCGAGCGCGGCGAACGCGCCGGTGGTGGTGGGAGCGCTGTTCGGCGTGCGGCAGCCGCAGCCGCCGCGGCTGAGATCTTCGGGCGCGACGTCGCCCGCGTCGTCACCGCCGTCGGTCGCGCCGCCGTCGGTCGCGCCGCCCGTGTCACCGCTGCTGCCGGTGTCGCCGGTCGAGCCGGTGTCCTCCACCGTGCCCGTGTCGGGGCCGATGCCCGTGTCGGGGCCGATGCCCGTGTCGGGGCCGATGCCCGTGTCGACGATCGGGCCGGTGTCGGTGACGCCCGTGTCGACCGGGCCCGTGTCGGTGCCCGCGTCGGTGGGCACGCAGCCGGGGATGGGGGTGTGCTTGCAGCCGGTGGTCTTGTCGCAGCTGTCGGTCGTGCACGCATTGCCGTCGTCGCACGACTTGGCGACGAAGCCGCAGCCGCCGCTGCTCGGGTCGCAGGTGGCCACGGTGCAGGCGTCCGACGGCGGCGGACAGGCCTTCGGGGTGTGCTTGCAGCCCGTGGTCGCGTCGCAGCCGTCGTCGGTGCACGGGTTCTTGTCGTCGCAGTCGATGGCCGCGCCCTTGCCGCACGTGCCGCCGGCGCAGACCCCGGCGAAGCACTTGTCGGCCGTGTAGGTGCACGCGGCGGTGGTCGGTGAGGCGACGCACGCGCCCGACGACGCGACGCACCGGTTCTCGAGGCAGGGATCGCCGGTGGCCGGACACACCTTGGCCGCCCCGGTGCACTTGCCGGTGCCGTCGCAGGCGTCACCACTCGTGCAGGCGCTGCCGTCGTTGCAGGTGATGCCCTTGGGGATCGCGTACTGCTGGCAGGTCTTGGCGGCGGTGGGGCTGCAGAAGTCCCACACGCAGTCCTGGTTGAAGCCGCCCGCGGTGAGCCGTTCGATCTTGCACTTCTCGGTGTCGGTGAGGGCCACGCAGGTGCCCGTGCCGTTGCACTGGCCGTCGCACACCGTGTTGGTGAATCCGGACGGTCGACAGGCGGTGCCCGCGGCGGCGCTCTTCGCCACGCAGAACTTCCCGGCGCAGACCTGGCCGCAGTTGCTGCTGTCGGCCGAACCGCAGAGGCGACCGTCCATCGAGGCGACGCCGGCCTTGGTGATCGCGACGCAGCTGACCGAGGGCACCCCCCCGATGGGTCCGGTCGGCGGCTGGAGCAGGCAGATGCCCTCGCACTCCTGCAGCGGCCCGGCGGCGCCGTCCGGGTCGCAAGGCATGCCCAGCTGCGAGATCTGGCAGGTGCCCGTGATGGCTTGCTCGACGACGCTCAATGAGCCATCCGGGTTGGTCTGACACCCGAAACCGAGCCCGAAGCAGACGAACAGAGCACCGAACCCGAAGCGCAAGGAGCGAGCAAGCATGAGGAGCCTCCGCCGCGAATGTTGCACTGGAGCGCCGTCCTGGTCGAGTTCGGCGGCCAGGGAGGACACCGACCCACATCGGCGCTATCGCGCGCGGCGGTAGAAGGTGCTCTCGCGGTAGGCCTTGGCCGCGCGGCGGGCGACGATCTTGACCGTGGCGCCGATGGGCACCGCGAACAGCACGCCGACGAACCCGAACAGGGTGCCGGCGGCGGCCATCGCGAGGAGCACCTCGATCGAGGCGAGCCCGACGCTGCGGCCGACGGCGCGGGGGGTGACGACGAACACGTCGAGGATGTGCACGCCGGTCATCACCGCGGCGACCTGCACCACGAACGGCAGGTTCTGAGCGTCGATCGCCGCCATGGTGCAGGCGATCAGGAGGCCCACGACGAACCCGAGGTAGGGGATGAAGGCGAGCAGCCCGGTGAGCACGCCGATGGGGATCGCGAGCCGCAGCCCGAGCAGCTGGAGCCCCACCGCATAGAGCGCGGAGAGCACGATCATCGCGAGCAGCTGGCCGCGCATGTAGCCCGAGACCATGTCGTCGATCTCGCCGATGGTCTCGAACACGAGGCGGCGGTGGCGGCGCGGGACGAGCTTGCCGCCGCGCGCGACGATGCGGTCGAAGTCGACGAGGATGTAGTAGGCGAAGATCGGGATGATCAGGAGCGACAGCACGACGAACGCGTAGGAGAGCGTGCCGAAGAGGGCGGTGCCGATCCAGCGCAGCACGTCGGGCGCGTGGTCCTTGAGGCTCTGCCCGTACTGCTGCACCAGCTCCCTGGTGCTGTGCGGCACCTGGATGCGGAGCTGCTTGAGCGTGGGCTGCGCCTTCTTGAGCAGGGCCTCGGCCTGCGCGGGCAGGTGACGGCCGGCCTCGGCGAGCTCCGCGGTGAAGTAGCTCGCGCAGAACGACACGAGCCACACGACGAACGTGGTCGCGACGAGGAACACGAGCAGCGCGCCGATCGCCCGCGGGATCTTCACCTTCTCGAGGATGCGCACCGGGCGCGAGAGCACCCACGCCAGCAGGAACGCGAGCAGGAACGGCGTGAGGACGTTGCGCAGGTGCCAGGCGAGGAAGACGAGCGAGCCCCCGATCAGCGTGGCGAACCACCAGCGACCGGGCCGTATCGCGATGGTCGGCGGCTCCGGCTCCGGCTCGATCGGCGGCAGCGTGACGTTCGGATCGGTGTCGCCCATCGCTCAGCGCGGCGCCTTCTTCTCGAGCTCCTGCTTGGCGAGCTTGGCGATCTGGCCGGGGACGTTCTTGGACTTGGCGAGCTTCTTCAGCTCGTCGCCGCGCAGGTGCGGCAGGAGGCGCAGCGAATACGCCATCGGGGTCTTCGGGTTGGACACGAGATTGAACTTCACGGTGTGCGATTTGACGAGCTCGCCGTTGGAGGCAATGAGCCGGAGCACGTCTTCGCTCACGCCGCGGCTCGCGGAGAACGCGGCCGCCTCGTTCTCCTGCAGGAGCGGGCTGCGGATCACCGCGGTCGCCACGAGCTTGTTCTTGTCGCGCACGAGCAGCGCCCGCACCGCGGCCGTGCCGAGGGTGGCCGTGCGCACCTTCTGCGAGACGGTCATCTGGCGGATGCGCTGCTCGAGGGGCAGGGCCTTCTCCTCCACGACCTCCTCTCCCGTGTCGTCTTCCTTGATGACCTCGCCGTCGATGGCCTCGGCGAGGGCGGCGGCCTCCGCGAACAGGATGTCGTCCGGGGTGGGCTCGGCGTCGGGCGCGAGGATGAGCTCACCCTGGATGGCCTCGGCGGCCTCCTTGAACGTGGGGATGTTCAGCGTCTTGCCGTTGCGCACCGCGAGGTCGAGCACGCGGTCCGCGGTCGAGCTGCGGACGCGCTTGTTCATGTAGAGCGCCTCGATGATCTCCGGGAAGGCGAGGAGGCGCTCCTCGTTGATGGCGACGAGCTCGGTGATCGCCTCGTTGCCCTCCTTGGCGAGCCGCAGGGCGGTCGCGTTCGCCAGCGCGGGGTGGGTGACGACCCGCTCGAGGATGGTGACGTCGCTCGAGACCGTGTCGGCCATCACGTCGAGGGCGAGGGGGGAGAGCTCGTGGGCCGCGAGGGCCGCGTCACGGATGGCGGTCGGCAGCGCCGTGAGCGTGGCCTCGGCGGTCTCCTTGGCCGCGGGCTCCACGTGGGCGAGGTCGGCCCGGGCGAGGAGGACGAGGGTGAGCACGATCTGCTCGGGCCGGAGGCCCGGCGCGGCGCCCTTGGCCGCCATCATCCGCAGCGCGGGAGGGGTCTTGTCGCCGACGATGCGCGCGACGGGGCCGGGCAGGGTCGTCGGGTCGAACGGGAGAGCGAGCGCCATGGACCGCCGAGCGTACTACCATGCGGCCCCCATGACAGGTCGTCCCCTCGAAGGTCGCGTGATCGCCCTGTGCGTGGCCGGCGGCATCGCCGCGTACAAGGCGCCGATCGTCGCCCGCCAGCTGCTTTCGCTCGGGGCCCGGGTCTTGCCGGTGATGACGCGCTCGGCGCAGCGGTTCGTCGGGGCCATCACCTTGAGCGGGTTGTGCGGCGAGCCGGTCCGCGACGACATGTGGGATCCGTCGTTCGCGGGGGAGCTGCACGTGGCGCTCGCGGCCCAGGCGGACTGCGTCGCGGTGGTGCCGACCACCGCCGACCTCTTGGCCCGGCTCGCCGAGGGCCGCGCCGACGATCTCGTCACCGCGCTGTGCCTCGTCGCGCGAGGGCCGATCGTGCTCGCGCCCGCGATGCATCCGCGCATGTGGGCGCACCCGGCGGTCCGGCGCAACGTCGCGACGATCGAGGGCGACGCGCGCGCGCGCATCGTCGGGCCGGTGTTCGGCGCCGTGGCCTCGGGCGAGGAGGGCGTCGGTCGCATGAGCGAGCCCGAGGACGTCGTCTCGGCGATCGTGGCCGCGCTCTCGCCGCGCCGGGATCTCGAGGGGCGACACGTCGTCGTCTCGGCGGGGCCGACCGTCGAGGATCTCGATCCGGTGCGGTTCCTCGGCAACCGCTCGAGCGGCAAGATGGGCTTCGCCGTGGCGGCCGCCGCGTCGGCGCGCGGCGCCCGCGTCACGCTGGTCACGGGGCCCGTCGTGCTGTCGACCCCGAGCGGGTGCACGCGCGTGGACGTGCGCGGCGCGCTCGAGATGCAGGCGGCGCTCGACGAGGCGCTCGCCGACGCGGGCGACGCCCTCGTGATGGCGGCCGCGGTCGCCGACCACCGCCCGGCCGAATATTCGAGCGCGAAGACCAAGAAGACCGAGGGCGACACGCTCACGCTCACGCTCGTGAAGAACCCCGACCTGCTCGCCGCGATCGGCGCGCGCCGCGCCGGGAAGCGCCACCCCGTGCTGGTCGGCTTCGCCGTCGAGACGAACGACCTCGAGGCCTACGCGCGGAAGAAGCGCGCGCAGAAGCAGGTCGACTTCGTGGTGGCGAACCTCGCGGCCCACGGGTTCGGCGGCGACGACGACCACGTGCTGTTCGTCGACGACGGGCCGGCGCGCGCGGTCCAGGGCAGCAAGCGCGCGATCGCCGACGCGGTCCTCGACGAGGTCGTGGCGAGGCTCGCGTGACCGACGTCGCCCGCATCCTCGCGGCCGACCGGGCCCACGTCTGGCACCCCTACACGCCGATGGACGAGTGGCGCGCGCGGCACGATCCGCTGGTGGTGGTGCGCGCCGAGGGCCCGTGGCTCGAGCTCGCGAGCGGCGAGCGCCTGTTCGACGGCAACGGTTCGTGGTGGGTCTCGACCCTCGGCCACAATCACCCGCGCCTGGTCGCGGCGCTCGAGCGCCAGGCGCGCGCGCTCTGTCACTGCTCGCTCGCGGGCATCACCCACGAGTCGGCGGCGTTGCTCGCCGAGGAGCTCGCCGACGTCGCGCCGCGCGGGCTCGACCAGGTGTTCTACAGCGACGACGGCTCTACCGCGATCGAGGCCGCGGTGAAGATGACGGTGCAGTACCACGCGCAGGTCGCGCCCCGCGCCGGCAAGAAGAAGACGCGGTTCCTCGCGCTCGACGGCGCGTTCCACGGCGAGACCATCGGCGCGACGAGCCTCGGCGGCGTCGAGGTGTTCCGCCGACCGTTCGCCTCGGTGCTGTTCGACTGCGTGCACGTGCCGTCGCCCGCCGACGACGTGGGCGGGTGCGCGCCCTCTTGGGCCCTCGCCTTCGACGCCATCGCCGAGCTCTGCGAGCAGCGCCGCGACGAGCTCGCCGGCATCGTGCTCGAGCCGCTCGTGCAGGGCGCGGCCGGCATGCGGTTCTACCCGCCGGCCTACCTGCGCGCCGTGCGCGACCTCTGCGACAAGCACGATCTGCTCCTGATCGCCGACGAGGTGTTCACCGGCTACGGCCGCCTCGGCGCCATGTGGGCCTGCGATCTGGCCGAGATTTCCCCGGATCTGCTGTGCACGGCCAAGGGGTTCACCGCCGGCGTGCTGCCGATGGCGGCGACGCTCGCGTCGCGCAAGGTGCAGGCCGCGTTCGACGGCGGGCGCGCCAAGGCGTTCCTCTACGGGCACAGCTACTGCGGCAACCCGCTCGGCGCGGCGGTCGCGCGCGAGGTGCTGGCGATCTACCGCGAGGAGAAGATCCTCGAGGGGGTGGCGGCGCGCGCGGCGCTCTTGACCGACCTCGTCGAGCGCGTGCTCGCCGACGGCAGGCTCCGCGGCCTCGTGCGCGCGGGCCGGGCGCAGGGCGCGATCGCCGCGTTCGATCTGCTCGACGTCGCCACCACCACCGAGACGATCCCCACCGTCGAGACCCTCGACGACACGGGGTACACCGCGGGCGTCGGCTGGCGCGTTTACGAGGAGGCCAGGAAGCGCGGCGCCTACCTGCGGCCACTCGGCAACGTGGTGTACGTCACGCCGCCGCTGAACACGCCGCTGCCGGATCTCGCGCGCCTCTGCCAGGTCGTCGAGGACAGCCTCCGCGCCGTCGCGCCTTGAATCGGCTCGGCCGTGGCCCCATCCTCGGGGCGTGCCCGAGCTGCTCCGCACCGCCTCGCTGCCCTTGCTCGCGGGTCTCGTGCTCGCGTTCTTCGTCGCGTGGACCCTCGCCGGGCTCGCGTTCGGGTTCGCGCTCGAGCGGTTCGTGCACAAGCCGGTCTTCGCGCTGCCGCTCGCCGCGGGCCAGTTGCGCTTCGAGGCGATCGGCAACCTCGTGTTCCTCGCGGTCACGACGGTCACGGTGACCGCGGCGCTCCGCTTCCAGGTCGTTCGCCTCGGGCCGCCATCCCTCGCCCGCGACCTCGGCACCTTCGGCGCGATGCTGGTGACGTTCCAGATCTTCTACTGGTTCCTGCACCGCGCCATGCACGCGCGGTCGCTCGTGTGGATCCACCGCTGGCACCACCGCTCGCACGTCACCTCCCCGCTCACCGGGCAGTCGGTGAGCTTCGGCGAGGCGTGCCTGTGGATGTTCGGCTACGTGGGGCTGCCGATCGTGCTTTCGCGGATCGCGCCGCTCGGATTCTACGGGTGGGCGGGCTACCTCGCGTTCAACGTGCTCGGCAACGTCGCGGGGCACGCCAACGCGGAGCCCACGCTCGCCGCGGGAGGCACGCGCGTCGCCTCGCTGTTCGCGAACCCGTTCGTCTACCACTCGCTGCACCACGCGCGGTGGACCGGGCACTACGGGTTCCAGGCCGCATGGATGGACTGGTTGATGGGCACCGAGTTCCCCGACTGGCAGCGTGCGTTCGAGCGCGTCCGCACCGGCAAGCCGCTCACGAGCCTGAAGGAGCGGTGCTGACCCCGGCGGATCAGACGCGCAGCCGGCGCTCGGTCAGCCGGGCCATGCCGAGCGGGGTGCGCCAGGTGAGGAACGAGGCCCAGAAGCCGTCGGGCACCGGTGGCGCGAATCCCTGCTCGCTCGCGCCCTGGAGCGCCGCGGCCCAGCGGGCCAGCGTGGTGTGATCGTCGATGTCGTCCCACTCGATGACGTCGCCCGTGCGGATCGTGTGGCCCTCGACGACGTACCGCTCCGCCTCGGCGAGGGCGGCGTCGTGGCCAGTGAGCAGCAGCGCGCCCACGTCGCGCACGCGCCCGTCGAGCAGTGGCAGGCGGGCGAAGTCCTGGGCCAGGCGCACCCAGCGCGCGGCGCGCTCGAGGGCATTGGTCCCCGAGGTGGTCGTGGGCATCGGAGTGGTGAGGCGAGGCACCTGCCCCACGCGGATCGGCTCGTTCATCGGATGCGGAAGTCCCCCAGCACCGACACCTGGCCGATGCGTGGGCGACACTTCACTGCGTCGTCGGCCACAAATCAATGCGGCGGGAGCGCTCGGCCACAAATGAGTGGGACGTGTGCGCCCAACGGACTACGCGCGTCCACGCCGTAACGGCAGAACTCATCCGATGCGACGGGAAAGATCGGCCACGAAGCGGTCGGCCGACTGCGCGTCGAGGTGCGACACGCAGACCGGGGGGCCGCCCTTGGCCGACAGCACCAGGCGACACTTGCCGGTGAGCCCGGGCACGAGCGACATGATCGCGAGGTCGAGCGCGACGCCGACGATGAGCGCGAGGAGGCCGTAGCCGATGAGGCGCGGGCTGGCCGACTGCACGCCCCAGGCGAGGAAGGTCACGCCCGACCAGGTGCCGACGAGCAGCGCGAGGAGACCGGCGTAGACCGGAAGCCCAGGGAACCGCACCTCTCGCGTGACGACCGCGAGGTTCTTGATCGGGTAGGTGGTGCTCACGTCACGGAGCTCACGACCGAGCAGCGCGACCTTGGCCTTGAGCTCGACCCCCGACGGCGTGAGCTCGAGGCGCGCGGCGCGCTTGAGGCCGAGGATGTGGTCGCCGACGAGGATGGCGACGCTGCGCAGGAGCAGGACCCCGCTGACCGCGAAGAGCACCGTCAGGAACGGTGAGCGCGGGGTGGGCGAGAGCCTGCCGTGGATGGCGGCTTCCGACGGGCCGGTCTGCACGACGGTCGCCGGGGCCTCGGCCGCGCGCGCGGTGATGAGGCGCTGGGCGAGCGGGTCGCCGAGGTCGGCGGCGAGGCGCGAGATGACCTGCGCGAGCTCCTCGTCGGCGCGGCCGCTCGCGACGAGGTCGCCGAGGGTGGCGGTGGCGACGAGCAGCTCGGCGCGGCCGGCGCGGGGCTCTTTGCCGGCGTCGATCTGCCTCGCGTACTCGGCAATCGCGCGCTGGAGGGGGCGAAGCAGGGCCGGCTTGGCGTCGCTGGGGAAGGCGGCGAGCGGGTCGAAGCCGGCGTGCGCGCTGAGCCAGCAGAGGCGGTCGCACCAGGCGCGGGCGGCGCGACCCTCGGCCTCGCCGGCGTCGTCCGCCTCGAGCACCCGGACCACGCCCGCGGCCACGAAGGCAGCCACGATCGACCGCTCCGCCGGGTCGTCGGCGCCGCGCTCGAGGATGGAGAGGACGTTGCCGTAGTCGGTCTGGGCGTCACTGCGCTCGAGGCCGACCTTGGCGATGGCCTCGTCGATCTCGGCCGCGGTCGCGTGGCGACGGTGGTCGTCGGCGATGCGGGCGGCCAGATCGGCGGCCACTTCGGCGATCTTCGCGGCGTGCGCGTGCTTGCGGGCCGTGGAAACGGCGCGCTCGAGGCCTTCGTGACCAGACCCGGTCACTGGACGGAAGCTGGGCCGCGACACCGCGCTTTCGATAGTGAAACGACGCGGAGAAGTCCAACTTTTCGGGGCGAGCACGCCCAGAGAACGCTCTAGGAGAGGGAGAGCATCCGCTCGATCGGCACCCGGGCCCGGTCGAGGAGCTCGCGGGGCATCTCGATCCGGGGCGCGAGGTCCCGGAGGCTCAGATACAGCTTCTCCAGCGTGTTTCGCTTCATGTGGGGGCACAGGTTGCACTTGCAGGTGGGGTCCTCGCCGGGGGCCTCGAGGAGCTCGAGGTCGGGCCGGGCGCGGCGCATCTGGTGCAAGATTCCAGGCTCGGTGGCCACGATGACGGTCTTGGCCTGGGTCGTCTCGACCCGGCGGAGGAGGGCGGTGGTCGAGCCGACGAAGTCGGCGTGACGCAGGACATGGGCCTCGCACTCGGGGTGGGCGACCAGCTCGGCGTGGTGGCGCTCCTTGAGCTGCACGATCTGGCGCTCGTCGAACATCTCGTGGACGACACAGGCGCCGGGCCACAGGTCCATCGGGCGGCCGATCTTCTGGACGAGCCACGCGCCGAGGTTGCGGTCGGGGGCGAACAGGATGGGCCGGTCCTCGGGCAGGGCGCGGACGATCTTCTCGGCGTTGGACGAGGTGACGATGACGTCGGAGAGCGCCTTCACCTCGGCCGAGCAGTTGATGTACGAGACGACCTGGTGCCCAGGGTGGGCCTGCTTCCACGCCGAGAGCGCGGCCGGGGTGCAGCCGTCGGCGAGCGAGCATCCCGCGTCCATGTCGGGCACCACGACGATGCGGTCGGGGTTCAGGATCTTGGCGGTCTCGGCCATGAAGTGCACGCCGGCGAACACGATGACCTCGGCGTCGGTCTTCTTGGCGGCCTGGGCGAGCTGGAGCGAATCGCCGAGGTGGTCGGCGAGGTCCTGGATCTCGCCGTCCTGGTAATAGTGGGCCAGGAGAACAGCCTTCTTCTCCACCTTCAGGCGCCGGATCTCGGCCTCGAGGTCGAGCCGCGGATCGACGCTGGCGAGCCGCTCGCCCAGATCGCGGCGGTATCCGCGGTGGACGTCGTCGTCCTTCAGCAGCGGCAGCGAGACAGCGATGTGCTCCATGACCAGACCATAGGTCTGCGCCGCGGCGCGTCTAGGCGGTCGCGCGCGCTGCGCCGCCGTTCAGTCCAGCCGCCGAACCTCATAGAACCATTGACCGCCGGACACCCCGCGCCAAACCTCCGCCGCGATGAAGATCGAGCTCAAGGGGGGTTCCGCAACTCAATCGACCACCGACGTCCTCGTCGTGGGCGCCTACACCTCGAAGCCCCGCCCCGAGCCGAAGGGCAAGAAGAAGGCTGTGCCCGGCAAGGCCGCCGAAGCCGAGACTGCGCACCCGTTCGCGCCCGACGCCACGCTCGAGGCGATCGACACCGCTCTCGGTGGCGCGCTCGTCGCGCAGGCGCGCCGCGAGGAGTTCACGGGCAAGGCCAACAGCACGCTCGTGATCGCCGGTCAGGGCCGCATCGCGGCGCGCACGGTGCTGGTCGTCGGGCTCGGCGAGCACAAGAAGCACGCGGCCGCGCCGGTGCTCCGCACGTTCGGCGCCCGTGGCACCCGCCTCGCCAACGCCGAGCGCGCCACGTCGATCACCGTCGTCGCCCCCGAGAGCTCCCCCGCCGCGCTCCGCGCGATCGCCGAAGGCCTCGTGCTCGGCGCCTGGCGCTTCACCAAGTACCTGACCGGCGACCGCCAGCCGAAGGCCGAGATCGCCACCGCGACCATCCACGCCGAGTCGGCCAACGCCGAGGGCAAGAAGGCCGTCGAGCTCGGGCGCGCGATCGGCGAGGCCGTGTGCCTCACCCGCGACCTCGTGATGGAGCCGCCGAACGTCCTGCACGCGCCGGAGCTCGCGAACCGCGCCGCCACGATGGCGAAGAAGTCGGGCCTCAAGGTGCAGGTCTTCGACAAGGCCGAGATCACCCGCCGCAAGATGGGCCTCCTGCTCGCGGTGAACCAGGGCTCCACGATCGAGCCCCGCTTCATCCACATGACCTACACGCCGAAGGGCAAGAAGCCCGGCAAGCGCCTGGTCTTCATCGGCAAGGGTCTCACCTTCGACAGCGGCGGCCTCTGCATCAAGCCGGCCGACGGCATGCTCGACATGAAGATCGACATGTCGGGCGGCGCCAACATCGTCGGCCTCATGGCCGCCGTCGCGGCGCTGCAGCCCAACGTCGAGGTGCACGGCATCATCGCCGCGACCGACAACATGCCCGACGGCAACGCCTATCGCCCCGGCGACGTCTTCACGTCGTACGACGGTCGCTCGGTCGAGATCATCAACACCGACGCCGAGGGCCGCCTCGTCCTCGCCGACGCGCTCGCCTACGCCCGCGCGCTCGAGCCCGACCTCGTGGTCGACAACGCCACGCTCACCGGCGCGTGCATGGTCGCCCTCGGCCTCACCACGAGCGGCTTCTACGCCAACCGCGACAAGCTCGCCGAGGAGTTCTCCGACGCGTGCGCCGAGGCCGGCGAGTCGATGTGGCGCATGCCGCTCCTCGAGGACCTGCGCGATCTCCTCAAGAGCGAGGTCGCCGACATGAAGCACATGGGCACGCGCTACGGCGGGTCGATCACCGCCGCGCTGTTCCTCCGCGAGTTCGTGAACGATCTGCCGTGGATCCACTGCGACATCGCGGGCCCGGTCATGAGCGACAAGCCCAACGGCTTCTACAACAAGGGCGCGACCGGCCACGGCGTGCTCACGTTCCTCCGCCTCGTCGAGAAGTGGGCAGAGAAGAAGTGAGCCCGGCTGCCTGGGAGGATGGACGCGTCTGCGTCCGGGTGACCGGCAAGGACCGCTTCTCGTGGTTGAACGGCGTGCTCACGAGCGACGTGAAGTCGCTCGAGGGCAAGGCCGGCCCGCGCGCGCAGCTCGGGTGCGCGCTCGATCAAAAAGGGAAGATCCAGGCGGACGTCATCGTGTTCGTCGACGACGCCGAGGGCGGGCCCACGGTGCACGCGTGGCTGCCGAACCGGTCGGCCGAGGCGCTGCTCGCGGCGTGGGATCGGTACATCGTGATGGAGGACGTGGAGCTCGTGCTCGACGAGGGCGCGCGGCTGTTCCACGTCGAGGGCGGGGCGCCTCCGGGGCGCGCGGCGCCGTTCGACGCGCTCGGCGAGGGCGGGTTCGTGATCGAGTCCGATCCGGGGCTGCCGCGGCTCGAGGAGAGCGCCGTCGAGGCGCGCCGGATCGCGGCGGGGCGCGCGGCGTTCGGCGTCGACTTCGACGAGAAGAACTACGTGCAGGAGTGCGGCCTCGAGGCGCGCGCGGTGAGCTTCAGCAAGGGCTGCTACCTCGGGCAAGAGGTGGTCTGCATGCTGCAGATGCGCGGACACGTGAACAAGCGCCTGGTGCAGCTCGCGGTGCCCACGGGGATCGCGCCCGGCGCGGAGCTCACGGTCGACGGGCAGGTGGTCGGCGCGGTGACGAGCGTCGCCGGAGAGGCCGCGCTCGCGATGGTGAAATACGCGCACAGCGAGCCCGGCAAGCGGCTCTCGCTCGGCGGGACGAGCGTCGAGATCCAGGGGCTCGCCCGCTAGATCGCTTCAGACGACCCCGTACCCCATGTTCTTCCACGCCGCGCGCACGGTCGGCAGGTCGACGTCGGCCTTCAGCGTGCGGAGCTCGTCGTCGGTGATGGGGTGCCCCTCGAAGATGCGCAGCGCGATCGTGCGGTCGAAGCCGTCGAAGTCGATGCTCGCGTCGAGGCAGCCGAACAGGTAGTCGAAGCCGCCGTCGGGCGCGCCGAGGGCGAGCTGGCCCTCGACCCAGCCCTCGCCGTTCCACCACTTGGCGAACGTGGTCGGTCGCAAGCGGCCCTCTTTCCCCGGGGAATCGCCGAACAGGTCGCCGTCGTACGCCGCGCCTTCGGGCACCGCGACCGCAGGGCGAAACACCTCGGGCAGGCCAGTGTACGTGCCCGGCCAGACGTGACCGACCATGAACGGGCTGCGCTCGCACTCGTGGTCGAAGCCGCGGACGAGGCACTCGTCGCCGGCGAACACGACCTGCAGCTCGTCGCCGTTGCCGCGATCGAGCACGAACGTGGTGAGGTCGCCCTTGGTGACGGCCGAGTACTTCTGGAATCGCAGGCCGCGCACGGCGTCGAGGGCGGCGAGGCCGATGCAGTGCGCCCCGAGCTCGCCGGGGCTCGGCAGCGAAGTGGGCCGCGGCAGCTGCGGGCCCGCGGCGGTACGCCTCGCGGCGGTGTTCGCGTTGCCGCGGTTGGTCTGCTTCTTCTTACCCGCCATCCCGCGAGGCTACTCGGGATCGGCCGGGGCGGGTCACTTCAGGCCGACGATCCACGCCTTGACGGTCGCGAGGCCCTTGCTGTCGAGGTCTTCGGTGCCGAGCGGGGGCATCTGCTCGAGGTCGCGCTTGCCCATGCGGACGAACAGCTGCGACACGTCGGGATTGCCGGCGACGACGATGGTGTCGACGCCGCCCGCGAGGACGTGCTTGGCCTTCTTGCCGAGGGTGGTCGAGTAGATCCACGTGCTCTCGGGCGTGGTGTCGCTCGCCCGCAGGCGCAGGCGCATCGGCACCACGGGGGCCCACAGGCCGGCGTCGTTGTGGCAGTGGCCGCAGTTGGCGTGCAGGTAGCCGAGCGCGTCCTGCACGGTGCCGGTGCCCGGTGGGTCGATCTCGTCGACCTTCTTGTCGAGCAGGCCGCGCGCGAACAGCTCGGCGAGCGCGGGCTTGCCGTCGATCTGCTGCTTCGACAGCTGGTAGAGGCTCGGGCCGATCGCGCCGTCCTTCACGCCGTCGTGGCAGACGTGGCACTGCTCGGTGGAGGGCACGTCGTGCTTGGTGGCGTGGATGTCGGTGAGGCCGCCGGGCGCGGCGACGGTGACGTCGGCCTCGTGCTGCCAGGCGTAGCCGACCATGTCCCACTTGCCGCTCGGGAGCTTGACCAGGTAGCGCGTCTCGAACGGACGCAGCATGTCCGGCGTAGAGAACTCCTTCCAGAGCTTGGTGCCCACGGGGAACACCCAGTGGTCCGGGTCGGTGGTGTCGATCTTGGTGCCCGGGGGGAGCTTCAACCAGCGCTTCTTGGTGACGCCGTCGGACCAGAGCTCGTAGCGGACGGTGAAGGGGATCACGTCTGCGGCGATCGTCCGGGCCGTGAAGTCGGCGTAGAGGCCGGTCTCTTGCAGGGTCTTGGGGCCGCTGAAGGTGAAGCCGGTCTCGTCGATGGCGATGTCGTGGCCAGCGTCGTGCGCGTCAGCGACCTCGGCGGCCGCGTCGGTCGCGACGGCCGCGTCGTCGGGGGTGGCGGACGAGGTGCCGCACCCGAGGAGCAGAGCGAACGCAAGGTGGCGACGGGCCATGCAGATGGAAGCGTAGCGCGCGGTGGCGCGCCCGGACACCGTGGTGGTTTTTTCCACTCGAGGATCGATCGGGGATTCCGCGGCTAGAGTTGCCGCCGTGGATCTCGCCGACGGCATCACGCGCGCTTGGGACGCGCTCCTCCACGACCAGCTCCCCGACGGCTCCTGGCCCTCCCCCGGCGAGGTCGGGCCGGCGGCGACGGCGCAGACCGCCGTGTGCCTCGACTGGGCGGGCCTGCTCGGAAGGGAGCACGCCGCACGGGTGGCCCGCTTCCTGGTCGGCCAGGCGCTGCCCTCGGGGGCGTTCGTCATGTTCCCGAACGCCAGCGACGGGGACCTCGGCGCGACGGCGTTCACCGCGGCGTTCCTCGCGAGGCACGGGGGATCGGAGGCGGCGCCGCTCGTCGAGCGGACCCGGCGCTGGGTGGAGGCGAGGGGTGGCATCCCTGCCATCGTGCGGCTGCTCGCCGAGGGCAACCTCGCGGCGATCTACCTGGCGATGGCGGGCGCGCTCGACCCCGCGCAGATCACCACCGCGCCGCTCTTCGCGCTCACCACCGAGCCCGTCGAGCGGTGGTTCTTGCGCCACTTTCACGGCGGCATCCTGATGACCGCCTACGCCGCGCGCGTCGTCCACGTCCGGCTGCTCGAGCAGCGACAGGGGCGCTCGCGCCTCGCCCGACCGCTCGATCGACGCGAGCGCGACAAGGCGATCGAGTGGCTCACCACGTTCCAGAACCCCAACGGCAACTGGAACGCGTGGGCGCCCGTCACGGCGCTCCACGTGGCCGCGCTCGTCGCGGCCGGCGTGGCCACCGACGATCCGCGCATCGCGAGGGCCGTGGCGTGGCTCGATCGCGAGGCGATCGACAACGGCGCGACGCGCTACTGGAACGCCTTCGACACCCCGCTCTGGGCGACGCTCTTCTCGATGCTCGCGCTCGGTGAGGCCGGGGAGACCCACGAATCGCCGGCGATGCGGCGCGCGCGCGACTGGGTGGTCGCGGCGCAGTGCAAGCGCCCCCAGGCGCGCGTCAACCACGTGGACCGGCGGAAGGCGCCGGTGCTCACGGGCGGCTACGCCTTCCGCGCGGACAACCCCGTGCTGCCAGACTCCGACGACAGCGCCGCCGCCCTCTCCGCGCTGTGCACCCTCCGCGCGCGCGGCGACGTCGACGCCACGCTCGCCCGTTGCATCGACGATCTCACGCGGTGGTTGCTGGGCATGCAGAACCCCGACGGAGGTTTCTCCTCGTACGTGTGTGGTCTCCCCGGCAAGGCCCGCGGTCCCCTGTTCCTGCGCACCCCAGGCGTCGATCCGGCCGCCTTCACTGCCTGGATTCGCATGGCCGTCGAGCCGCCGCTCGAGCTCGGCGACCCCTCCGCCGAGGACGTCACCGGCCGCGTCCTCCACGGCCTCGGCGCGCTCGGCCTGCGCGGCGATGCTCCCGTGGTCGCCCGTGCGCTCGGATTCCTGCGCGCGCAGCAGCTCGACGACGGCTCGTTCTTCGGCCGCT
>JAEUKC010000417.1:0-3317 GCA_016794445.1 Myxococcales bacterium
GTCGTCGTCCACCACGAGCTCCGCCCAGGTGCCGGGGATCATCCACGGCGCCTCGCGGTTCGAGGACTCGACCGTCTGCGAGAGCACGCGCACCGTCACGCGGCCGCCACGCTCCTTCAGCGCGTCGCGCGCGTTGAGCACCAGGTTCAGGAGCGCCTGCTCGATCGCGTGTTCGTCGCCGCGGATCTCGATCGACCGATCGGGGTGCTGCAGGCGCAGATCGATCCACCCCGAGGCCTCCGTGAAGAGGCCGCGCGCCATCGCCACCACCTTCGAGGCCACCGCGGTGGGGTCGAGCCCGCGCCGCTGCGCGCCGCGTGGATCCGCACGGCCGACGTCGCGCAGCCGCGCGATCAGCTCGGCCCCGGCCTCGAGCGAGGCGGCGAGCTCGTCGAGGGCCTCGCGGGCCTCGCTGCCGACGGGCCCGAGGAGGCGGTGCAGCGACCGCACGTTGGCGAGCGCCGAGGACACGACGTTGCCGAAATCGTGGGCCATCCCGCGCGCGAGCAGGCCAGCCAGGCGGGCCCGCTCGAGCTCCGCGGCGCGGTCGAAGGTGAAGGTCTCCTCGAGGTCGGCCGCCGCGGCGCGCGCGAGGCCGGCGCACAGCTCGACGTCGCGCGGGTTGTAGGTGCGGGCGTCGCGGTCGAGCGCGAGCAGCGCCCCGACCACCGTGCCGCTGCGCAGGACCAGGGGAAAACCCAGTGCAGAACGCACGCCGAGGCCCCGCTCGAGGCGCGGGAGGACGGCGTCCTGGTCGGTGAAGCTCACGAGCGTGCGCTCGCTGACCACCTCTCCCACCAAGGAATCGGCCAGCGGGAGGGTCTTGCCCTGGAAGAGCCCCGAGGGGGCTCCGACCTCCGCATGGACCACGAACGAGTCGCCGGTCACCCTCGTCAGCAGGCAGAACGGGACCTGCAGCAGCCGCTGGACCGCCAGCAGGACGGCCGTCGAGACGGGGTGGAGATCCTGCGTCATCGCCCTCCACGTTCTATCATTGCGCCGCGCCCGCCGCCCTCGCATCCTGCAAGGTCGGGGCTGATGCCGGGCGAGCCGCTCTCCAACGAAGACCAAGACGAGGGGCGCGCGACCGATCGCGACGCCGCGGAGCGCGCGCAGCGCGGCTCGAGCGATCCCCCGCGCCCTTCGCAGACCGACACCATCGACGCCCCCCGCGCCATCAGCGGCACGCTGCGCTCCGCCTCGGCCTCGCCAGCGCCCAGCGCCCCCACGAGCGGGCCCGGCGCGGTCGTCGGCGGCACCCTCGGTCGCTACGAGATCATGGAGGAGGTCGGCCACGGCGGCATGGCCACCGTGTACCGCGCGCGCGACCCGCGGCTCGAGCGCGACGTGGCGCTCAAGGTCATCCACCGCCACCTGCGCGAGAACCAGGAGATCGCGACCCGCTTCCGCCACGAGGCGCGCGCGGTCGCGAAGCTCAAGCACCCCGCCATCGTCGAGATCTACGACGTCCCCGATCTCGAGGACGGCGAGCGCTACCTCGTGGCCGAGTTCGTCGACGGGCCCTCGCTGCGCAAGTACATGACGCAGCTGCGCGCCGACCTCGGCGGCGAGCACCCGGGCCTGTTCCCGCCGGAGATCGCGGCCGCGCTCGTGCTGCAGATCCTCTCCGCGCTCGCCCGCGCGCACGAGGAGGGCATCATCCACCGCGACGTCAAGCCGGAGAACATCCTCGTCGCGGGCCTCGCCGAGGGGCGCAGCAGCGAGCCCGGACGCACGCCGCCGCGCACCAAGCTCACCGACTTCGGCATCGCCAAGATCCTCGACGCGCAGGGGATGACCAGCACGGGCCAGATCCTCGGCTCCCCCGCGCACATGTCGCCCGAGCAGATCGAGGGCGGCGAGGTCACCGCCAAGGTCGACGTGTTCGCGGTCGGCGTCCTCTTCTACGAGCTCGTCACCGGCAGCCTGCCGTTCGACGGGAAGAACCCGGCGCAGGTGATCCGCCGCGTGCTCGAGGGCCAGTTCACCCCCGTCGATCGCCTCGTGCCACAGGTCGGCGGGCGGTGGGCCGAGATCGTCGCGTCGATGCTCGACCACGAAGAGGGCCACCGCCCGAGCCTCCCCGAGTGCGAGGAGGCCATCGTCGACGAGCTCGCCGCGATGGGCATCGACGACCCGGAGGCCGAGCTCGAGTCGTTCCTGCGCGACCCGGTGGGCGTGGCGCGCGGCTGGGGGGCGCGGCTCAAGCCGATCCTGCGCGAGCGCGGCCTCGCAGCCCGCACCGCCGGCGACGTGGTCGGCGGCTCGCACGATCTCAACCGCGCGCTGGCCTACGATCCCAGCGACGTGGCGCTGCTGCGCGCCGCCTCGTCGATCGCCGCCCGCGAGCGCCGGGCGCGGAGCCTGCGACGGCTCTTGCCGTTCATCGCCGCGGCCACCGTCGTCATGGCGGGCACCTTCGTCGGCGTGCGGTACGCCCAGAAGGGCCCGACCCCAGCCGTGTCCGCGTCCACGAGCGGGAGCACACCCCTCGGCCCGGGCGTGCCCGGCGCGGACGACACGGCGCCGCTCGTCCCCTCGAGCTCGAGCAGCCCGGCGATCAGCGTGAGCTCCACGGCCCCCAAGATCACCGTGACCGGCCCCGTCGGCACCCCTGACGCGGGGGGCAAGCGCACGGTGCGCATCACGTCGGCCACCTGGGGGAGCTCGATCACCATCGACGGCACCTCGGTCGACCTGATGAACCCGGCCATGGAGCTCGGCTTCGGCAAGCACACCGTGGAGATCGTCGGGCGCAACCAGTGCTGCGAGGCCGCCAAGCAGTCCTTCGACCTCTCCGCCGGTGAGGGCCCGCTGCTCCTCGAGATGAAGCCCAAGTACCGGCCGGCCACCGTCAACCTGCGCGAGCCGCACGACGGCGCCCGCCTCACGGTCAAGGACGCGGCGGGGAAGGTGCTGGCGGAGGGCCTCCCCCCCCTCGTGATCCCGATGATCGAGTCGTCCCGGGCCGCGGTCGTGACAGCCAGCTATTCGCTGGAGAGCCATCCGGTTACGCTGGCTCCGGGCAACATCACGATCCTCGACTTCAAGTGATCACCACTCCGTGATTCTCAGCTCGCTGATCTCGACCCTGTTCCGTGGGCGGGCGAAGCACGTCTGCTTCGGCGTCGCGACCGTCCTCGTGGTCGCGGAGGCCCGGGCGGCGACCGAGGAGCAGGTGCTCGACCAGGGCCGAAAGCTCTACGAGAGCGGCTAGTACAAGGTGACCGTCGAGTGGTTCGCGCAGGCCATCGACGGCTCGCCGCCCACGCTCAAGGAGCCCGCGCTGGTCGCCAAGGGCCGCATGTACAGCGGCG
>JAEUKC010000469.1:0-22687 GCA_016794445.1 Myxococcales bacterium
GGTGCCGCGCTGGTCGCCACCGTCTCCGAACCGCAGGGACCAGAGCCACGTGCCCTTGGCGTCGAGGCGCGCGACGAACGCGTCGCTGCCGCCGGCCGAGCTCAGCGGCCCGAGCTTCTCGAGGAGCTCGCCGGTGATCCATAGGTCGCCGCGCGGATCCCACGCGAGCCCCGAGATGGCGTCCTGGTTGAAGCCGCCGTACCGCTCGGCCCACGCGAGCGTGCCGTCGTCGCCGAACACCGCGAGCAGGGCGTCTTCACCGCTCGCGCTCTCGAGCTTCTGCCCGTCGATCACCACGGTGCGCGTGAAGCGCGAAGACAGGGCGAGCGCGCCGCTCGGGCTCACCGAGAGGCCGGTCGGGAACTGCCAGCCGTCGCCGTCGAAGCCCTTGCTCGCGCGGTGCGCGCCGCTCTTCTCGAGGCGCAGCAGGAACGCGCCGTCGTACCGATCGGGCAGGGGGCCTCCGCCGACGTCGATCACCCCGCGGTAGCTCGCGGTGACCCAGAGCCCCCCGTCGGGCGCGAACGCGACGCGCGGGCGACGGTCCTTGTCGGGGCCTCCCCAGCGCTTGCTCAGGACGTGCTTCTTGTCGCGGTCGAGGGTCGCGACGAACACGTCGGCGAGCCCCGCGGTGACGAGCGGTCCGCCGCCGAAGTCGATGGTGCCGTCGAAGTCGCCGCCGAGCGCGATCGTGCCGTCGGCCGCGACGACCACCGTGTTGAGCACCTGCGAGCCCGAATCGCCCCAGCGCTGCGCGAAGACGAGCTTGCCGTCGGGGTCGAGCTCGACGAGGAACGCGTCGGTCTCGCCCGCGGAGACGAGCCTGGTCCCGAGCGCGTCGAGCTCGCCCTTGAAGTAGCCGACGACGTAGGCGTGGCCCGCGGCGTCGACGGCGACGGCGTAGGCGGCCGCCTCGGTCGTCGAGCCGATGCGCCTGCTCCACAGCGCGCGCCCGCTGCGGTCGAACTTGGCGACGAAGCCGCTCACGACCGACCCCTTGGGGTTGTCGAGGGCCCCCGCGCCGAGGTCGATCGCGCCGCCGAACTCGCCCACCGCGAACACGTTGCCGCTGGCGTCGACCGCGACGCCGTACCCGAACTGGCTGTTGCCGTCGCCGCCGCTCTTGGCCCAGCGCACCGGGCCGCTCTCGGGCGCGTCCGCGTCGCTCGCTGCGGTGTCCCCGCCCCCTCCGTCTTCCGGCGTCGCGACGTCCGCCGAGCCGCAGGCCACGAGCAGCGCCGCGGCGCAGGCGAGGAGGCGCATCCGGACAGCGAAGCAGGTGTCGCGGCCGCGCGCCACCACGGACTACGCGCGGCGCAGCGCCATCGCCCCGCCGAAGACCGCGCCGAGGGTGAGGATGATGGTGGCGCCGCTCGCGACGTCGAGGTGGTAGCTGAGGAGCAGGCCGACCGCCGAACACCCCGCGCCGAGGGCCACGGCGATCATCGCCACGCTGCCGAGGCGCCGGCCGAGCAGGCGCGCCGCCGCGGCAGGGATGACCACGAACGCGCTCACGAGCGCGACGCCCACCGTCTTGACCGCGACCACGGTGACGAGCGCCGTGAGCGCGAGCAGCAGGTAGTCGAGGAACCGCACGGGCACCCCCGACAGCGCGGCGAGCTCGCGGTCGAACGTGGCGTAGGCCAGCTTGGACCAGAACCCGACGACGAGCGCGGTGACGAGGAGGGCGACGACGCCGATGGTGACGAGGTCCTGCCGGCTCACCGCGAGGATGCTGCCGAACAGCACGCTCTCCACGTTCACGGGGCGCGAACCCTTGGGGCGTAGCCCGAGCAGCAGCACGCCGAAGGCGAACGACACGGCGAAGAACACCCCGGTCGCGACGTCTCCGCGCAGCGACCCGCGCCGCAGCACGTAGGCGATCCCGAGCGCGACCAGCACCGTGAACGGCAGTGCGAGGAACGACGGGTCCTGCTTCGGGAACAGCAAGAGTCCGAGCGCGATGCCGCCGAACGTGGCGTGGGCGAGGCCGTCGCCGATGAACGAGAGGCCGCGCTGCACGACGAACACGCCGATGAGCGCGCAGAGCGCCCCCACGATCAGCCCCGCGACGAGCGCGCGCTGCATGAACTCGGCGGCGAACGGCTCGAACATCACTCCTCCCCCGCGTCGTCGCCGAACAGCGCCGAGAACCGCCGCTTGCCGAGGAGCTCGCCGGGGAGCCCCCACGCGACGACGCGGCCGTCCAGGTAGAGGATCCGCTCGGCGGTGCGCGACACCGCGGCGAGGTTGTGGGTGACGAGGATCGCCGCGAGCTCGTCGCTGCGCGAGATCTCCTCGAGCAGGACCATCAGCTCGGCGCGGCCCTGCACGTCGACGCCCGCGGTCGGCTCGTCGAGGATCAAAATCACCGGGTCGGTGATCAGGGCGCGCGCGAGGAACACGCGCTGGGTCTCGCCGCCGGAGAGGTCGGCGAGGTTCTTGTCGAGCAGCTTCTCGCCGCCCACGCGGGCGAGGGCCTCTCTCGCGCGCTCTCGCTCGGCCTCCTTCACGCGGACCGGCCACCCTCCACGCAGGTTCGCGACGATGAGCTCCACCGCGGTCGCGGGGAAATCGCGGTCGAAGGTCTTGCGCTGCGGGACGTAGCCGACCCGGCCCGAGAGCACGACCTCGCCGCTCGCCGGCTGGATCAAGCCGAGGATGGTCTTGAGCAGCGTGCTCTTGCCCGCGCCGTTCGGGCCGCAGAGGCAGAGGAACTCGCCCTTCGGGACGAAGAAGGTCACGTCGTCGAGGATGCGCCGGCCCCCGAGGTCGACGCTCACGCCCCGCACCTCGAGCACCTTCGGCATGGCGCCGTCGGGCGGCGTGTACCGCGACGAAGGCGCGAGCGACGACGGCGGCGGGCGCTCGGGGACGTCGCAGTCGTCCTCTCGCGGCGCCTCGTTCACGCGAGCGCCTTGGCGAGCACGGCGGCGTTGCCGTCGAGGAGCTTCTCGTAGGAGTCGAGGGCGCCGACGCCGCCGACCGGGTCGAGCTCGAACAGCGGGATCTTCGCCTGCTCGGCCACCACGGTGGCGGGGCGCTTGTCGAGCTGCGGCTCGGAGAACAGCGCCGCGGGCTTGGACTGCTTGATCGCCTCGAGCACGGCGGCCAGGTACTTCGAGGTGGGCTCCTTGCCGGGGAACGGCTCGAGCACGGCGGCGATGGTGAGGCCGTACCGCGCGGCGAAGTACCCGAACGAGCCGTGGAACGTGACGATCGAGCGCTTGGTCCACGCCTTCTGCGCGGCGTCGACGCGGGCGTGCAGGGCGTCGAGGGACTTCTCGACCTCGGCGCGGCGGGCGTCGAAGCCCTTCTGCTCGGCGGGGAGCAGCTTGCCGAACGCCTCGGCGATCGCCGGCAGCACGCCCTTCGTGCGCACCGGATCGAGCCAGAAGTGCGGGTCGTTCGCGCCGTGGTGGTCGTCGTCGTCGGGCTTGCCCTCGTGGGCCTCGTCCTCGCCGACGTGGTCCTTGCCCATCGGGAGCGGCTGCGCCTTCGGCCCGAGCTCGAGCGCGGTGACGGCGGAGCCGGTCGCGCCCTGGACGATCTTCACGGCCCAGTCGTCGAGGTCGAGGCCGACGCGCACGACCAGCTTGGCCTGCGCGAGCTTCTGCACCTCCTTGGGGGTCGGGTCGTAGGCGTGCTCGGTGCGGCCGGCGGGGAGCACGAGCGCGACGTCGAGGGCGTCGCCGCCGATGCGCCGCGCGAGATCCCATAGAGGAAATATGGATACGGCCACCTGCGGCTTGCCCGAGCCCGCCTTCTTGCAGGACTCGCAGCCCGAAAGGCCCGCGAGCGAGACGGCGGCGAGCGACCCCAGAAACCCCCTTCGTGCCAGCATCGGCGCCATCCTAGACCGGGACGTCGCCTCCTAGATCGAAAAGCCCTCGCGGAACGAAGCCAGCTGGGCCTCGGCGCGCTCTTCGGCTTCGAAGCTCCATCCGGCGGCGCGACCGAGCAGGACCACGTTGCGCCGGTCGGACATCCTCGCGAGGAAGCGTTCGACGACTTCGCGGTGCCTGGTTTCGGCGACTCGGGCCAAGCACTGGCCGAGGAAGAACGCGCTCTGCAGCCGATAGTCGTCCGGTAGTCCGAGCGAGCGATCCCAGCGGCGCTCGTCGTCTGGCTCGAGCGCTCCCTCGAGTGCCGCCCCCAGATCAGCCAGATCCTTCTGCCGATCCGGCCGGTCGAGCCACGCAACCATCTTCAGGAGCGCGAGGGTGGGGAGGTTCGCGACGTCGATGGTCAGCGAATCGTCGAGTGGCTGTGGCGTCGCGTGCGCGAGGACGAGGTCGAAGCCAAGCAGACTCATGGTGCGATCGTCGGCGAACTCGATGGCGTCGCGCTGCAGGTCGTCGAGAGTGATCGAGAGGACATCGGCGCGAAATCCGTCGCGTCCATGGAAGCGGATGGGGAGACGGGGGTCCTGACTCCACCCGAGCGCTTCTGCGATGGAGTCGAAGGCATCGCTCTGCAGCACCATGACGAGATCCACGTCGACGGTCGTGCGCGGGAGCTCGACGTGGAGACCGAGCGCTGCGGCTCCGATCAGAACGACGCGGGATGTCGGCGAGGCGCGCCGCAAGGCCGCGAGGTGGGTCACGTCACGTTCGACCAGCGTCCGCATCAGGCTGCGGCCTCGGCGATCGGGGCCAGGTAGCGTTCGTAGATCGCCTCGGCACCCTCGCGGGCCCGATCGTTCGCTTCGGAGAGGAGGTCGGCATACACGAGGAGCGGGTGAACACAGTCGACCCTGGGGCCAGCGAGCGCGGCGGGGCAGGGGGCCCGACGAAGCTCGATAGGGCCGCTCGGATCGGTGACGAGCGGGAGGCTTCGCACTTCGTCGCCCCACGCCGGGGCGTAGAGGATCGTTCGCTCGCCCTTGTAGTGACCTTCGAGCAGAGCGGCCGCTGCCGCACCTCCCCATCGCCAACCTGGCACGGCGGTGAGGGCCGCTTCTAGCTCCCTCCGAGTGGCTTCCGGGGACCTCGCGCGGCTCCGATACCGACCCACTGTGAGCGCGGGGAGAGTCTCCCGGAAGCCGCGCAGATACAGGTCGAGCCCTCGGCGCCAGGCCTCTGTACGAAAGTGGAAGCCGTCCCGCGTGCGGACGAGGACCTCGTCCGCCTCGAGCCGGGCCCGCGTGTCGGCGGCAGTCTGGGGGCTGACCCCTCCGGCGGCGCTCGCGAGCGCTCGGGTCGTCGCGGTGGAGAGCCCTGGTGTGGCGAGCAGCGTGAAGAGGACGCGCATCGCAGGCGCGCGGAGGCCTCGGCTCTCGATGGGTCTGGATGCCGATCGGAAACCCTGCTTGTGGGCGACGTAGCGGTGTTCGAGATCGAGGTAGCAGTTGCCGGCGAGGTCCATGAAGAAGACGTGACCGTCGACGAGCGTGGCGCCGAGCGCGGCGCCGATCGAGGGTGCGAGGAGGACGAGCTCGGGAAGCTTGGCTCGGAGATGCATCCTCCGTTGCGCCAGCTCGTGAGTCACCGTGGAGCGTTCGAGCTGAACGGGTAGCTCGAAGGTCTTGGTGGGCGTCTCCAGCCGGAGGAGCTCGCCCCCCGTCCCTCGGGCGATGCGCGCGTGGCGGACGAACGGCAAGGCCTCGAAATTCTCGAGGTATGGCGCGAGGTCGGCGCGACGCATGTCCAGAAACATAGCGTGTCCAGGAGTATTGGACAAGCTCAGGATCTGGACGCCGCGACCGGCTGGCAAGGCGTTGGTCCTCGCGCTAGAGCGCGGCCGTGGACGGTCGAGTCGCCTGCTGCGAGGTCACCGGGAGCCGCTGCGGGACGCGGTTCTCGGTGCTCCGCGCGTGGGTCACCAAGACCACCGGCAAGGGTGTCAAGGTCGTGCACCTGTCCGGCGACGCGCAGGGCAAGGCGCCGTTCCACGCCCAGCCGGTGGGCTACGACGGGCGCGCGTTCTACGTCGCCTTCGACCACGGGTGCGACACCGAGAAGCTGCTCCACGAGGTGTGTCACTGGTGGTGCGCGCCGCGCGCCCGCCGCACCAAGCCGAACTACGGCCTCGGCCCCGCCGGTCGCGAGGTGGACGACCCGACCGGCGACAACGAGGAGGTCACGGTCATGCTGCTCGAGCGCCTGCTCGCGCCCGAGTTCGGGCTGCCCCTCGAGCGCATCGCGCGGCCCGACTACAACGTCGTCTCGCGCCGCAACGTGGACTGGGACGCCTGCGAAGCGCGGGCGGGGGAGCTCTACGCCTCCCTTCCGCCGCGCCCCGCCTCGGGATAAGGATCACGCATGCGCTGCTCGGTGGGGGTGTTCGTCGCGATCGCCGCGTCGTTCGCAGCGGGGTGCTCCGCGACACCGGCGCCCCTGCCCAAGACCGGCCCCGTGCCGCAGACCGCGCACCGCCTCGTGCTCGAGCCCTCCGCGCTCGCGTTCGTCTCCTCTTCGCACGACGACGACGCGCCGCCCGCAGTGGCGGTGCTCGGCGCGGGCGAGGGGCCACGCACGCGGATCCTCGTGCGGTTCGACCCGCCGTCCACCATCGCCGAGCCGATCAAGGCCTACCTCGTGCTCGAGCGCGCCAAGGGGGCGCTCGCGGGGCCCGACCCGATCACGCTGCTCACCGAGCGCGTGACCGAGCCATGGTCGGTGGCCGATGGCCTGCGCACCTCGTGGGCGAGCCCGCCCGCGTCGGAGCTGCTGCTCCGCGCCGAGGTACCGACCCGTGGGGGAGCCCCGATCCGGATCGACGTGACCGCGTGGGCGTCCGAGCTCGCCAAGCCCCAGAAGGGGAAGGTCAAGGCCTGGGGCCTGCGGATCGAGGGGAAGGGCGACGGCTACGGCCTGCCCATCGCCACCGGCTACGGCGGCGGCACCGCGCCCTGGCTCGAGATCTACGTGCCCTGACTCGAGCGCGCGCATGCGACGGCTCCTCCTCCTGTGCGCGGTCGCGGCCGCGGGCTGTCCGCAGGGACCGGCGCACCCCGGCGAGCCCCCGGCCCTGGCCTCGGGCTCGGCTTCGCCGTCTCCGCCGCCGACCAGCAGTGCACCACCCCCGACCATTGGGTCGATCCCCAGCGCCACGCCGACCGGCTGCGACGACGAGCTCCCCGCGGGCTCGCCTGCGCAGTGGAAATCGTGCGTGGCGCCGAGCACCTGCGTGCTCGCCCACCGCACCTGCTGCGCGCCCTGCACGATGCCCAAGGCGTGCGGGGTCGTCGCGATCGGAGCGCCGTTCGCGACCGCGCTCTCGGAGAAGAGCTGCGGGACGGCGACGCCCGCTTGCCCCGCGTGCGCGACGCCCGAGAACCCGCGTCTCCACGCCGCGTGCCGCAAGGGGCGGTGCACGACCGTCGATCTGGCGGTCGACGCGAGCACGGCGTGCAGCAAGGACGACGAGTGCGTGGTGCGCGCGGCCGACTGCTGTGGCGCGTGCGGGCCGGGCGGCACGTTCGTCGCCCTGCGCAAGGACGCCGTCGCGGACTACGTCGCCGAGGTGTGCGGCAAGACCAAGTGCGCCCAGTGCAAGGCGCCGCCCACCCCGCCGAAGGCCGTCTGCGACCCGCAGACCAAGCACTGCGCCGTCCGGCCCTGAGTCACGGCGCGCGCGGCGGGCTCGAGAGCCTACCGTCCTCCATCTCGTAGGTGGCGTCGAACACGTCGAGCGACCGGTGGTCGTGGGTCACCACCATCACCGCCGTCCCCTGCTCGTGGGCGACGCGACGGAGCAGCTCCATGACCGTACGACCCCGCTCCTTGTCGAGCGCCGCCGTGGGCTCGTCGGCGAGGATGAGCGACGGGGCGTTGGCGAGGGCGCGCGCGATCGCGACGCGCTGCTGCTCGCCGCCGCTCAGCGTGTTCGGGAACGCGTCGCCGCGGTGCCCGACCCCCAGGTACTCGAGCAGCTCGTCGGCGCGGGCCCGCGGCGAGAACCGCTCGCCGATCTCGCAGGCGATCTCCACGTTCTGCCGGGCAGAGAGGAACGGGATGAGGTTGGCCTTCTGGAACACGAAGCCGAGGTGCGAGCGGCGCAGCTCGCCGACGTCGGCGACCGGCGCGCCGTCCTCGAGGACGCGCTCGCCGTTCATCCACAGGTCGCCGCGGTCGGCGGGCGTCACGAGGCCGAGCACCTTGATCAGCGTGGACTTGCCGGCGCCGCTCGGCCCGAGGAGCGCGACGATCTCGCCCGCGTGGAGCACGAGGCCGATGTCCCGGAGCGCCCACACCTCGGTCTCGCCGGCGCCGTAGCGCTTGTCGAGGTGTTCTGCGCGCAGCGCTTCCATCAGCCCTCCAGGACCTTTCCGGGATCGACCCGCAGCGCGTACACCACGCCGGCGATGCTCGCGAGCGTGCTCACGGTGAACAGGAGCAGCCCCATGCCGACGACGCTGGTCTCGGTGAGTACGACCCGCCGCGGAAAATGCGGGAACGCTGCGTTGCCGATCGCCAGGGCGATCCCGTAGCCGAGGATCGCCATCGCCCAGGCCTGCTGCAACACGAGGCCGACGAGCCGCGGCGCGCGCGCGCCGAGGAGCTTGAGGACGGCGATGTCGTGCGCCTTCTCGAGGGTGAGGTTGTAGAGGACGGCGGCGAGCAGCAGCGAGGAGGTGATGGTCAGGATTACCGCGAACAGGCCGAGCTGCATGCGCGCCTTCTGGACCATGCCCTGCAGGACCAGCTGCTCCTCCTCGGCCTGGCTGAAGACGCTCACGTCGCTCCAGCGGGAGAGCGTCGCGCGCACCTCCGCGAGGCGCGAGGGCGGGACCCGTACGAGCACCGCGTGGATGGGCGGCAAGGGGAGGACCGGGATGCTCCAGCGCGGATCGACCACCAGATCCTCGAGCGCCGGCTGGGTCCTTCCGAGGTCGGTCTCCCGGAGCCGAGCGAGCCGGCGGTCGCGCTCGGCGACGAGGGCGTCCGAGGAGTCGTCGGTCACGATGCGCTGGGTGTCGCTCACCGTCGCCACCATCACCGCGTCGCCGCCCGAGCCCAGGAGCTGCGCGGTGAGGCCGACCACGGTGTAGTCGTCGCGCCCGAGGCGGATCACCTCGCCGATCGCGAGACCGAGCGAGGCATCGACCACGAGCTCGCCGTGGCCCTGCGCGAGGGCGCGGCCCTGCCGGATACCGAGGCCTTCGCCGCGGTCGTCGGGGTAGGCGAGCCCCACCAGCGCGAACCGCAGGGAGCGGCCGTGGTGCTCGCGCTGGAGGATCTGGCTCGTGAAGGCGCGCGCCGACGTGACGCCCGGCACCGCGGCCACCCGGGCCTCGAGGGAGGGCGCGAGCCGAGAGGGATCCGCGAACGGGCCGCGGGTACCGCGTTGCACCACCCAGAGGTCCGCCTGCATGCGCTGCAAGAGCACGGTGCCGTCGTCGACGAGCCCCTGGTAGATGCCCGCCATCGCGAGCACCACGGTGAACAGGAGCCCGATCACGACGCTGGTCGCCGTGAACCGGCCGAGGTGCCGGCGGATGTCGTGCAGGGCGAGGTTCATGGGGCGGTGGTCCAGCGGCGCCCGAGCGCGAGCGTCGCGCCTGGCACGGGCGCGTCGAGCACGACGTTGCCCGGAGCGAGCCCGGAGGTTACCTCGACGAGCGCCGCGCCGAGCGCGCCGAGCTGCACGTTCACCCGACCGATGCGCCCACCCAGGTCCACGAACACGAAGGAACCCGCACCGTCGCTCCGCACCATCGCGAGGGGAATCCGGGTCACGTTCGTGCGGCGCTCGAGCGCGATACGGACGTCGGCGCGCCGGCCGATGGCGAGGCGCGCCGGCAGCTCGGCGAGCAGCACGTCGACGAGGACCTCGTGGGTCTGCCGGTCCACCTCGCGTCCGATCCGATCGACGATCCCCACGAGCGGCTTGCCGGGCTCGCCCAGCAGGGCGATCTCCGCGGGCATCTTCTCGCGCAGATCCGCGAGGCTCGACTCGTCGACCGCGGCGCGCGCCCACAGGCGATCGACCGCCACGATTCGGAGCACGGTGCTGCCGACGACCACGGTGTCGCCCGGGTCCTTGAAGCGTCGGATCACCACGCCGTCGAAGGGGCTCACGAGGACCGCTCGGGTCACCGTCGCGAGCTTCGTGTCGGTCGTCCCGCTGGCGACCGCGATCTGCTTCTGCGCCTCTCCTTGCGCGGCGTGGACGCGATCGAGGTCGGCCTGCGCGAGCGAGAGCTGTTGCTCCGCCAGATCGAGATCGCGCCCACTGACGCTCCCCGCGGCCGCGAGCGCGCGGATCCGCGTGGCATCCTGCTTCATGAAGGCGAGGTTGGCGGCGGCCTTGCGCTCGTCGGCGGCGAGGCGGGCGATCGCGGCCTTGGCGAGGCCGATGCCCGACGACGCCGCGGAGGCCTCGGCGTTGAGCTGCTCGGGCGCGAGGTGCGCGACGACCTGCCCCAGCTTCACGCGGTCGCCCTCGTCGACGAGGACGTCGCTGATGCGACCGACGAGGTCGAAGCCGAGCTGCACCTCGCGGCGGCTCTCGATGGTCGCTCGCCCGAACACCTCCCGGACGACGTCGCCGCGGTCGACGACGTACCGGGTGACGAGGACCGGCGAGGTGAGGCGATGCCGGACCAGGAGCCCGACGATCACGAGTACGGGCAGCAACTTCAGCCAGCCGAGGTGGCGCGAGAGACGCCGCCGAGGAGGCTTACGGGGGGCCGGGGCGGGTTCACCCGGGTCTCTTTCGTGGGCTTGCATCGCGGTTCCTCGTGGGTGAGAGCCATCCGACGGGTCCCGGGGTTCTGGGGCGAACCCTCCCGAGGCAGAGTTGGCTCTGACCTTGTAAAACCATGGCCTTCAAGCTCCTGATCATCGGCGGTGTGGCGGGCGGCGCGACCGCGGCGGCGCGCGCGCGGCGCGTGCGCGAGGACGCGGAGATCACCGTGCTCGAGCGTGGACCTTACGTCTCGTACGCCAACTGCGGGCTCCCCTACTTCATCGGCCGCGACATCGACAAGCGCTCGAAGCTGCTGCTGCAGACCCCTGAGGGCTTCGACACCCGCTACCGCGTCGACGTGCGCCTGCGCACCGAGGCGCTCGAGATCGACCTCCAGAACCGACGGGTGCGCGCCCGCGGGCCCGACGGCGAGGAGCTCGTGCCCTACGACGCGCTCGTGCTCGCCCAGGGGGGCACCCCCATCATGCCGCCGCTCCCGGGCGCCGACGCCGAGCACGTCTTCAAGCTGTGGACCGTCCCCGACATGGATCGCCTCGACGGCTACATCGTCGACCACCAGCCGAAGACCGCGGTGGTCGTCGGCGGGGGCTTCATCGGCCTCGAGATGGCCGAGGCCTTCAAGCACCGCGGCATCGCCACCACCGTCGTCGAGCTGATGCCCACCGTCATGTCGATGATGGACCGCGAGTTCGGCGCCATGATCGCGCAGGAGCTCGTCGCCAACGGCGTGCAGGTGGTCACGGGCATCGGCGTGTCGGCGGTCGGGGTCGATGCCCAGGGCCGGCGCGTGGTCACGCTGGCCGACGGCCGGCAGATCCCGGCCGATCTCGTGCTGTTCTCCGTGGGCGTGAAGCCCGAGCTCGCGCTCGCCAAGCTCGCCGGCCTCGAGATCGGGCCCTCGGGGGGGCTCATCGTCGACGAGTTCCTGCGCACGTCCGACCCGCACGTGTGGGCGGCGGGCGACATGGTCGAGGTCGTGCAGAAGATCTCGGGGCGCCACATCCGCATCCCGCTGGCCGGCCCCGCGAACCGCCAGGGGCGCATCGCTGCGTCGAACGCCCTCGGGGCGAAGATGCACTACGACGGCGCGCTCGGCACGAGCGTGGTCAAGGTCTTCGAGGCGACCGCCGCGATGACGGGCCTCACCGAGCGCGCCGCGCGCGAGATGGGCGAGGCGCTCGGCTGGGACGTCGGCGTCGCCGTGATCCACAAGGATCACCACGCCGGGTACTACCCGGGTGGCAAGGAGATGGCGCTCAAGATCGTCTACGACAAGAAGACCGCGCGGCTCCTCGGCGCCGAGGCGTTCGGGCACGCCGGCGTCGACAAGCGCATCGACGTCCTCGCGACCGCCCTGCAAGGCAAGCTCACGCTGCACGACCTCGCCGAGATCGACCTCGCCTACGCGCCGCCGTATTCGTCCGCCAACGACCCGGTGAACCTCGTGGCCTTCGTGGGCCTCAACGACGTGTCCGGGTTCAGCCCGCTGATCACCGCCGCCCAGCTGAAACGCGATCTCGCCGGAAAGAGCGCGCCGTGGGTGCTCGACGTGCGGAGCCCGGCGGAGTTCGCGCGGGGTCACCTGCGGGAGGCGACCAACGTCCCCGTCGACGAGCTCCGCACGCACCTCGCCACGCTGCCGAAGGACCGTCGCATCGCGGTGCACTGCAAGGGCGGCTTCCGCGGGCACCTCGCCATGCGCATCCTCGAGGCCGAGGGCTTCACCGACGTCGCCAACGTGACCGGCGGGTGGTCGAGCATGATGGCCGAGGGCGGCTTCGACGTCGTCGAGGGGTGAAGTCGTCCACGCGCGTGAAGCTCCGAACCCCTCGCGCGAGGCGCTGGCTCCGACCGACAGGAGGTGACCCATGGTCCCCATCAAGACTCTCCTGTTGGTCGCTGGGCTCGGCTTCGGCGCGCTGAGCGGTTGCGGCTCGGACTCCGCCCGTGGCCCCGACATCGTCGGGGGCGTGCTCGCCCCGACCTCGAGCGAAGCCAAGGTGATGCTGCACCTCCGCGAGGAGGAGAAGCTCGCTCGCGACGTCTACGCGAGGCTCCACGCCGACGCGACCTTCGCCAACATCGAGGCGAGCGAGCAGCAGCACTTCGACCAGATGGGCGCGCTCGTGGCCGCCTACGGACTCGCCGACCCGGCGCAGGGCAAGGCCGCCGGGCAGTTCCTCGATCCGGACCTGCAAGCGCTCCACGACGCGCTGGTCGCCAAGTCGGCCCTCTCGCCCACCGAGGCCCTGACGGTCGGCGCGGAGATCGAGGAACTCGACATCGCCGACCTCGACGTGGCGATCGCTGGGAGCACGCACGCCGACGCGACGAGCGTCTACGAGCAGCTGCAGCGGGGGTCGCGCAACCACCTGCGGACCTTCCACGGCCGTCTGCTCGCGGTCGGCGTGACCTACGCGCCCAAGCACCTCGATGCCGCCAAGTACCAGGCGATCGTGACGAGCGCGAAGGAGACCGGCAAGCCCTGACGTTCAGGAACTCGTGAGGCCGAGGGCGCGCATGCGCCGCCAGAGGGTGACGCGGCTCCAGCCGAGCACCTTGGCGGCGCGCTCCCGGTTGCCACCGACGCGCTCGAGCACCCGCGCGATCCGGCGGGCCTCGCCGGTGAGGCTTTCGACGTCAGGGTTCGGCGCGTTCGTGGTGCGCCCTTGCTCGAACAGCTCCGGGGGCAGGTCGGACGGCGCCAGGATCGGGCCGTCGCCGATCGCGTACGCGTACGCGAGCACGTTCTTGAGCTCGCGTACGTTGCCGGGGAACTCCCAGGCCTCGAGCGCGTCGAGCGCCGACGGCGAGATCGTCTCGATCTGGCGCCGGTGGCTCGCGTTCATCTGCTCGACGAGCTTCTCGGTGAGCAGCCGCACGTCCCCTGGGCGCTCGCGGAGGGGCGGGAGGAAGATAGGGATCACGCGCAGGCGGTACATGAGGTCGGCGCGGAAGCGCCCGGCCTCGACCTCCTTGCGTAGCGGACGGTGGGTGGCCGAGACGATGCGCACGTCGACGGGCAGGGGGTGACGGCCTCCGACGGGCAGGACCGTGTGGGTCTCGAGCACACGGAGCAGCTTGGCCTGGAGCTCGAGGGAGAGCTCGGCGACCTCGTCGAGGAAGAGGGTGCCACCACTCGCGAGCTGGAAGTGACCGGGGGCGTCCTTCACGGCTCCCGTGAACGCGCCGCGGGTGTGGCCGAACAGCTCGCTCTCGAGGAGGTTCGCGGGGAGGGCGGCGCAGTTGATCGCGCGGAACGGCCCGCGGTGGCGGGGCGAGAGCGCGTGGATCGCCTGCGCCACGAGCTCCTTGCCGACCCCCGTCTCGCCGCGGACGAGCACCGCGACGTCCTCGGCGGCGACCCGCGAGACCACGCGGAACACCTCCTTCATGGAGCGCTCCTGGGTCCACATGCCGTGGTAGAGCACCGCGCCCTCGGCCTCGGCGGCGGAGACTTCGGCGAGCAAGACCACCGAACCGTCGCGTCGGCCCGGCTCACCGAACGGCAGGCCCTGCGCCGAGAGCAAGCGTCCAGGGCGCCCGGGGTTGGCGAGGGTCGTGCGCACGGGCGTGCCGGCGGACAGCGCCTCGGCGAGCGGTCGCTTGACCCCGCCACCGCACAGCGCGCGCGGCGCGCTCTCGCCGACCGCGATCGAGAAGCCGAGGAGCGCCTCGACCATCGGCGTGGCGAGCACGACGCGGAGGTCGCGGTCGAGCACGAGCGCCGCGCCCGCGAGCTCTCCGAACGCCGCGCTCACCAGCTCGGCTTCGTCGCGGGGTCGCTTGGCCATCGACGAGGCCTACTACGGCGTGGTCAGGTCGTCGCGGACGCCGCCGGCTTCGGGCCCTCGGGACGCGCGGCCGACGGGCTCCCACCGAACGCGTGCTGGAGCAGCATGCCCGTGGTCATCGCGAGCACGAAGACGAGCGCGTTGGATCCGAGCGTCACGAGCGAGACGAGGCCGGGGCCCGGGCAGTAGCCGCCGATGCCCCATCCGATCCCGAACAGCGCCGAGCCGACGAGCAGCCGTCGGTCGAGGTCGGTGCGCGTCGGGAGGTGGAAGCGCGCGTCGAACATCGGTCGCGCTCGTCGCCGGACCAGGCGGTAGGCGATCGCGTGGACGGCGATCGCCGCGGCCATGACGAACGCGAGGCTCGGGTCCCAGGCGCCGAACACGTCGAGGAACGCTACGACCTTGGCCGGCTGGGTCATGCCCGCGATGCCGAGGCCGAGGCCGAACAGGAGCCCAGAGAGGCCAGCTCCGCCCACGCTCGCGAGGGCGCGGCTCATCGCAGCACCCCGAACGCGTGCCGCGTGACCAGGACCGTCAGCGCGCCGGCGCCGAGGAAGGTCACGGTGGCGACGAGCGAGCGGACCGAGAAGCGGCTGATGCCGCACACGCCGTGGCCGCTCGTGCAGCCGTTGCCGAGCCGCGTGCCGACGCCGACGAGGAGGCCAGCGACCAGGATCGCCGCGGTGGGACGCTCGCTCGTCGCGAACGCCACCGGGTGGACCCTGAGGAGCACGAGGCCGGCGACGAGCAGGCCCGCGACGAACGCGACGCGCTCGGCGTGTCCGGTCGCGGCGGGCTGCAGGAGTCCGCCGTAGAGGCCGCTGATGCCCGCGACCTTGCCGTGGGTGAGGAGGAACAGGGACGCAGAAAGACCGATGAGCGCTCCGCCGATCAGGGCGGGCGCGAACAGCGCAAGCATGGATGCAGACCTCTCTAGCCGGTGGATTCGTCTTCGAGCAGCCGCTCGGCGGCGGTGCGGTGATCGGCGTCGTCCGCGCCGCAGCGGGGCCGCACGGTGAGCACCGGCACGGTGGCGGTGCGCACCACGCGCTCGGTGACGCTGCCCACGAGCAGGTGAGCGAGGCCCGTGCGGCCGTGGGTGCCCATCACGATGACGTCGGCGGCGACCGCCTTGGCGGCGGCCACGATGCGCTCGGCCGGGCGCCCGATCTCCACGCGGAGGTCGACCCGCTCGCCGATGCCGGCGCGACGAGCCTCGGCCGCGAGCTCGGCCTCGGCCGACGTCCGTACGAAGGCGCCCATCGCGACCGGGGCGCTCGCGCCCTCGGGCTGGATCGGGGTCTCGAGGTCGATCCCCCCACCCACGTCGGAGGCGTGCAGGAGCACGATGCGCGCGTCGTGGTGGCGGGCGAGCTCCGCCGCGAGGGCGAGCGCGCCGTCGGAGCACGCCGAGAAGTCGGTGGGGACGAGGATGACGCGGAACGGGACGCCCATCTCAGGCCTCGACGCCGCAGGCGCGGTTGCGCGGGACGGCCTCCGCCAGCCGCTTCGGCGGTGGGAGGTCGAGGCCGTTCAACAGGGCCACGAACTCCTCCTCGGTCTTCCCGGCGACGCGCGGGTTGTGCCGCCGCTCCTCGCCGATCGTGGAGCTCGTGAAGCCCTTGTAGTCGTGGCCAGGGTAGACGACGGTGTCGTCCGGGAGCCGGAGCAACACCTCGTGGATCGAGCGGTAGAGCGCCCGAGGGTCACCGTTCTGGAAGTCCGTTCGTCCCGTTCCCCGCACGAGCAGCGCGTCGCCCGTGAACACCCTCCCGTCGACGGCGTAGCTCAGGCTGTCGTCGGTGTGGCCGGGCGTCGCGAGGGCGGTGATCGTGTGCGCACCGAGGCGCAGTACCTCGCCGTGACCGACGTGCTGGTCGGCACACGGTGCACCCCGGGCCGAGGCCACCGTCCGAGCGCCGGTGCGCTCGCGCAGCAGCCCAGCGGCCGTGACGTGGTCCGCATGAACGTGGGTCTCGAGGACGAACCGCAGCCGCAGCCCGAGCTCTTCGAGCAGCGCGAGGTCCCGCGTGTGTTGCTCGAGGACCGGGTCGACGAGCGCCGCGTCGCCCGTGTCGGGGTCGGCCAGCAGGTACGTGTACGTGGAGCTCTCGCGGTCGAACAGCTGACGGAACAGGAGGGCCATGCCTGACCCTCAGCACTCCGCGTGCCACTTGCGCACCGCGCTGTTCTCGCCCTTTCGCGGAGCGTTCTTGAAACGCGATGAAACACGGATGAAACGTCGTGAAGCGCGGGTGATCGGCGGGCCACGGCGGCGCTGCTGCCTCGTGCCTGGTACGTGGATTGCTGCCGGAGCGTCCATGTCCCACACACTCTTCGACAGCAGCCCCGTGAGCCCCGGCCCCTTCCGCGACGTCGAGCCGCACGCGCTCGTTCCCCACCTCGGCTCGCTGCACGTGGTCGACGTGCGGGAGCCCGACGAGTTCGTCGGCGAGCTCGGGCACATCCTCGGCGCGGATCTGGTCCCCCTGGGCACCGTCGACGGCGCGACGAAGGCCTGGGATCGCGCGGCCGACGTCGTGGTCGTGTGTCGCTCGGGCAAGCGCTCGACGGAGGCTGCGCGCAAGCTCGTCGCGCTCGGCTTCCAGCGCGTGATGAACCTGCGCGGCGGGATGATGGGCTGGAACGCCGCCGCCCTCCCGGTCGTCCGCTAGAAGAAGACCTCGAGCTGGCTGCGGACCCGCTGCTCACGGGTGCCGCGGCGGAGGGTCGTCGTCGTCCAGGTGCTCGACACCTCGAGGCGGCGACCGTGCAGGAAGAGGTTCAAGCCTGCGGTCGCCTCCTGCACCGGCTCGCTCGGCCCGACCGCGCCGGTCGAGCGGGCGAGGCGGCCCGCCACCTCGAGCCGCTTCGGAAGGAGGAACCAACCGGCCTGGAGCAGCTCGCCGTAGTCCACCGCGGTGCCCGTCCCGCTCTCGAACCGACGCGCGTGCACCTCGGTCGTGAGCGAGAGGCCCGCGTAACGCAGGGTCACCTCGAGGACGGCCTGGCCGATGCGTCGCTGCTCGGTGAGCGTCTGCGGCCGGTCGGGGTCGGGGGCGAGGCTGCGCCGCGGATTCCAGGCTGCGGCGGCCGCGAGCGAGAGCAGTGGGCGTGGCGAGTTCGCAACGTCCGACTCCTCGAACGGGATGGCTCCGAAAGGACTCCACGCGAGGCGCGCCGTCTCGAGCAGGGTGGGGTCGTCGTCGGCCACGTTCTTTCGCGCGCCGTTCCAGGCCCCCAGGGTGAGGTCGACCGCGCCGAACCGCAGCCGGAGCGAGAGGCCCTGGTCTCGTTGAAGGCCGAAGCGTGCGTCGACCGTCGAGCGGTCGATCAGCTGCTGGTAGGCCTGCGGCGTGACGTGCTGGCGGTTGAAGGGGACCTCGATCTGGCCTGCGGTCAGCGACAGCCACGCCGTGGGCTCCCACCGCACGAACACGTCCTCGGCGACCGCGCGGCCGTCGCCCACGTTGAGCTGGTAGTGGAACGTGAGGTCTCGGGACCGGTCGTACGCGCGCATCACCCACTTCGCCGAGCGCACCGCGAAGCCTTCGCGCGTGGCCGTGTCGCCGAACGGGGCCGTGTGCTGCAGCTGCACCATCGCGTACGGGTGGAACGCGAAGCCTCCGTCGGAGGACCGCAGGAACGCGCCGCGCTCGGGGTCGTAGCCAGCCTGCTGTGCGCGTGCCGGGAGGGCGAAGAGGAAGGAGCCGAGGGCGAGAAGGCCGAGAGGGACGAAGCGGATCGAGCGCCGCCCGAGCACGGACGATGCCACCACGGCTGCGCGCGGGAATGCTCGGAGCGCCATGGTGCAACGTTTCACGGTGCTGCAACGCGCGTTTCAACGGGTTGCAGCGCGAGCGGGTTCTGGCGGGAATCGGCGCGCTCCCCCGATGGCACGCCTCCTGCTGAACGGCAGGGGTGCTCCTCCTCGCCCTCGCGCTCTCCTTGCTCATCGGCGTCACCGTGGGTCTCCTCGGTGGCGGAGGCTCGATCCTCACGCTCCCCGTGCTCGTCTATCTCCTCCACATGGAGCCCAAGGCCGCGATCGCGACCTCGCTGCTGGTCGTCGGCACGACGAGCCTGGTCGGCGCCCTCCTGCACGCACGCGCCAACAACGTCCAGGCGCGGGTCGGGGCGGTGTTCGGCAGTGCGGCCATGGGCGGAGCGTTCGTCGGTGGGCGTCTCGCGAGCTTCGCGTCGGGGGGTCTCCTCCTCCTCGCGTTCGCAGCGGTGATGCTGGTCACGGCGCTCGCCATGATGCGCCCGCGCGTCGAGCCCGCGAGCACCCCCTCCCTCGCGGTCGGGAGGGTCGTGACCATCGGCGCCGCGGTGGGCCTCGTCGCGGGCCTCGTCGGCGCCGGCGGTGGGTTCCTGGTCGTCCCCGCCCTCGCGCTCTTCGGCGGGCTCGCGATGCGTCAGGCCGTCGGCACCTCGCTGATGGTGATCGCGTTGCAGTCGTTCGCCGGTCTCCTCGGGCACCTGCGCCACACCCACGTCGACGTGCGGCTCACGCTGGTCTTGACGGTGGCGGCCGTGCTCGGGAGTCTCGGTGGCGCCCGATTCGCGGGTCGGGTTCCCGCGGCCGCGCTCCGTTCTGGCTTTGCCTGGCTCGTACTCGCGATGGCGCTCTTCATGCTCGGCAAGCAGCTCGGCCCACGGGTCCCCCTGGTCGCTGGCCCGCTCGTCGTGTTGCTCGCCGTCTTCCTCGCCCGCCCACGGACACCCGTTCCCTCTCCGGAGATCCAGCCATGAACGTCCATCACTTCTTCGACCCCCGCACCTTCACCGTGACCTACGTGGTCTGGGATCCGGCGACGCGGGACGCGGTCGTCATCGACCCCGTGCTCGACTACGATCCGGTCGGTTCCAAGACGAGCACCCAGTCGGTCGAGGCCGTCGCCGCGTTCGTGAACGGCGAGAACCTGCGCCTCCACTGGGTGCTCGAGACCCACGCGCACGCCGACCACCTCTCCGCCTCGCAGTGGCTCAAGCGGGTCTACGGCGCGAAGATCGGGATCGGCGCGGACATCCGCCTCGTGCAAGAGACCTTCAAGGGGGTGTTCGACGCCTCGTTCGCGACCGACGGGAGCCAGTTCGATCGACTGCTCGAGGACGGTGAGACGCTGCAAGCCGGATCCCTCGCGCTGAAGGTCCTCGCAACTCCCGGCCACACCCCCGCGTGTCTCACCTTCCAGGTCGGCGACGCGGTGTTCACCGGCGACGCGCTGTTCATGGAGGACTACGGCGTCGGCCGGTGTGACTTCCCGCGGGGCGACGCCGACGAGCTCTACACGTCGGTGCACGAGAAGCTCTACGCGCTGCCTGATGCGACGCGCGTGTTCGTGGGCCACGACTACCAGCCCGGTGGTCGCGCGCTCCGCTTCGAGACCACCATCGGCCGGTCCAAGGAGAGCAACGTCCACCTTCGTGCCTCGACCACGCGCGAGGGCTTCGTCACGTTCCGCAAGGCGCGCGACGCGACGCTCGCCGCGCCCGTGCTGCTGTTCCCGAGCATCCAGGTGAACGTCGACGCGGGCCGGTTGCCCCCGCCCCACGCGAACGGGCAGCGGTACTTCGTGGTGCCCGTGAACCTGCGCCGGCCGACCGGCGACGACGGCACGCCTGCCTAGCGTAGGTAGGTCGCGTGGGCGACGCGGAAGTCGAACACCAGCACGCCGCACGGGCACGCGGGGTCGTCGCTCGGCGCGAGGAGCGGCCCGACCAGCTCCTTGAACGCGGCGTGGGCCGGGTCGAAGTAGCGCGGGTCGTCGACCACCGGCGTGCCCGCGTAGTGGTTGCGGTCTCCCGCCGAGGCGAACGTCACGAGGAAGCCCTGCTCGAGGCCGTGATCCGCGCCCTCGCCGCTCGCCTGTGCGCCCGTCTCGATGCCGAGGAGGTAGGGCTCACCGTCGCGCCGGCACTCGTCCTGCAGCGCGAGGAAGCGGTGCATCACCCGCTCCTTGTCGGCGGGCGTCACGTGGTCGGCGTAGCGGAACAGGACGATGTGGCGGAGCAGGCCCGGCTGGTAGCGGGCGCTCGTGAAGGTCGCGACGCCGACGCGGGCGCACTCGGCGCGGAGGCGCTGCTGTTCGGCGAGGCTCGAGACGAGGCAGGGGAGGGGCATCGGGGCAGCCTACCCGTTCGACCGCCGCCTTCGCCTCCCTCGGTCAGGCGGCGCTGGCGCGCCACGCTCAGCGCTTGGGCTTCTTCTCCCCGGTGAACGGAGAGCCGGTGATCCCACCGAGGATCGAGAGCATGCCGTCGACCGCGGCCTTGCCCGGATCACCGGGGGCCTCGAGGTCGGCGTGACAGACCACGCAGGTGGTGCGCAGGCCAGCCGATACGGGGACCAGCGCCCCACACTTGGGACACGCGCGCGGGCTCTGGACGGTGGGGCCGAGGGACATGGTGGCCTGAACATGAGGCTCGCCGTCCCTCCGCGCAAGGCGCGCTGCTATCCTCGCAGGGTGCGTCGCCCCTGGTTCGCCCTCTGCCTCCTGGTCGCGTGCGCCCCCGCCACGCCCAGGTCCAAGGTGCCGACCCGCAAGGCCGATCTGGCGTGCCCGCGCGGCGCGTTCGCCGCCGAGCTCGATGCGCTCATGCCCCAGCTCTCGGCCAAGCAGACCTTCGAGCTCGTCCCCGCGACCCAGCTCGACGCCTCGATCGAGCCCGGCTGCATCGTGCCGTTCCGCCGCGAGCCCGACGAGAAGGTGCTCGACGCGGGCCGTGTGGAGGTGTTCACGGGGCTCCGCGCGGCGCCGAACAAGCCCGCCGTGCGCGTCGGCCGCGGCAATCTCTCGCTCGGCCGCGCCACCCTACGTCTCTCGGTCCACGACGACGCGGGCGACGAGACGATGTTCCTCACGGTCGACGGCGGCCACGTCGTGATGCGCCTCAAGGGGGACAAGCCGGTCGACGCCGAGGTGCGCCTCGACGAGGACGGCCCCCTGCCGGTCCCGCTCGACGCGCTCGTCGCCGCGCTCGCCACCTGCGACGGCGACCAGCGCACCGGCAAGACCCTCGACGGCAACCAGATCGAGGCCAAGCGCGGCACGTTCTCGCTGTTCCGGGGGCGATTCCTCGACGCCCAGAGCACCCTCGCCGTCGACACCAGCGTCCTCTGCGGCGGCGACGACGCGCGGCTCGCCTGGCGCACCGCGTCCGGCGACACCCTGCCGTTCTTGCTGCTCGCGAGCGCCCGCTCCCCGCGCACGCTCCTGATCCGACGGCAAGCGGCCAGCGTCACCGACCCCGCCGTCGATCCGGGCATCGTCGGCCACTGATCTTCGGTATCCTCACCTGGGAATGGCGGTCGACAACCCCGTCCAGTTCGCGGTGGTCCGCGAAGACCCGGACGTCGAGCGCGAGCTCCTGCGGCGGCTCCTGCCCGGCCCCGACCGCGCGGCGTTGCTCGTCGCGTCGGGCGGCTGCACGGCGCTCACCCTCGCGGCCACCTGCCCCGATCTACGACTCACGGTGGTCGACCCGAACCCCGCGCAGCTCGCGCTCGTCGCGAAGAAGGCGGAGGCGCTCGCCGGCGATCGGAGCGCGTTCGGCGTCGGCGTCGACGACCCGAGCTCGCTGTCGGCGTGCGGCAACTTCGAGTCGCTCTTCCGCGGCCTCCGCGCGGTCCTCGACGATCTGGTGATGCCGCGGACCGAGCGCCTGCGCCTGTTCACCGAGGGCGCCGATCCGGCCGCGTTGCTGCGCAACCGCTACTGGCCCGTCGCCTTCGAGATGTTCTTCTCGGACGCGATGCTCGAGGCGATGTTCGGCCCCGACGCCACCCAGCACGCGGAGAAGGGCAGCTACCCCGGGTATTTCCGCTCCGTCATCGAGCGGGGCCTCGCGCGGCCCGACGCCCGCACCAACTACTTCCTCCACCACGTGCTGCTCGGTCACTACCTGCCCGGGTGTACGCCCGACTTCCTGGGCCTGCCGCCCGGGCGTCCGTTCGAGAGCCTGCGCGCGTCCATGATCGACGCGCCCTCGTTCGACCGCTTCGACCTCGTCGCGCTCTCCAACATCTTCGACTGGATGGCGCGGCCCGCGATCGAGCCGGTGGTCGCGCGCCTCTCTGCCGAGTGCAGGCCGGGCGCGGTGATCGTGATCCGTCAGCTCAACAACCGGTCGCCCGTCGAGCAGCTGTTCGGCGGCGCGTTCCGGTTCGACGTGGCGCTCGCCGAGGAGCTCCACGTGCGCGACCGCAGCTTGTTCTACGAGCGCTTGCT
>JAEUKC010000021.1:0-56299 GCA_016794445.1 Myxococcales bacterium
CGCACCCACGTCGTGCGCAAATCGAAGCCCTACGACGTGCGCGTCGACGGCGCATTTCCTGACGTGCTGCTGCTCAACTACCACAAGCTCAAGGGCTGGGCCGACGTGCTCGGCCCGAAGATCAAGAGCGTGGTCTTCGACGAGGTCCAGGAGCTCCGCCACCGCGGCAGCGCCAAGTACGAGGCGGCCGCGATCGTCGCCGGCGCCGCCAAGTTCAAGCTCGGGCTCTCCGCGACCCCCATCTACAACTACGGCGGCGAGATCTGGAACGTGCTCGACGTGCTGCGCCCCGGCGCGCTCGGCGAGCACGAGGAGTTCCTGCGCGAGTGGTGCGCGCCCGGCATGGACCCGCCGCGCATCGTCGATCCGCGCGCGTTCGGCACGTGGGCGCGCGAGCAGGGGATCGTCCTGCGCCGCACCCGCGCCAGCGTCGGCCGCGAGCTGCCCGCGCTCACCAAGGTGCCCCACCACGTCGACTCGGACGCCCACGTCCTCGACCGCATCGGCAGCTCGGCGGCCGAGCTCGCGCGCGTGATCTTGCAGCAGAACGAGGAGCACCGCGGCCAGCGCATGCAGGCGAGCGAGGCCCTCGCCACGATGTTGCGCCAAGCGACCGGGATCGCCAAGGCCGCGTTCGTGGCCGACTTCGTGCGCCTCCTGGTGGAGAGCGGCGAGCGCGTGGTGCTCTTCGGGTGGCACCGCGAGGTCTACGGCGTGTGGATGGATAGGCTCGCCGATCTGAAGCCGGCGCTGTTCACCGGCAGCGAGTCGGGCAACCAGAAGGAGGCCGCGCGCACCCGGTTCGTCGACCGCGAGACCGACATCCTCATCATGTCGCTGCGCTCGGGCGCCGGCCTCGACGGCCTCCAGCACGTGTGTCGGACGGTCGTGTTCGGCGAGCTCGACTGGTCCCCGGGCGTGCACGAGCAGTGCATCGGCCGCGTCTACCGCGATGGCCAGAAGGAGCCCGTGGTGGCCTATTTCCTGGTCGCGGACCACGGCGCCGATCCGGTGATCGCGGACGCGCTGCACCTCAAGCGGCTCCAGGTCGACGGCGTGCGCGATCCGTTCGCCGAGATCGTCGAGGCCCAGGACAGCGGTGAGGGCCGCGTGCGCAAGCTGGCCGAGGACTACCTCCGCCAGCGCCGCCACGCCTAGCTCGCGCCGCGCTTCGAGTCGCAGCGTCGCGCTACAGTCGGCGCGTGTCCGACGACGTCCTCGCCCTGCCGCCGAGCCCGACCAAGCACGACTTCATCGCGACCACGCGCGCGCGCCTGCTCGAGCTCGCGGCCAAGCGGACCGGCCCCAAGACGGTCGCGCGGAGGCAGGCGGTCATCGCGGCGTTCCGCGAGCAGATCCCGACGTTCGTGCCGCGCGACGTGACGTTGTTCGAGCTCGTGGCGGGTCTGCGCATCCTCGCCGCCATCGCGCTCTGCGTGGTGATCGTGGTGCTCACGTATCGCTCGGGTCGGCTGGTCCTGATCGTCTTCGGGCCGATCACCTGGGCCATCCAGGACACCGCGCGTCGACTCCGCGAACCCGCGCGCGAGCGCCACGTCTACGCGGCCGAGTGCGCGGAGCTCGAGGCGTTCTACCTCGCACAGGCGTCCGAGGTGCCCGAGGTGATCGACGCCGCGGGCGACGTCGTCACGGCCGCAGCGCTGGTGCAGGTCGCCGGCAAGAAGGAGCTCGTGCGCTTCGCCCGCAACACGAGCGTGCCGGCGCACGCGGAGCTCGCCGCGCTGGGCACGGGCACAGGAAGGCTCGAGATCCCGGTCATTGCGAGAGGGAGCGGCCCAGATCGCCCCTGGAACACGCTCGTAGTCCGGTCCCCGCGCAGGATCGCGGAGGACGAGGCGATCGTCGTCACGCTCACCCTCGCGGAGGACGGGCGCATCGCGCTCGACGCGACGGCCGTGGACCGTGGTGGGCGTCTGGACGCCTACTGGATGGAGGAAGAGGCTCGCTTCCCCGTCGAGCGCCGCGGCTACCGCCGCTAGCGCAGCGCCTCGAGCAGGGGGGCTGGGTCCGCCATCGACGCGAGCGCGACCGACTTCTCGACCTTGCCGCCACGAACGAGCTCCGCGAGCGCGCGGGCCATCGGCACCATCCCCTGTTCGCGACCGGTCTGCAGCGTGGCGGGGATCTGGTGCCCCTTGCCCTCGCGGATCAGGTGCCCGACGGCGGCAGTGATCGGCAGGATCTCGAGCGCCGGCACGCGCCCTCCGTCACGGCTCGGCAGCAGGCGCTGCGCGAGGACCACCCGCAGCACGTCGGCGAGCTGGCTGCGCACCTGCCGCTGCGCGTGCTCGGGGAACTGGTCGACGACGCGATCGATGGCGCCCACCGTGCTTCCCGCGTGCAGCGTCGCGAGCACGAGGTGACCCGTCTCGGCGGCGGTCACCGCGGCCGTGATGGTCTCGGCGTCGCGCAGCTCCCCGAGCAAGATCACATCGGGCGCCTCGCGCAGCGCCGCGCGCAGGCCCTCGGCGAACGACGACACGTGTGCCCCGACCTCGCGCTGGTGGACGATGCCGCGCCCGTCGCCGAACACGTATTCGATCGGATCCTCGAGGGTGACCACGTGCTTCGGCCTGGTGCGGTGCAGGTGCTCGACGAGCGCGACCAGCGTGGTGCTCTTGCCGCTCCCGGCCGGACCGGTGACGAGCACGAGGCCGTCGGGCAGCTCGCTCAGCTTGGCGATCGACTCGGGCAGCCCGAGCTGGCGCAGCGTGGGCGGCGAGGTGCGCACCGGCCGCAGCACCGCCGAGGCACCCGCGAGCGCGTCGAACCGGTTCGCGCGGTAGCGGACGCCGTCGACGACGAGCGCGAAGTCGGTGCTGCCCGCGCTCGCGAGCCGTGCGCGGCGCGTCGGGTCGAGGCCAGCGTCGAACATCGCCGACACGCCGCCGACCGGGATGGTGATCTCGCCGCGCACCATCTCGCCGTGCACGCGCGCCGCGACCGCGCGGCCATCGGCGAGCACGAGGTCCGAGGCGTCCTGTGCGCGGGCCCACGCGACGACGGCGGCGAGCAGCTCGTCGCAGGGGCCGGCGTGCTGCGAAGATGCTGCCACTGCTGCCAGGGGCGGAATCGGCGGCACCGGCGCCGCCGTCAGGACCGCGGATACCCCGACCATCGGCGCTGGCGACGTGGCCGCCGGCGCCGTCGCTGCCACGCGGGAGAAGCTGGCCTCGAAGCGATCGGTGGTGCGCCAGCGCGCCTTGACGGCGCCGAACACCCCTTCACCCGCCGGGGTGCCGCCCGCCTCGCCGGCCACCTCGCGCAGCGCCGTCCGCACCTCGTCGGCGTCGAGCGCCGGCATGCTCAGCTGCTTCTTGCCCTTGGGCCCGCGGATCGCCGGCGGGTCGTAGGCGCGCAGGATCACCTCGGCCGCATCCTGGGCAGCGGCGAGGCGGAGGAGGGCTTCGACGGTCGAGACCTCCCGAGGATACGCCCGACCCGCGCGGCCTGTTCCCTAGCGGTAGGGGTTGGTCGTGAGCCGCCCCAGCGCCGCTTCGAAGTGCACCACGACCGCGGGCAGCCCGCGAGGGACGGCAGCGTCGTGGTTGCCGTGGAACACCCGACCACCATGCCACCTCCGAACAGGTGCCGTCGGGGAGGGACACTTTTTTGCTCCCGCACGAATGTAAAACGGGGGTTTTACATTCGTGCGCGGACAAAATTCGCCTGTGTCCCGCCGGTGCTCGCCACCGCCATCGGTGCTGCTCGTCCCGCCTTCTCACGCGGCGTATGTTCGCCCGCATGGACCACAAGCGCCTCGGTCGCACCGGCCTCAAGGTCAGTCGCCTCTGCCTCGGCACGATGAACTTCGGCCCGCAGACGAGCGAGGCCGACGCCTTCGCCATCATGGACAAGGCGCACGAGCTCGGGATCAACTTCTTCGACACCGCCGACGTCTACGGCTGGAAGAAGGGCGAGGGCTGGACCGAGCAGATCCTCGGCCGCTGGTTCGCGCAGGGCAACGGCCGCCGCGCGCGCACCGTGCTCGCCACCAAGGTGTTCGGGGGCATGGGCGACTGGCCCAACGAGTCGCGCCTCTCCGCGCTGCACATCCGCCGCGCGTGCGAGGCCTCGCTGCGGCGCCTGCAGACCGATCACCTCGACCTCTACCAGATGCACCACGTCGATCGCGACACGCCGTGGGAGGAGATCTGGCAGGCGATGGAGGTGCTCGTCCAGCAGGGCAAGGTGCTCTATGTCGGCTCGTCGAACTTCGCGGGCTGGCACATCGCGCAGGCCAACGAGGCCGCGAAGGCGCGGCACTTCCTCGGGCTCGTGAGCGAGCAGAGCCTCTACAACCTGTTCGATCGCACCATCGAGCTCGAGGTGATCCCGGCGTGCCAGGGCTACGGGCTCGGCCTCTTGCCGTGGAGCCCCTTGAAGGCCGGCGCGCTGGGTGGCCTGAAGAAGGCCGCCGAGGGGCGTCGCGCCGGCGAGCAGGCGCAGCGCACGCTGGCCAAGCACCGCAACGAGCTCGAGCGCTTCGAGGCGCTCTGCGAGGAGATCGGCCACGAGCCGGCCGACGTCGCCCTCGCGTGGGTGCTCCACAACCCGGTGGTCACGGCGCCGATCATCGGGCCGCGCACCCTCGAGCACCTCACCCAGTCGCTGCGCGCGCTCGACGTGAAGCTCGGCGAAGACACCCTCCGCAAGCTCGACGAGATCTTCCCGGGCCCCGGCGGCGCCGCCCCCGAGGCCTACGCATGGTAGCTACACCGGGTCCTTGCTGCGGAGGATCATCATCATGGCGATGAGGGTGATGAGCGTCATGCCGCCGAGCACCGCGTAGGGCAGCCAGGTCTGCTGCCACATGGTGAAGCCCCAGGCGCCGTCGAAGGGGAACTGGCTGCCGATGGTGTTCGGGCCCTGCACCGCGCCGATGTAGGCCTTCGGGCAGTTGAACTGGAGGTGGTCGCCGACCTCCTTCAGGAACAGCTTGTCCATGATCTCCGCGGGCATCGCCTCCTTGCCCTTGGGGAGGTTGAACAGCCACTCCTTGGTGGTCGCGTTGATCACGCGCTCCGGCGCGATGGCGCCCTCGAAGCCCCAGCGCGCGGGGACGCCCCACATCGGGTACTCGAGGAGCGGGTTCGTGGTGACGGGCACGAGCGTGCCGCCGAGCACGACCTGCGGGATGAGCGCGATCGGCGTGAGCGCCATCGCGGCCTCGCTCGAGGCGACGACGGTCGAGAGCAAGAGCCCGATCGCGACCGCGTCCATGGCGGTGATGACCAGCATCGCGAGCTGCTGGAAGAACACCTCGGGGTGCCCGTTGGTGAGGCCGTTGAACCCGAGCGCCGGCGACACGATGCCGAGCAGCAAGAGGCACTGGATCACGCAGACGATGCTCAGCAGGATGTACTTGCTGAGCACGTAGTTGGTGAGCCGCAGGTTGACCATGCGCTCGCGGAGGTAGATCGCGCGCTCGGCGACGATCTCGCGGGCCGCGTTCGAGGTGCCGAACCAGATCGCGGAGACGACCATGAAGAACAGCGCGCCCGCGATGTCCTTCACGTCGTGGCCCTTGAGGATCTCGGCGGCGAGCTCGGCGTCCTTCTTCGGGTCGGCGGTGGCCTCGCCGGCGGCCAGGGTCTTGAGGCCCTGCAGCGCCGCGAGGCACCACGGCGGCGGCCCCGCGCGCTGGGGACCGAACACCAGGCAGAGCAGCGCGCCGATGATGGGCGCCTGCGCGAGCATGATGACCGTGCCCGCGCGGTCGCGCAGCTTGACCTTGAAATATCGGGAGATCAGCAGTCCGAGCTGGCGGAGCACGGGGGGCGCGCCGCGGTGGAACCCACCGCCGCTCTTGTGACCCTCGGACTGGCCGATCGCGCGTGCACCCGAGTACATCTTGCCGAACGTGGTGTTGCCGTTCGCGAAGAACTCCTCGCGCCACTGCTTGGCGGCGGCGAGGCGGGCGGTCGGTCGCGGGGTGTTCGGGTCCCGCGCCTTCATCTCGTCGAACACCTTGCCCTCGCGCTGCTTGAGCATGTCGAACATGTCGCGCGGGTTGTCGATGTTGTTGGGCTTGCCGTTGCGCTCGAGCAGGCTGCCGAAGAACTTGTAGCTGTCGACCGCCGTCGGCCCGTAGAAGATCGGCACGCCGCCGTAGCCCATGATGAGCGCGAGGTTGAACTTCTCGTACTCGTCCTTGGCCGGCTGGTGGATCGTCGTGATGATCGTCTTGCCCGTCTTCTTGGCGAGATCGGACAGGAGGTTGATGAGGGCGGTGGTGTCGTCGGCCGCGAGGCCCGAGGTGGGCTCGTCGAGGAACATGATGACCGGGTCGGTCACGAGCTCGAGCGCGATGTTCACGCGCTTGCGCTGACCGCCGGAGAGCACCTTCTTCTCGGGCTTGCCGATCTCGAGGTTCTGCACCTGCTCGAGGCCGAGGTCGCGCAGCGTCTGGCCGACGCGCTGGTCGATCTCCTCGTCGGTCATGTCCGGCGGCAGGCGGAACTTGGCGGAGTACCGCACCGCCTCGAACACGGTGAGCTCGGGGTGGACGATGTCGTCCTGCGGCACGTAGCCGATGGAGCCGCGCAGGAGATCGTAGATCTCGTAGAGATCTTCGCCGTTGATGCGCACCTGGCCGCTCGTCGGCGCCTGGTAGCCGTTGAGCGTCATCAGGAGGGTCGTCTTGCCGGCGCCCGAGGGGCCCATCAGCGCGATCATGTCGCCGGGCAGCGCCTTGAAGCTGACGCTGTCGAGCAGCACCTTCATCTGGCCCGGGTTGTCGCGGTCGGGCACCTCGAGGTAGAGGTTCCAGGCCTCGATCGAGCACGTGGGCTTGCCGGCCCACTGGTTCTGGTCGACCTCGACCATCGCCTCGACCTTCTGGCCCGTGGTCTGGATGACCAAGGGCATCGGGCCGATGTAGACCTTCTCGCCGTTCGAGACCTCGACGCGCGCGTTCGGCGTGAGCCGCTGGCCGCGCACGTAGGTGCCGTTCGCGGAGCCGCGGTCCATGAGGAACATGCGCGTGCCCTCCTGGAACAGCTGCGCGTGCTTGCTCGACACCTGCGGGTGGTTGACGACGATCTGGTTGTCCGGCGTGCGGCCGATGGAGATGGCCGAGGCGGCGCCACCGCCGAACACGGCCTCGCCGATCATGGTGCGCGCCTTGTTGGACCGCGGCGGCTCGGGCGCGCCAGCGGGCGCCATCGGCGCGGCCATGGGCATCGGCGCGGCCATGGGCATCGGCGCCGCCATCGGCATCGGCGCCGCCGCGACGGGCGCCTGTCCGGGCGGGGCGAACGCGGTCGCCGCGGCCGCCGCGCCACCGAACTGGGGCGCAGCGCCGGCGATCGGTCCGAGCGAGAGCAGGGGGATGGTCACCGGGCCGAGCTGCACGATCCCGGAAGGATCGAGCGGCACCGGCTGGTTCGGCGGGAGGCGGTTGCCGTTGATGTACGTGCCCGATTTGGAGTCGTGATCGGTGATCGTGCGCGCGCCGAAGTCCACCGTCGCGTGCAGACCCGACACCGCGGGGTGCGCGATCGCGATGTTCACGCGCGAGGGCTCGCGGCCGATGGAGAGGCGGCCGGGCTGGGGCGGCGCGGCGCCCTGCGCGAGCATCAGCAAACCCACCGAGGGGTGGTTGAGCGGGACCGCGACCTGCCCGATGTAGAGCGGCTGCTGGAGCTGCAGCGCGACCGGGACGTTCGGCTGCAGCGGCGCGCCGTGCGACGCACCACCGACGTGGTCGGTCGCGACGAGCTGCCCACCTTGCTGGGAGATGGTGAGGTGGTGGGGCGCGATCCCAGGACCCTGGACGACGAGGTCGCACGTGGGGGCGCTGCCGACGGTCAGTTGCGGCTTTCCGATACCGGGGATCATCGAGTTTCCTTCATGGGTCGGTGGACCAGGACAGTGACGGAGGACGATGGCGCGAACGGGGCGCGCGCGGCCGAGATCACTCGGTGGACTTGGTCGTCGGCGCGGGGGGCGAGGCGCCTGGATCCTTGATCGTCGTCGGGGGAACGGTCGGGCCGCTCCCCGGGCCGGGCGTCCCGGTCAGGCCGGTGGGCGGTCCGGGGGGGCCCTTCGGCCCGGGTTTGCCGCTCGAGTGCGCGCTCGGCGGGGGATCGGGGTCGATCGAGGGCTTGGGGAGCTCCTTCGGCGGGTGCTTCTTCTTGCTGCCGCTCGCGCTCACCGACGACGAGGGGTCCTCGTCGGGCTTCCCCGAGGACTTGTCGTCGACCTTCTCGTCCTTGGCGTCGCCGCGCATCATCACCGCGGCGGTCACCCCACCGGCGACGAGCAAGAGGACGAACAAGACGCCGATCACGAGGCCCTTGCTCGACTTCTTGGCGGCGGGCTCGATCGGGGTCGGGGTGTACGCGGGGGGAGGCTGGAATTTCGGGACGCTGACCGGTCCGGCCGCACCCGGCGCCGAACCCGGCGGCGGGAAGTTGGCGGGCGAGAGCGTCTCCATCTCGACCGTGGCCTGCTGACCCGCGGCAGAGCCCATGGCGGGGGTGGCCGCCATCCCGGGCGAGGGCGTGCCGAACGGCGGCGTGTTCGCGGCCGCGGCCGGCGTGAACGGCACGCCTCCCGGGAAGCGCACGAGCACCACGGTGATGTTGTCGTGTCCGCCACGCGCGTTGGCGAGATCGACGAGCTGCTGTGCGGCGACGTGGCACGGCGACATCGGCGCCAGGATCTCGAGGAAATCGCGCGGCCCGCACTCGTCGGAGAGGCCATCGGAGCACAGGAGGAAGGTGTCGCCCGCGCCGAACGGGAACGGCTGCGGCCGGATCTCCACCTCGATCTCGGGCTTCTGACCGAAGGCGTTGGTGATCTGGTTGGCGTTCGGGTGGTTGGCCGCCTGCTCGGGGGTGAGCATGTTGGCGTCGACCAGTCGCTGCACGAGCGAGTGGTCCTTGGTCACCTGGAACACCTGCTGCTGCGTGAGCAGGTACACCCGCGAGTCGCCGACGTGCGCGATCTCGGTGCCACCCGCGTGGGTGAGCACCGCGACGCACGTCGAGCCCATGCCCTTGAGGTCGGGGGCCACCTGGCCGCGCTCCCAGATCGCGGTGTTGGCGCGGCGGATCGCGTCGCCGAGGATGGTCTGCGGCGCGACGCCCGCGGGCGTGGCGTCGAACACGGCGAAGATGGTCTGGATGGCGAGGTTCGACGCCTCGCGGCCGCCGACGTGGCCACCCATGCCGTCGCAGACGACGGCGAGGTGCCCGTGCACGGTGGCGCGCGCGTAGGCCGCGTCCTCGTTGACCTGCTTGCTCGGCTCGCGGCCCGAGTCGGTGGCGTGCGCCACCTCGAGGGTGGGGATGCCGAGCGCCGCGAAGGCCCCGCTCGTGTCGGGGACTTGCTGCGAGACAGGCGATGAGGAGGCGTCAGGATTCATGGCGGACCATCAGCTCGACGGGGCCGAAGCGTAACTGAGAGCCGCCCGGAACGGGGGTCCATGTTCCAGCGGGGATGCGGTTGCCGTTCACGTAGGTTCCGTTGTGGGATTTGTCGTCGCGGACCTCGAGCAGGCCCCCCTCGAGTCGCAGGCTGGCGTGTACCCCGGACACGCGCGGTTCGGCGAAGCTGATGCTGCAGAGGGTGCCATCGCGCCCCACCCGCACCTCGATCCCCGGGAGCACGCGGAAGGTCCCGGCCGCGCCCTCGAGGACGATCGCCCGGACCTGCGCCGACAGAGGCTGGAGCGCGACGGTGCCCGTGGGAGGTTGCGGGCGGGCGACTGCCGCCACCGCCGCCGCCGCCGCTGCCGCGGTGCCCTCGTTGGCCGCGCCCGTCAGGCCGAACTGCTGCTGTCCGGCGGGCAGGCCCTGCACCGCCTGACCCATGGCATCGACCATCGTCCCGCAGAACGCGCACTGCGCGGTGCCGGTCGGCGGCACGAGCACGGGCTTCCGACAGCTCGGGTTCGGGCACGTCGTCGTGAACGAGGTGGCGCCCTTGTTGCGGGCCATGCCGGGGGGCGCGCCCGTCGGTCCCGTCATCACGGCCCCGCCCGACTTGAACGTGTCGGGCGCCGAACCGGAGCTCGGCGCGGGGTGTGGCGTGTACGCCGGTGATTGCGGCGGCGCGTAGGCCGTCGGTGCCGGCTGCGGCGGCGCGTAGGCCGTCGGCGCCGGTTGTGGCGGCGCGAACGCGGTGGGCGCCGGTTGTGGCGGCGCGAACGCGGTGGGCGCGGGTTGTGGCGGCGCGAACGCGGTGGGCGCCGGTTGTGGCGGCGCGAACGCGGTGGCCATCGGCTGTGGGGGCGCGAACGCCGTGGCCATGGGCTGGGGCGGCGCGAACGCAGTCGCTGGGGCCGGCACGTTCAGGACCTGGGGCGCCATCGCGGTCGGCATGGGAGCCGGCATCGCGGGCGCGAAGGCCATGGGTGCCGGCGCTGGTGGAGGCTGCCCGGGCGTCGGGCCCGGAGCCGGCGGCGCGCCTGCGCCACGCTTTCCACGTCGTCCACGCCCGTTGCCCCCGCCGCCCCGCGCGAGGATCGCGATGAGGAGGATGAGCACGATGCCGCCGCCGACCGCGCCGACGATGAGGAACTTGTTGACCGGTGGCTTGATGGCCTTGAGGACCAGGAGGTCCTTCTTGTCGCGGGTGGAGACGCGGAGCGACTTGTTGTCGACCACCACCACGTTCAGCGAGAACGTCTCGCCCTTGTTCTCGAAGAGGGCCGGGTTGTTCGGCACCTTGAACTTGGCGTCGAGCGGGGAGGCCGAGATGGTCTCCGCCTTCTGGCCCTTGCTCGCGAGCGACTGCAAGAGCGCCTTGGCCGCCTTGCCCGACTTGTCGTTGGCCGCCTTCTTCACCTCGGCCGCGTCGGACTCGGTGACGAAGTAGGCCTCGGCCGCGCCGGTGTTGCTGCCCCAGCAGAAGTCGCCGAACACGGTGAAGGTCTCGCCGGGGAGCAGCGGGCTCTTGCTCGCCGCCTCCTCGGTCTTCTTCTTGTCGATGTCGAGGACCCACTTGGTGGGGTCGAAGGCGATGGGGACCTTGTCCCACGTGCCGCCGATCGTCTTGGTCTCCTTGCCGAAGAGCAGCTTGAACTTCTGCTCGCCCGAGGTGTCGAGGCAGCTCGCCTTCACCTCGAGGTAGTGCATGCCGTCGAAGCGGTTGCGGACGATCGAGGCGATCTTGGCGCCCTTGCCCGTCTCACCCTCCTGGATGATGTCGAAGTAGCCGCCCACCTCGGGCGTGGCCATGTTCGACATCCACTGGTACTCGTTGCTGCGCCGGCTCTCCTCGATCACGCCGGTCCAGAGGTTGCGCGGGAACCACACCGTGATGACCGGCATGGGGAGGCGGATGCCCTCCACGAAGTCGCCCTTCACGAGCTTCTCGTGCACCGCCTGGGCCTTGGTGCCGCCCGCGAAGCCCGCGCCGCTGGAGTCGCCGCCGTCGCTGAGGATGACCACCGCCTGCATGAGCGGCATGACGTCGTCGGCGCCGTCGACCCCGCTCTTGAGGAGCTCCTGGAAGCTGCCGACCGTCTCGGTCTCGACGCGCTGGATGAGGGTGTCGACCTGGGTCGAGGACTTGTAGGTCGTCGTGACCTTGCGGATGGTCGTGAGCGCGGTCTGCTTGCTGCCCGCGGAGACCCACTTGGTCTTCTCGCGGGTGGCCTTGTCGTCCATGATGCGGATCATCACGGCGTCGTGCTCGCCCATCTTCTTGACGATGGCCTCGGCGGTCTCCTGCATCGAGGCCCAGCGCGTGCCCATCGAGTCGGAGGCGTCCATCAAGATGAGCCAGGCCACGCCTGCGTTCGCGGCGGTCGCCTCCTTGAACAGCTTGGCGTCGACGATGTCCATCGGCTTGGGCTCGCCGCCGACCAGCGCCATCACGTGGGAGTCGTCGAGCGACGGGAACTCGTACTGCTTGAAGTACCCTTCCTTCTGGATCTTCGCCGACATGCAGGAGAGCGCGGTCTGGGTGACCTTCGCGCCCGTGCCCCCGACCGCGCAGCCGACCGCGAAGTCGTTGATCGGGTTGGCCGTGCCGAGCTCCACCAGCATCGGGATGACCGGCGTGCCCTTCTTCTCGTCGACCGTGGGCTCCGGATCGATGCGGATGAAGTTCGCCGTCATGGTGGCGGCGCTCGCCGTCTGCGGCGCGAGGATCTGCGCGCCGAGGGCGATCAGCGGAGCGAACGCGACCCCGCGCTGACCCGTCCGACGCAACCAGCGACCCAACCTGCGACCCATCTGCTGCATGAACCTGACCTCCGAGAGCAACGGCGTTCCGCCTAGGCCCCCTCAGGGGGGGCCTGGCTGCGGGCCGGTAGGATAAGGCACGAGCACCACGATCGTCTCGAAACTTCCGAGCCGGAGCCGATCCCCGTGGCGGATCGGCATCGGTGCCCGGGGAACGAGGGGATTGCCGTTGAGCCAGGACCCGTTGCGCGATCCGCGATCCTCCACCTGGGCGCCGCGCGGGTCGATGCTGATGGACACGTGCTCGGTCGAGACGGTGCCATCGGCGATGCCGACGTCGAGGTCCGGTCGCCCGGAGCCGGCCCGGCCGACCAGGTTCGGACCGCTGGCGAGGGGCCAGAACGTACCCAGCGGCTCGTATTGATAGGAGACCAGGAATCCCCCGAGGGGTCGGGGCGTACGACCCATCGAGGTGGAGAGCACGCTGGGCCGGTCGTCGACGATGGTGGCGCCTTTGCGGGGCAGAGGCGGAGCCTGGCTCGTCCTCACCTCGGTCGGCCCCACGGGCTTCCGTGGCTCGCGCTGGCTCACGGCCGCCGGCAGGGTCTCGCCAATCAGCTCGTCCCCGTGCACGACCGCGATCGCCGCGACGGCCGGCAGGGCGCCCGGTCGCACCCCCGAGGGCGTGGTCCCCTCGTCGGGGGCGAACGCGGTGGCCGCGTACGCGCTGCTGACGCCACCGCCCGCCGCCTTCGTGATGCGGGGTGGAGGCAGATCCGGCAAGACGATCGGGGGAGGCCCCACCGGCATGGCCACGGGCTCGACCGGATCGCCGTGGACCACCCACGCCCCGCACTCCGTGCAGAAGCGCGCACCCGCCTGGACGGGCAATCCACAGCGGCGACAGGGCGTCACGGGCCCCCGAGCATACACCGAGGCGCGTGCTAGCGTTTCTTCGAGGTGAGCGCAGCGAAGCGGAGCGAACAGTCGGCCGCCTCCACGGGCGGCCGATCGGGCGTGCTGTGAGCGCAGAAGAGGCCGTCGTCCGCTGCCCGTCCTGCGGGCGGGTGTCGGCCATGGGCTTTCGCGTGTGTCCCTGGTGCCAGGCCGCGATGCCCACGGGGATCTACGCGGCGGCCGCGGCCCTTGGTCCCGGCACGCAGATCGACTTCGGCTGGGCGGTCGCCGTCCTCGATCGGCAGCTCGGCGAGGGCGGCATGGGCGTGGTCTGGCACGCGATGCTGCACCCACGCGGCGCGGGCGGTGTCCAGCCGCCGCTCGAAGCGGCCATCAAGGTGCTGCACGCCACGTTCTCGCAGCAGGGGCGCATGCGCGACCTCTTCGCGAACGAGGCGCGCATCCTCGCCTCGCTCGCGCACCCCAACGTCGTCCGCTTCTACGGGCTCGGCGAGCACCGAGGGGCCAACGCCATCGCCATGGAGTTCGTGCGCGGCGAGACCCTCGGCTCGCTCATCGAGCGCAAGGCGCGCGAGGGGACCGCCCGTCGTTCGAGCTATGGGGACAACGTCCGCCCGATCCCGTGCCTGCCGTTCGCGCGGGCCTGGCACTACTTCCAGCAGCTGCTCGGGGCCCTCGCCGCCACCCACGCGCTCGGCATCGTCCACCGCGACGTCAAGCCCGACAACGTCCTCCTGCGGACCGACGGCGTGGCCAAGCTCACCGACTTCGGCATCGCGCGCGTGCCGGCCAGCGTCGGCGCCACCACCGGCAACATGATCGCCGGCACCGTGGCGTACATGAGCCCCGAGCAGATCCAGGGCCGTCCGCTCGACGGCCGCAGCGATCTCTACGCCGCCGGGTGCGTGCTGTTCGAGATGTTGACGGGCCGCTTGCCGTTCGCCACCGAAGACCGCAGCGACTGGCTCGTCGCCTGCGATCACGTGCAGACCCCGCCGCCTCCGCTCCGCCACTTCTTGCCGCAGGCGCCGCACGAGCTCGACGACCTGATGGCCGCCGCGCTCGCCAAGGACCCGGCCCAGCGATTCCAGAGCGCCATCGCGTTCGGCGACGCCTTCCGCAGCACCCTCGGCATGCCGCCGGACACCGGCTGGATCGCGCAGCAGGAGCTCGCCGCGCAGGCCGCCCGCTACGCCCAGCAGATCGCCGCAGGCCAGGCCGCCGAGCTCGCGCAGGCGCGCAACGCGGTCGCTGCAGCCTACGGGCGCTAACCGAGCTGCGAGGCCTCGCGCTCCGACAGCGCGACCATGATGGTCTGGGCGTAGGCGGCGTCCACGTGCTCGGGCGCCCGCCGCTCTCGGGACGCGAGGATTGCCCACGCGGCCGCGGCGTCTGCCGGCGTCCACGCGGGGATCGCGCACGCCTCGAGGGCCACGCGGAGCTCGTCCGCGTCGGTCGGGCGCTGGGTCGCGTCCTTCGCCAGGCAGGCGAGGATCAGCTTCTCGAGATCGGCCGGCACCCGCCGCCCGAGCCGTTCGGAGGGAGGCTGGGGCTCGCTGACGAGGTGCCGGCTGCACACCTCGAGGACGGTGTTGCCGTCGAACGGTGGAGCGCCGGTCAGGAGGAAGTAGCCGAGCGCGCCGAGCGAGTAGAGATCGGAGCGCGCGTCGAGCTCGTTCGGGCTCCGGATCGCCTCCGGGCTCGCGTACAGCGGGGTGCCGATCACGACGTGCGCGCCGGTCGCCCCGACGTCGACGCCGTCGCTCGGCGTGAGCTCCTTCACGAGCCCGAAGTCGAGCACCTTGGCGATGTCGCGGACGCCGCCGCGCTCGCAGAGGATGACGTTGGCGGGCTTGACGTCGCGGTGCACGAGCCCGATCCGGTGGGCCTCGCCGAGGGCGCCCGCGATCTGGACGAGGATGTGCACCACTCGGGAGGGTGGGAGCGGACCGGTCGCGTCGACCAGGGCCTGCAGGTCGAAGCCGTCGAGGTACTCCATCGCGTAGTAGAACACCCCGTCGGGCGTGCGACCGTAGTCGTAGATCGCGACCGTGTTCGGGTGCGTGAGCTGGCTCGTGAGCTGCACCTCGCGCTCGAACCGCACGAGGCTCTGGCCGCTGCTCTTGTCGGGGGGCAGCAGCTTGATCGCCGTGGGGCGCCTCAAGAGGGCGTGCCGCGCGCGGAACACCGTGCCCATCCCGCCCTCGCCGATCTTCGCCTCGAGCGTGTACTGCCCGAGGCGCATCGCTTCGCGCACCTGCGCGCGGAGGCCGAAGATGACCCGGGAAGCGAGCGTCGCGGTGACGACCGTGACGGCGCACCAGAGCGAGGCATAGACGGCCGCGTAGAGCCCGTACCTCACGCGGAGGGTCTGGTGCATCACGTCCCGGTGGCTCGCGAGCTGCTCGCCGACGTGAAAGGCCAGCACGAGGGCCGGCACCGAGGCCAGCACGCCGATGACCAGGGTCGCGCGGGCGCTGCTCGGGACGACGGTGGCGCGCCCCATCTGCGCCACCATGCCGATCATGATGACGACGAGGTGGGGGTGTTGCGGCGGGGGGATGGTCCAGCCCATCGCCGCGTAGGAGGTCATCAACGCGAGGAGGCTCAAGGCATCGAGGCGGGCCAGCGTCACGCGCGACAGCGGCGCTCTCCGCGCAGCCCACGCGACGCCGAAGCACACGACGCAAGCGAAGGCGTGCCACTGGTTGGTCGGGTGCCGGATGGCGTTGCGCAGGCGGTAGTCCCCGACGAACCCCATCGTGACGACGTTGCTCACGACGAGGAACCCGAACGAGAGCCAGAACAGCGTGCGCGCAGCGAGGCCGAGGCGCTCCTGGTAGAACGCGCGTCCCTCCTCGGTCTCGAGCAGCGGGGTCTGCGACACGGCCCCACGCTAGGCCATGTGGACGAATCGTCAATGCTGAGTCAGCCGCCTCCGAACAGGTCGATGCCGAACCCGAGGCCGAATACGTCGACGTTCCCTGTGCGGCGGTAGGTGAGACCGAGGTAGGGACCGGTGCCTGCGGTGACGTCCCCCCAGTAGCGGACGTCGCGCCCGAACCGCACCCCGAGGAGGCTCCACGCGTCGGCGAACGGCCCGAGCGCGCGGTCGTCGACCGCCGGTCCGGTCGTCCGCAGGGCCAGGCCCTGCCGGAGCAACACGCGCAGGGGACCGAGCGGCAGCTCGAGGGTGAGCTCGAGCGGCACGCGCGTGGCCTTGGTGCCGCGCGGTCCACCGACCCCGAACCCTCCGGTCAGCGCGAGCTGCCCCCCGAGCCCGAGCCGCGCGCCGAGTCCGAGCAGGTGGGCGTCGGCCGAGAAGCGCGTGGCACCGAGCGTCGTGAAGCCGAGATCGAGGCCGCCCGCGTAGCCCAGGCGGCCGACGCTCGCGCGGATCGACAGCATGCCCGTCGCCCCGACCCGAGCGCCGCCGACCTGTTCGCGGTCGCGGGGGACCTCCGCGCCACCCGCGAAGACGATCGAGAGCGCCGATGGGCCACGGTCACCCTTCAGCGCTGTCGTCGGCGGCGCCGGTCGATCGGGCTTCGCGCCGCCGGTCTCCCCGAGGAGCCACGCGACGATGTCGTCCATTACGCGCGCGCCCTCGGGCTCGTGCATCAGGTCGTGGTTCAGGCCCTCGTAGAGGCGCAGCGTCTTGTCCTTGGACGAGACCTTCGCCACGAAGTCGCGGCTGCCCGCCGGTGCCGTGAGCTTGTCGATCGTGCCGTGCACGACAAGGAGCGGCTTGTCGAAGGCGTTGACCTTCGCCCAGAGCCGGTGGGTCCCCTCGATCGCCTGACCCGCGGTGTGGAGCGGTCCACCGCCCTGGTGGATCAGCGGGTCCGTGCCCATGTCCGCGACCACCGCGGCGCTCGTCGAGAAGTCGGCGTGCTCGGGCGCGAAGATCGGCGCCGACCCCGCGAGCGCGTCGACGGTGCGGATCATCGCCGCCTGGATCGGGGGCGCGTCGAACGCGAGCCCCGGACCCGAGAGCACCACGCCTTCGATCGAAGGGGCCCGCTCGGCCGCGTAGAGGGCGACGATCAGGCCGCCGAGGCTGTGGCCGAACACGAACACCGGCACGCCCGGGTCGCGCGCCTTCACGAGCTTCACGAACGCGTCGAGGTCGTCGAGGTAGTCGTCGATCCGGTCGACGGCGACGCGCTGGCCGCCCGACCGACCGTGGCCGCGCATGTCCATCGTCGAGGCGCCGAACCCGGCGTGCACGAGCTTCTCGGCGAAGGGCGCGTAGCGATCGCCGTGGTCCTTCAGGCCGTGGTGCACGATCAGGATCGCGCGGGGCGCCGATTTCGGGCGGTAGTGCCGGCCGAACAGCTCGACGCCCTTCACGCCCGTGAACACCTGCTCCTCGGTGATCACGTCCGCAGCGACGAGAGGGGCCTTCGGTTCGGCGCGCCGGAGCCCGAGCGTGGCGGTGCCACACCCGGCGAGCAGCACCGACCACGCGACTACGAGGGGGATTCCGAGCAGAGGACCGGACAGGGACGGTCGGGGAGTGACAAGAGCGACTCGTTCGGTCATGGCGCTCCTGGATAAGGTCGGCGCCGGGCGCCCACCATGGGACGGATGGCCCATGCACGCCGCGCACGACGCGGCCCCGGTTCCCCGTGATCACGGCGCGCGCGAACACCGCTCGAGGGCGTCCCACGCGAGCCGGACGCAGCCATGCCGGACGGGGAACCTCGCGGCGGGGACGGTCGGCTTGTGGCCATGGCGAGCGCCGACGTGCGCGGCGCCATCGAGCGCGCGGCGACCTACCACCGCGTGGTCAAGGACGACGCCTCGACGCGGCTCACCGAGACCCGCGAGGGCATGTTGCTCGAGGAGCTCCTGCCCTCGGCCTGACGTCACCGGACGCTCGAAGAAGGGGGCGGCGGGTCGAGCAGGAGGTCGTTGCGAGCCGCGAACAGCGCCGCGGCGGCCCGCGTGGTGGCGCCGATCTTCGCGTAGACGTGCTCGAGGTGGTGCTGGACCGTCCGCGGCGAGATCCGGAGGACGGCCGCGATCTCCTTGTTCGTCGCGCCTCGAGCCACCTCTGCGATCACCTCGATCTCGCGCGGGGTGAGGCCCGTGGGGTGACGCTCCCGGTGGGCACGCGTGGCGTCGCTCCCTTCGAGCACGGCCTCGACCGCGCTGGCGCACAGCGAGCCTTGCTGCGCGAGCTGGCGCAGGGTCCGCACCGCCTCCTCGAACGAGAGAGCTGCTCGGTGAGGCCGTGGCCGCTCGAGCGCCGCGCGCACGTCCGCCGCGGCCAGCAGTCGCGGGAGCCGCCCGACCGTTCCGCCACTCGATCCGCGGTGGTAGCCCGCGCCGTCGAGCCGCTCGTGGTGGGCGCCGACGATGGGCGCGAGATCGGCGAGCGCGGCGCACCGTACGAGGATCCGCTCGCCGTGGTAGGCGTGCAGACGGACCGCCTCCCACGCGCCGATCCCGAGGGGACCTCTGCGTTCCCACACGCCGTTCGGGATCGCGACGATGCCGAGGTCGTGGAGGTGGCCCGCGAGCGTGGCGCGTTCGAGCTCGGAGCGGGGCAGGCCCATCGCCTGCCCGCCCCGCGCGACGAGGTCGGCGACCCGCGTCGAGTGCCCGAGGCGATCGGGGACCTTGAGGTCCGCGTAGCGGCCGAACGCGCGGGCGGTCGTCGCGATGCGCTCGTCGGAGACGAGGAGCGGCGCGCCGGGCTCGCACGCGAGGAAGCGTTCCCACAGATCTGGACCCTGCAGGGTCGCGAGCGCCTCGACGCGGGCCTCGCGCACGCACGCGACCAGGTGGGGCTCGAGCTGTTCGCCCGCCCGCGCGTCGAGCGTGGCGAGGGCCGCCTCGGGCCCTGCCTTGCGGGTGACGATCTCGAACAGCTGCGCGACGTGCAGCACGCGCGCGCCGACGTGGACGTGGGTGCCGTCGAGCCCCGAAAGGCCGAGGCCGTCCCACCGCTCGTAGATCTGCCCCAGGATCGCGCCGACCTCGGGGTCGAGGCCGAGGTCGGACGCGAGGGCTCGTGCCTGGCCGCACTGCGCCGCCGCGAGCTCGACGCCCGCCGTCGGACGCGTCAGCGCCTTGGTCACCGCAGCCACCCGGGCGAGCGGCGAGGCCCCTCGGGCGAGGTGCTGCACGGCGCGCGCGGCGGTGCCCCGGCGATCCGCGTGGTCCGTGCCCTCGAACGTGCGCAGCAGGTCGTGGTCGTCGCCGGCGGCGATCTCGGCGGCCTCGTGGGACCACGCCGTGCAGCCCACGTGCCGCAGCAGGGTCCCGTAGTAGACCGCACGGAGCGGTTCCCCGGTGATCCCGGCCCGGGACGCGAGCCACGTCGAGACCACGCAGGTGCGCAGGCTCGTCTCGAGCGGCACGCCTGCCGCGAGGTCGGTGGCCAGCGACAGCGCCCCGAGCAGCTCCGAGAGGCGGGCCATCGGGGGAGCCTAGCGGCTCAGAGGAGCTTCTCGATGTCGGCGCGGATCTCCTCGGGGGCCGTGTTGGGGGCATACCGCGCGACGACCTTGCCCGCGCGATCCACCAGGAACTTGGTGAAGTTCCACTTGATGCTCTTGGAGCCGAGGACCCCGGGGGCCTCGTTCTTGAGGTGCTCGAAGAGCGGGGAGGCGTTCTTCCCGTTGACGTCCACCTTGGAGAACATGGGGAAACGGACCCCGTAGTTCCGCTCGCAGAAGGTGGCGATCTCGTCGGAGGACCCCGGCTCCTGCTTGCCGAACTGGTTGCAGGGAAACCCGAGGATCTCGAGGCCCCGCGGCTGGAGCTGCTCGTAGAGGGCCTCGAGCCCCGCGTATTGAGGCGTGAATCCACACTTGCTGGCGGTGTTGACGATGAGGAGGACCTTGCCCTCGAACCGCCGCAGCTCGACCGCGTGCCCACCCAGATCGTCGACCGTGAACCCGTGAACCGTTTCCATGGGAGCCTGTGATGCCGGTTGCGGCCCAGAGGCTCCAAGGACCACTGAGACTGTCTGGTCGTCCCGAGTTCCAGGTCCGGCAGCCGGGGCGGCTCCCGCGTCGGCCGGTGGCCCCGGCCGACCCGTCGAGCCGACGATCTCGACGAGAGAGATCCTCTCCCTCTCCACAGTTCGGAGTACGATTCGCGCATGGCCAGGAACACCAAGAAGGCACCCGCGAGGAAGTCTGGATCCGGCAAGAAAAAGGCGGCGGCGAAGAAGCCCGCTGCGAAGAAGGTGACGAAGGCGACGGCGAAGAAGCCCGTCGCGAAGAAGCCCGTCGCGAAGAAGCCCGTCGCGAAGAAGTCCGTCGCGAAGAAGCCGGCCGCGAAGAAGCCGGCCGCGAAGAAGTCCGTCGCGAAGAAGCCCGCTGCGAAGAAGCCCGCTGCGAAGAAGCCGGCCGCGAAGAAGCCGGCCGCGAAGAAGCCGGTCGTGAAGGCGGCGGCGAAGCCCGTCGCCCCGGCCCCTGCGGCCAAGCCCGTCGCCAAGGGACCGGCCAAGCTCGTTCGCCACGATCGCCCCGGTCACCTCTCGCCGCGCTACGCCCGCGAGCTGATCGAGAAGGGCGGCGGTCACGCGCACGAGGAAGAGGACGCGGGCTTCCTCCGCCGCGCGCACTCGAGCGACGACCTCGCCGAGCGTCTGGGCGAGGACTTCGTCTCCTCCGCCACCTCCGGGGAGGCCGAGGCCGAGGCGTCCATGGATCAGATCGTCCCAGAAGAGACGGGCGGACCGTTCCAGATCACCCGCGCCGTCGACGAGCTGGTCGACGACATCGACGAGTCGAACCCCGAGGGTTCGACGCGCGAGCCGTTCCCCACCGTCTAGGCCCGGCCTCCCGTCAGCTGGCGCGTGACTCCCGCAGCCACGCGCGCGCGTCGGCTTCGTCGGTGAACGGTCGAACCGGGGCGCGCGCCGCGACCGCGGCCATCTGCACGCGGGTCAGGGCGAGCTCGTCGTCCACGATCACCGCGATCCTCTTGGCGCGGCTCCTGGCCAGGGCGCGCCAGCGGGCCTCCCGGATGGCCTTCCATTCGGGGGAGAGGGCGCTCGGCGGAATCGAGGCGGTTGCTCTTGTCGCTCCCGGACCGTCCCTGTCCGGTCCTCCGCTCCGAACTGCCTTGCCTTCGGGAACGGCGGCGGACTTCTGCGCGACGATCAGCAACGAGGCGAGGTTCGCCGTCTGCAGAGCGCGGTCGATGGCCGCGAAGTACCGCGTCATCTCCTCCGCCGTTGCCGGGTCACCCTGCTCGACCACGAGCAGGAAGCCCTCCTCGACCGAGATGCGCGCGCATCCAGCGCTCAGCGGATAGGTCTCGGGTCGCATCGCTGTGGGTGCGCTCGTCGCGCAGCTCCGTAGACTGGACCCTCTACCTTAGCGGGAGCCGGCCTTCGAACGACCTGCGCGCCGCAGCTTGACGATAGAGCAACACCCTTCCCGGTTCGTTGCAAACTTGACGCGCACCTCCGCAGAGAGCTACGTGCTGGACATGAGCGCAGCGGATCTCACCCCCTTCGCAGTGGGCACGTCTCTGCCGACGGACCAGGGCGTGTCGGTGAGCGGGGAGTTCGAAGCGGCCCCGCGGGCCGTGGTGCGGCTGCTCCGGAGCGGTCGGGTCACCGCGGCCCAGCGCGAGCGCATCCGCGCGCTCTACCCCGAGCTCTACGCGAGCTTCGACGCGCTGCCCAAGTCACCCGTCAGCTGAACGGCCAGGCTCACGGGCGGCGGAACGGGATCGCGATCTGTCGGTCGTCGCCCGCTCTACGCTTGCGCGCCGGAGGTTCGCTGTGGCGCGCGATCCACTGATCCAGCGAAGTGCGCGCCACCCGCACCACCCGCCCCTCGACGAGGCGGCCCATCTGCCGCATCAGCTTGTAGGCCGTCGTTCGTGAGACCGTGAGGATGCGCGCGACGTCGTCGGCGGTGAGGTACTCGGCCGCTTCGTCCGCCACGCGCTCGGCGCCACGCGCGCTCATTCCGCCGACGAGAGCAGCGCCGACAGCACCGCCGCGTCCTCGGCGAACCCGCGGTCGGGGAAATCCTTCGCGAGGCGGGTGAGCGAGCCCGAATGCAGCTTCGCGAGGGCGAGCAGCCCGCCCTGCGCGTCGACGGCATCGCCGGCGAACGCGGCCGTGAGCCGGTGCATCGTGGCGAGCGCCGACGCGTAGGCGATCACGTCTCCGTGACGCGACTCCGCGATGCGCTCGATGTCGTCGTCGTAGGTGGAGGCGAGCTGGCCGGAGACGTTCCGCGATTTGCCCGTGGCGAAGTCCTCGAGCTCCGCCTCGATGCGGAGCACGAACTTGGTGCCCTTCACCCACGCGGGCACGGTGATGCGGAGCACCTCGGTGCGGGTCTCGCCGGCGTGGAGCGCCCCGAGCGAGAGATCGCCGCCGTCGAGCGTCCACACCGTGTCGCCGCTCGTGGCCTCGAGCACGTGGGTGGGCGCGGGCACACCCGAGAAGCGCAGCGTGGCGCCCGCGAAGGTGGTCGGTCCGGAGGGCGGCACGAACTTGCGCACGCGCGCCTCGGCGTCGGCGGCGGCCGGGTCGAACGCGCCGACCGAGACGCCGTCGCTCATGGCGGCGTCGAAGGCGGCGAGGGTGGCAGCATCGGGCGCGGTCTTGGCCTCCTTGGAGAGGACCACGAGGCGCCCGCCCTTGCCGAGCAGCTTGCGCCCGCGGTTCAGGCTCGCGGCGAGCGCACGCGGGCGATCCTTGGCGAGGCGCGTGGCTGTCGCGGCGAGCGCGAGCGCGCGGTGGGTGGCGGGCACCTGCGGCACCAGCAGCTTGGCGCCGCGCGCGTCGATGACGCTCACCACGTCCTTCTCGCCGAGCTGGCCGAGCGTGGTCTGTACGAGGGCGAGGGTGGCCTCGTCGCTGCCGTCGATCACCACGCACACGCGCTCGGGATCGCGCAGCGGCGCGGCGCCCGTGCCGAGGGCGTGCACGTCGACGCGCACGAGGATCTCGCCACCCCAGGACGGCACGCGTGTGTCGCTCGAGCGCACGACCACCACCGCCCCCTGCGTCGCGAGCGTGAGCGGCGTGCTCGTCTTCGTGAACACGCCGCTCTTCGGCAGGATGAAGCCGATCGGCGCGCGCCACGGATCCATGGGATCCTTCTGGATGACCGGCGAGGGCACGTCCTCGGAGTCGTGGAACTCGACGCCGTTGGCGGTGACGACGGTGGCGCCCCGGGCGCCCTTCTCCTGCAGGATCCACGAGCCGTCCTTGGTCAGGACGGGCTTCGCGCACGACGTGAGCGCGAGCAGGAGGAGGGCAGCGGAGCGCACCCCCAGAGTCTGCGTCGCCCCGCGGAAGAACGCCACGGTCACATGTTGGCGACGAGGTCGGCGCACTCGCTGGCCTCGGGGGCCCCGGATTTGGCGCAGTTTCCGTAGGCCGACTTGGCCGCGCCGGTGGCGCCCATGGCCTGGTAGGCCGCGCCGAGCACGTAGTACGCGCTGCCGCCGGCGCCCTTCTTCACGGCCTTCTGCGCGAGGGCGGCCGCCCGCTTGGCGTTGCCGCCGTTCAGGGCCGCGCGCGCCTGGGCGAGCGCTTGCCCCCCGGTGAGCGCGTCGTCGGGATCGTCGCCCGTGGAGGCGCTGGTGGCGGCCACGACCGAGGGCGCCGCGGACGGGACGACGGACGGGGCCGCAGACGGCGGGGCCGATGCGCTCGCGCTGGGCGCGACCGAGGCGCTCGCGCTCGCGGCAGCCGAGGTGCTCGCCTCGGGCGTCACGGCGCTCGCGCTGGCCGAGGCACTGACCTCCGGCGCAGGAGCCACGGTCGCGCTCACGGCGGGGGCCTGGACCGTGGCCACGACGGCGACGGTGGTCGCGGGCGGCGGCGGGGTCACGACGGACGAAGCCGGGGGCGCTGCGGCGCCGATGGTCTGCGGCTTCTTGCGCATCATCACTCCGGCGAGCAGCACGATCGCCGCGAGGCCGACGACGGCCGCCACGATCTTGCGCGCCATGTGGTGGTGGATGCGCGGCTTGTGCGGCGTGAAGGTGGCGGTGGTCTCGTCGTGCAGCTCGGGGGCCTCGCGACGGGCCTCCTCGAGGTGCACTTCTTCTTCGCTCTTGGCGAAGAACTCGGGGTGGAACTCGCCCGACTCCTCGGCCTTGCCCTTGCCGTGGGCGTGAGGATGGTGACCGCTGGCCGCGTGGGCGTGGTCGTCGTGATCGTGCTTGTCGGCGGCGCGCACCTTGGCGTCGCTCTTGGCGCTGGCCTTGTCCTTGGCGTGGTCGTCGGCCCCGTCCTTGGCCTCGGTCCTGGCTTCGGTCTCGGTCCTGGCTTCGACCTTGCTCGCCTTGTCGTCCTTGGCCTCGTCCTTGGTCTCGCTGGCCTCGGTCTCGCTGGCCTTGGTCTCGCTGGCCTTGGTCTCGCTGGCCTTGGTCTCCGACCCCTCGCTCTTCGCATCTTCCTTCGCCGCAGCCACGGGCTCGCTGGACGCGCGCGACTCGACCGAGTCCGGCGCACTCTCGGGGGTGTCGGACGCACGCGACTCCGCAGACGCCTCGGCGAGCGCCGGATCGACCACCACCGGATCGTTCGTGTCGATCCGCCCGCGGCTCGCCGTGTTCGGCGGGGGCAGGCTGCTGGCGCGCTTCTTCCGAGACTTCTTGCTCATGGATGCCGTCCTCGAGAGCTACGCATTTGCACGATGCGTGCGCGCTGCAGGGTGAAGGTCCTCATGCAAGCGCAACGTCGTCCGGCGCGCCACGTCTCGCAGGGTGAAAATCGACCACGTCGTGCAATCGCCACGATGTAGGACAACCCCGCCTTGCGACCGTGCTGCATGATTCCACCCGTACCTTGGCGACGTCGCGAGCAGACCGTCAGCAGATGCACACGTGGATTGCGGGTCGCGCACGGCGGCCGCATGTCCCACGCGCGTGACGAGCCGTGTCGCAGAGTGTGCCACCCGCAGCTTTCGTGCGACGTGTCGATCCGCTACGAACGCCGGATGCCCGAGTTCATCTTCACGATGCAGGACGTCTCCAAGGTCCACCCGCCGGACAAGAAGGTCCTCCAGAACATCTACCTGTCGTTCTATCCGGGCGCGAAGATCGGCGTCCTCGGCGCGAACGGCTCGGGCAAGAGCTCCCTGCTCAAGATCATGGCCGGGGTCGACAAGACCTTCGGCGGCGAGGCGCGCCCCCACCCGGGCACCAAGATCGGGTACTTCGCCCAGGAGCCCGACCTCGGCGACGCGAAGACGGTGCGTGAAGCCGTCGATTTTGCCGTCCGCGAGACGCGCGCCCTCCTGAACCGGTTCGAGGAGCTCTCCGCCAAGCTCGGTGAAGACCTCACCGACGACGAGATGAACGCGGTGCTCGACAAGCAGGGCAAGCTCCAGGACAAGATCGACGCCGCCGACGCCTGGAACCTCGACCGCGCGGTCGAGATCGCCATGGACGCGCTTCGCTGCCCGTCGCCCGACGCCGAGATCAAGAACCTCTCCGGCGGCGAGAAGCGCCGGGTGGCGCTGTGCCGCGTGCTGCTCGAGAAGCCCGACATGCTGCTCCTCGACGAGCCCACCAACCACCTCGACGCCGAGTCGGTGGCCTGGCTCGAGCGGTTCCTGCACGACTACCCGGGCACGGTCGTGGCGGTCACCCACGACCGCTACTTCCTCGACAACGTCGCCGGCTGGATCCTCGAGCTCGATCGCGGCCACGGCTACCCGTTCAAGGGCAACTACTCGGGCTGGCTCGAGCAGAAGCAGGCGCGCCTCGCGCAGGAGGAGAAGCAGGAGTCCGCGCGGCAGCGCAAGCTCAAGATGGAGCTCGAGTGGGTGCGCCAGTCGCCCCGCGCGCGCCAGGCCAAGAGCAAGGCCCGCCTCGGCGCGTACGAGGAGCTGCTCTCCCAGTCGAACAAGACCGGCCAGGACGTGGCCGAGATCAGCATCCCGCCCGGGCCGAGGCTCGGCGACCTGGTCATCGAGGCCGAGAACCTGACCAAAGCCTTCGGCGACAAGCTGCTGTTCGACGACCTCTCGTTCCGCCTCCCACGGAGCGGCATCGTCGGCGTCATCGGGCCCAACGGCGCGGGCAAGACCACCCTGTTCCGCATGCTCACCGGCGCCGAGAAGCCCGACAGCGGCAAGCTCCTGCTCGGCGAGACGGTGCAGCTCTCGCACGTCGACCAGAGCCGCGACTCGCTCGACCCGAAGAAGACCGTGTTCCAGGAGATCAGCGGCGGCGAGGAGACCCTCACGCTCGGCAAGCGCGAGGTGTCGAGCCGCGGCTACTGCTCGTGGTTCAACTTCCGCGGCAGCGACCAGCAGAAGAAGGTCGGCTCGCTCTCGGGTGGCGAGCGCAACCGCGTGCACCTCGCCAAGCTCCTCAAGGAGGGCGGCAACGTGCTCCTGCTCGACGAGCCCACCAACGACCTCGACGTCGAGACCCTGCGCGCCCTCGAGGACGCGGTGCTCGCGTTCCCCGGCTGCGCGGTCATCATCAGCCACGATCGCTGGTTCCTCGACCGCATCGCGACCCACATCCTCGCCTTCGAGGGCGACAGCAAGGTCGTGTGGTTCGAGGGCAACTACCAGCAGTACGAAGAGGACCGCAAGCGCCGCCTCGGCCGCGACGCCGACCAGCCCCACCGCATCAAGTACCGCCCGCTCACCCGGTAGGCACGTGGCGGCGAAGAAGACCGCGAAGAGGCCCGCGTCGCGCAGGAGCACGGCGTTCCTGCGCGTCGGCGACGCGAGCACCTACGAGGGCGACAACCCGTGGTGGACGCTGCGCTTCGCCGCGCCCGTCTCTGCCGCGCAGAAGCAGGCGCTCACGGCGGTGTTCGCAGGCTCGGAGCTGCACCTCGCGGACCGCTGGGAGAACGACCGGCAGGTGCAGCTCGACGCCGACGTCGCGTGCGACAGCGAGGGCGAGTGGCGCGCGTTCTACCGGCGCGTCGACGCGCGGCTCGCCAAGGCGCACGCGGCGTGCCCGCTGTCCGTCGTGTTCCTGCAGGAGGGCCAGTTCGTCACCGGCCGGTCGCTCCTGGCGCTCGGGGACGACGAGCTCCGCGAGGTCGTGGCCGACGCGAAGCGCGAGGTGTCGAGGCCCGCACCGCCGCCGGAGCCACCGCCGCCACCGCTCTCGCCGATCGCGAGCGTCGCCCTGAACTCCGCGGTCACGGTCGAGGGCACGGTCGAGGGGCTCGGCAAGACGCGGTACGTGCGCAAGCGCGACGAGTCGATCCCGGTCCGCGAGGGCGTGCTCCGCGACGCGTCGGGCACCGTCGGCGTCACGTTCTGGGACGACGACGCGCGCGAGATCGAGGACGGGATGCGCATCCGCATCGAGAACGGCTGGGTCGGCGCGCACTACAACACGCAGGCGCCCAACCTCTCCCGCGGCAAGGCGGGCGCGCTGGTGCGGCTCTCGTAGGTCAGCGGAGACGGGTGCTGCGGCCGCGGCGATACCCGACCGAGAGGAGCCAGGTGCGCGCGGGGCGATCGACGCGCTCGGGGGGTGGTGGGCCCGGAGGTGGACGGGCGACCTCGAGCGCGACCCAGTCGTCGAACCATGGCGCCGTGGAGCACTCGTCGAGCCACGGGGCGTCGGGCAGGTGGTGGCTGCGGTTCAGGAGCACGTAGCGCAGGACGTTCTTCACCTCGGTGGGCGTGCGCAGCGCGCGCACGTGCGGCCGCCCGCCGAGCACGCGACCCCGACGCTCCATCACCCGGTTGAGCGCGCGCCCGAGCCGCACGGTGAGCGAGCGCAGCGCGAAGACCAGCGCCGCGCGGTCCTGCGCCTCGACGACGAGGTGCAGGTGGTTCCCCTGCACCGTGTAGTGCACGACCCGGAAGCCCTCGCGCTGGACGGCCCCGATCGCCCGCCGGATCGGCCCGAAGCACCGCTCGGCCCGCAGGTTCCACACGTGCTCGGCCATCCGCAGCGTGAGGTGCTGCGGGACCCGCGGCGAGACCGGCGGCCGGGCGCGGTGCGACTCGCTCTCGGGCAGCCGTGGACGCCCCGCTCCCTTGCGGGCCCCACCCCGCCCACGCGCCGCAGCCGCCGCCGGCGGGCGTTTCCCCGTCAGGTCGAGCGCGAGCTGCATGGTTTGAATATGGCGATGAATGTGCCCGGGTCAAGTGGTCAGGTCTCCTCCCGGGCCATCGTGGCGCCATGGTCGCGGGCCGTTCGGGGGAGAGCATGAAGGTGCCCCTGCCGGTGATTGTGACTAGCAGGAGCGTTCGTGACCGTTCCAGAGGAGGCCACCACTCGAGCCCGTCTCGCAGCGGTAGACGACCAGGACCGACGGGCAGAGGTGTCGATAGAGGCACTCCTGGTCCTTCTCGGTGCAGGGCCGCCCACCGATGTCCGGGCTCGTCGGGCACCCATCCGCACCGACCTCTGGAGTGGACGCGTCGCGGGGCGGGCAGCGACTTGGCTCGTCGCCCGTCTCGAGCCACCGCGGGCTGGCCTCGAGGTAGCCGCACCGCAGGACGAAGTAGTGGGTCGGGCAGTACCCCGCACTCTCGCACGCGAGGCCGATCTGATCTTCTCCGCACGGCATCAAGGCCTTGGTGCGAGAACTGCAGCCTGTCTCTGGCGCCGTCGCATCCGCCGTGCGTTCGACGGCGTGCCCGCAGGCGACCAGCGTGAGCAGTCCGAGCGTGGCGCTGACCCGTCGTGGGAACACCCCGCGCACCTCGACCGCGAGTGTAGCTGAACCACCCGCGGGGGCGCGGGGCCCTCACAGCCGGTCGATGCCCTCGCGCTCCACCAGGGCGAACACCTCGCGCAGGATCTCGACCGCGTTGCGCGCGGTGGCCTCGTCGAGCGTCATGGCGGGCTGGATGCGGAAGCTCGAGGCGTAGCTCATCGTGAGCAGGCCGCGCTTCAGGCACTCCGTGAAGATGCGGTTGGTGGCCGCCTTCGAGAGCGGCTCCTTGGTGACCTTGTCCTTCACGAGCTCGATGGAGAGGAAGAGGCCGCGGCCGCGCACCTGACCCACGAACCGGTGCTCCGCGAGCGGCTCCAGCATCGCGAGCAGGGCGGCGCCGACCACGCGGGCGTTCTCGACCAGCTGCTCCTCGTCGATGATGCGCAGCGACGCGTTGGCCGCCGCGGCGGCGAGCGGGTTGCCGCCGTAGCTCGACGACGAACCCGAGGGGTTCGACCACGGCTTGGCCTGCGCGACCTCTTCGCGCGCGAGCAGGCCGCTCATCGGGAAGCCGCCGCCGAACTGCTTGCCGAGGGTGACGATGTCGGGCGCGACGCCGCTGTGCTCGAGGCCCCAGTAGCGCCCGGTGCGGCCGAAGCCGGTGATCATCTCGTCGACGATGAGGAGCGCGTCGTGCTCCTTGGCGACCGAGGCCACGGCGGGCAGGAAATCGTCGGGCGGGATCACGTTGCCGGCGGTGCCCTGCATCGGCTCGACGAGGAACGCCGCGACCGCGCCGGCCGTGCTGGCCTTGAGCTGCTTGCGACCGATCTCGACGCACGCGAGCCCGCACGAGGGGTGCGTGAGCCCGACCGGACAGCGGTAGCAGTCGGCGTAGGGCACGAGGTGGCTCCCGGGCACCATCGGCCCGAGCGCGTGCTTGAGCGAGGAGCCGTTCACCGAGAGCGTGCCCATGGTCTTGCCGTGGAAGCCGCCCCAGAAGCCGACCATCTCGTACTTGCCGGTGTGGCACTTGGCGAGGCGCATCGCGCTCTCGACCGCCTCGGACCCCCCCGAGTAGAGCTGCAGGCGCCGCACGGGCTTGCCGTCGCGGCCCTTCGGCGCGTGGCTCGCGACGCGCTCGAGCAGCTCGACGCGCGGCTCCGAGGTGAACGAACCGACCGAGGCCCTGGCCACCTGCGCCTGCAGCGCGGCCACGTACCGCGGGTGCGAGTGGCCGAGGCCGTTGACCCCGATGCCGCCGATGAAGTCGAGGAACGTGTTGCCGTCGACGCAGGTGACCGCGCTGCCCGCCGCCGTGTCGACCACGATGCCCGCCATGATCGCGAACCCCTGGAGGCCGGGCGCGAGGTGGGCCTCCTCGCGGGCGCGGAGCGCCTGGCTCTTCGGGCCGGGCACCGCGGTGACGAGCGAGACGGTCTGGTTCTTGGGCTGCGAGTCGTTCATCGGTCTCGGGCTTCTTTGAAGACGAAGTAGCGGTGGAGAGGGAAGTTCCAGAGGAAGCTGATCAGGATGGCGACCACGACGCGGGCGGCGACGTAGGGCACGCCGAGCTTGACCCCGACGTGGACGCCGAGCGCGTTCCAGCCGAGGCTCGCGGCGGACACGAGGAGGTAGCGCATCGCCTGGCCGGCGGGGGCGCCTTCCCGGGCCGAGAAGGTCCAGGTGCGGCCCAGGGTGAAGTTGGTCGCCGCGCCCGAGAGCGCGCCGAGCACCGTCGCGAGGACGGGTGAGAGGCGCAGCAGCTCGACCAGCGCGATCATCACGCCGAAGTCGACCGCCGTGGCCACGAGCGCGCTGACCTGGTGCTTGCCGAGGAGCGCCCAGCCGCGCGCCGCCACTAGCTCGCCTTCTCGAGGTGCCCCTTCTCGAGGTGCTGCGCGTCGGACGAAACAGGAGCCTGCGCCTTGCCGTCGCGGGCGCGCACGGCGAGGTAGATCAGCCAGAATCGCCGCGCCGCGGAGGCGTTGGCGACGACGGCGATCATGGTGAGCGCGAACAGGAACGGGATGCCGAGCGGCTGCGCGACGCGCGGCGGCAGCTCGATGAACTTGACGCTGAGGGCAGCCAACGAGGTGCCGGTCACCCAGTAGATCGCGCGCTCGTGCCGGCGCATCGCGCCCTTGGGCGGAGAGATCCCCATCGCCTCGGCCTTGGCGGTCGAGTAGCTGATCATGAACGAGCCGTGCATGGCGGCGAGCGCCACGATCATCCAGGGCAGCTGGTTGCGGTAGAGCACCACCGCGCCCGCGAGCATGGCGAACTCGGTGTAGCGGTCGACCGCGGCGTCGAACACCTCGCCGGCCTCCGACGACGTGCCGAGCATGCGGGCCACGATGCCGTCGAGCGCGTCGCTGACCACCGAGCAGAGGCCGAGCACCGCGGCGGCGCCGAACCACCCGAAGGCGAGGGCGACGGCGGCCAGCAGGCCGAACACCAGCGACCACCAGGTGATCACGTTGGCGGACATGCCGAGCGCCCGCAGGAGGCGCGCGAACGGCTGCATCGCCCAGTAGCCCATCTCGACGAGCCACGAGGAGACGAACTTGCTGTTGCCGACCTGCTCGACGCGGTCGAACTGCGCGCGCCCACGGCGCAGGGTGCGCACGCCGTAGAGCACGGCCACCCCGGCCGCGCCCACGACCATCGCTCCGCCGAGGAGCAGGTCCGGGGGCGGGGTGTTCACCGGGGCGCTCCCCGCTCGGGGAACGCCTCCACGCGGCGCTCGCTGACCCGGCGGCGCGAGGCCGGCGCCTCCTCGTCGAGCCAGGCGAGGTCCTCGAGGGGCAGCTCGCGCGAGCGGTCGCGCGACGACGCGTAGGCGGTCTGGATGAGCTGGATGCAGCGGAACGACTCGCGCGCCTCGTGCCCGACGAACTCGTCGCGGGCGATGGCGGCCTTGAACTGGTCGATGACGGCGTCGAACCAGGTGACGTGGCTCGCGTCCATCCAGTCGGAGCTGACGGCGCGCTTCTCGAAGCTCCACTCCACGGCGCCCTTGCCGACGTCTTCGCCGTCGACCGCGCGCATGACGGCCACCTCGAGGTCGTCGTCCTGCACCGTGATGGCGCCGTGCTCGCCGTGGATCGTGTAGAGCACCTTGCGGACGCCCGCGTTCCAGGTGAGGCGCGCCGAGGCGGTGCCCTCGGGGAACGTGAGCGTGCAGGAGAAGTCGTCCTCGACCTCGTGGCCCGCCACGGCACCCCCGCCCTGGCTCTGCGGGCGCTGCAGGGTGGACATCTTGGCGGTGATGCTCGTCGGGTGCGAGGCCATCCACTCGAACGCCAGGTAGAAGCTGTGGCTGCCGTGGTCCATGGCGATGCCGCCGCCGGCGACGCGGTGGTCGCGGCGCCAGTCGCGGTTCCACTCGGTCACGCCCTTGGCGTGCGTGTTGCGGAAAGTCTCGAGGGTGACGAGGCGGACCTTGCCGATGGCGCCCGAGCTCAGCACCTTGCGCACCGCCTGGATGACCGGCGCGTGCTTGTAGTTGTGGCACGGCATGAACACCCGGCGCGCCTGCTTGGCGTGCAGGAGCATGCGGCGCGCGGCCTCCGTGGAGACCGCGATGGGCTTCTCGCAGAGCACGTGCAGGCCGCGATCGAGGGCCGCGTGGGTGATCTCCTCGTGGGCGTTGGGCGGCGCGGCGATGTCGACGAAGTCGAGGTTGCCGGCCTCCGCCGCGAGCAGGCTCTCGTGGTCGGCGTAGACCCGGATGTCGGGGGGCAGGACGGCCCGCGCCTTCTCGCGACGCGCCGGACAGCTGTCCGCGACCGCGACGATGGACACGTCTCCGCGATTCGCCGCGCGCGACAACCAGGCAGGCAGGTGGCCGCGCTCGGAGATGAACCCGTAGCCAACCACCGCTCCGCGCAGACCGTTCGACCGGTTTTGCATCGTCATCCCAGTTCCTTCGAAGATCCCCCTGGACATGCCTGCGATGCCAACGGCGGGCCAAAGATGCAGACAATGAGTCCGGGCGCGGTTCCTACCACGATCGGTGGGTCTCGGGGCAGCGGTCGCGGTTGACGACTGCGTCCGAAATGCCGCACACCTCCGCCGATGCACGAGCCCCGAGGAGCCGGCCCTGGACCCCGAACCCGAGCCTTCGTCGCCTGGGCGATCCGCCACGGACGTTTGCTGTGGGTCCTCGCCGTCCTCCTCGCCGTTCCGGCCACGATCCGCATGGTCCGGCTGTACATGCACCTCAACAGCGAGCTCGACGCGCTGCTGCCGCCCAAGGCGCCGAGCGTGGTGGCCATCCAGGAGCTCCGCGCTCGGATGCCCGGCCTCCAGTACCTGGGAGTCATTGTCGACACCGGGGACGCAACCAAGCTCCCAGCCGGCGAGAAACTCCTCGACGATCTGGGTGCGAAGATCGCTACCTACCCGAAAGGCCTGGTCCGGTCGGTACGCACGGGCGTGAAGGAGGAGCGGGCCTTCCTCGAGAAGAACGCCCCGCTCTACGTCGAGCTCCCCGATCTCGTGACCATTCGTTCGCGTCTCGAGGCCCGCAAGGAGTGGGAGGCGGGCAAGGCGATGGGGGTCTCCCTGGACGACACGGATCCCGCGCCCTCGGTGGACTTCTCGGACCTCGAGAAGAAGTACCAGGACAAGTCCGGCGACCGGGGGCGGTTCCCGGACGACCGCTTCTCGAGCAAGGAGCTGCACGTGACGCTCCTCCTCGTGGAGGTCGGCAGCTTCTCGACCGGTGCTGGCGCGGCGGAGCTGCTGGCCCGGGTGCAGGCCGACCTCGCCTCGCTCGGCGGCCCGGAGAAGTACGGTCCGGGCCTCAAGGTCGGCTACACGGGCGACGTCGCCGTCAACGTCGAGGAGCTCTCGGCGCTGGTCACCGACCTCGGGGTCTCCTCGATCCTGGTGGTCGTCGCGGTGCTCGCCGTCCTGCTGATCTTCTTCCGGTGGTGGCGCAGCCTGCCGCTCCTGTTCTTGCCGCTGCTGCTCGCCACGATCTGCACGTTCGGGCTCGTCACGCTGCCGCCGTTCCGGATCACCGAGCTCAACTCCAACACCGCGTTCCTCGGGTCGATCATCGTCGGCAACGGCATCAACTTCGGCATCGTCCTCGTCGCGCGCTACGTCGAGGCCCGGCGCGGGGGGGCGTCCGTGGACGACGCGCTCGTCACCTCGTCGTGGGGCGCGCGGGTGGGCACGCTCTCGGCCGCGCTCGCCGCGGGCGTCGCCTACGGGTCGCTCATGATCACCGGGTTCCGAGGCTTCCGGCAGTTCGGGATCATCGGCGCGATCGGCATGGTGCTGGCCTGGACGTTCGCGTTCGTGCTGACGCCCTCGCTCACGCGCTTCCTCGACCGCGACGCCACCACCGCGCCGCGCAAGCGCCCGGAGGGCGCGGGGCTCATGGCGATCGTCGCCCGCTTCGTGCGGCGCTTCCCGGTGCCGATCACGGTGTTCGCGCTGGTGGTCACGGCGGCCGCCGGCTTCGCCGTCCGCAAGCTCGACCGCTCGCGCCTCGAGACCGATTTCTCCCGCCTCCGCCGCGCGGACACCTTCGTTCGCGGCGAGGGCTTCTGGGGCCGCAAGATGGACGCGCTCCTCGGCCGCTACCTCTCGCCCACCGTCATCCTCACCGACAAGCCCGAGGACGCGCGCAAGGTCGAGCGCTCCCTCCGCGAGGCCGTGAAGGTGGCGCCGCTCTCCGAGATCGCGAGCTCGGTGGTGGGCATGGACGACGTCCTGCCGCGCGAGCAGGAGGAGAAGCTCGCCGAGGTCAAGAAGATCAAGGCCGTGCTCACGCCGCGCGTGCTCGCCTCGCTCGACGACAAGCAGAAGAAGGTCGTCGATCGGTTCCTCGGTCACGACCTCGTCGCCCTGCGCCCCATGGATCTGCCGGGCACGTTCAGCGCCGGTCTGCGCGAGAACGACGGCACGATGGACAAGGCGGTGCTCTTCTATCCGCGCCCGAGCGAGCTCCTGTGGAAGGGCGAGGCGCTCTCCGCGCTGTCGCGCGCCCTCCGCGACGCGGCGAAGAAGGACATCGCCGGGCCTCCGCCGCGGGTCGCCGGGTCGCTCGTGCTCTCCAGCGACATCGTCGAGTCCATCTCGCGGGACGGCGTCGTCGCCACCATCACCGCGCTCAGCGGGGTGATCCTCGTCGTGCTGCTGCTGTTCCGCCGCAGCCTCTCCACGGTGTACGTGATCGGCTCGCTGTGCGTCGGGGTGCTGTGGCTCGCGGCGGCGACGCTCGCGATGGGCGTGAAGATCAACTTCGCGAACTTCATCGCCTTCCCGATCACCTTCGGCATCGGCGTCGACTACGCCGTCAACGTCGTCGCGCGCTGGGACCAGGACGGTCGCGGTGACGTCACCGGGGCCATCGTGTCGACCGGCGGCGCGGTGGGCCTGTGCTCGATGACCACCATCATCGGCTACTCGTCGCTCCTCCTCGCCGAGAACCGCGCGCTGTTCTCGTTCGGCCTCGTCGCCGTGCTCGGGGAGGTGGCCTGCCTGTTCACCGCGGTCGTCGCGCTGCCCGCGCTGCTGCTCGCGCTCGGGCGGCGGACGAAGGCTACCTGAGCCAGCCGAGGCGCTGCGCGCCGTAGAGCAGCACCGCGGCCCACAGCCCCGCGACGACGTCGTCGAGCATCACGCCCCACCCCGAGGGCAGGCGCTTCTCGGCGAGCCGCGCGGGGAAGGGCTTGAACTGGTCGAAGAGCCGGAACAGCACGAAGCCCGCGAGCGTGCCCTTCCAGCCGACGGGGCAGCCGAGCCACGCGATCAGCACGCCGGCCACCTCGTCGATGCAGACGATCTGCGGGTCCTTGGTGCCGATGCGCGCGCACTCCGAGGAGGCCGACCAGATGCCGACGACGGTGACGACGACGGCCGCGATGGCCACCGGCAGGAGGCCGTGGGGCCGCAGCAACAGGTAGAGCGGGATGGCGCCGACGGTGCCCGCGGTGCCCGGCGCGCCGGGAAAATGGCCGCACCCGAACCACACCGACAACACGTGCGCCGTCCACTCCTTGGCGCCTTCGGGTCTGCGGGGTCGGTCGGCCACGCCCGCCGGATAGCACCGAGAGGGGACCGCGCGGCCGGAAACCGCCGTCGCGGTCGGACGGGTTTTGCCCGGGTCCCGCCCGCGGGGTAGAACGGCACTCATGACGGAGTCACGCGTCTGGGTGCTCCTCGGCCTCGGTCTGATCGGCTGCGGCGATCCGGGTGACGTGGCCGATCGACCGTCGTTCGACGCCGACCCGATCGACGTCGCGCTGCTCGACACGCAGGGGCCGTCCGACGCGAGCGAGGCCGCGGTCGACGCGCCCCCTCCGCCGCCGTCCTCCGCGATGGGCGCGACGGTGGTCCCCGGCGCCGTCGACTTCCGCCTGTGGGCGCCGGCCGCGACGGCGGTATCGGTCGTCGGCACGTTCGGTCCCGCCGCCGCGCTCGCCGCGGTGGGCGAAGGCGTCTGGTACGCGCGCGTCGCGGGCGCCAAGGTGGGCGACCGCTACCACTTCGAACTCACGACCAAGGCCGGCGCGCTCGACCGCCTCGACCCCGCCGCGCGCGAGGTCGCCGCGACCGGCGCCGACTGCGTGGTGGTCGATCCGGCCGCGTTCGCCTGGAAATCCAAGCCGTACACGCCGCACGGGCGACGAGAGCTCGTGCTCTACGAGCTGCACGTCGGGAGCTTCGCGTGTCCGACGGGCACGGCGTCGTGCACGTTCGACAGCGTGCGCGCGCGGCTGCCCGATCTGGTGGATCTCGGCGTGAACGCGGTCGAGCTGATGCCGGCGAACTCGTTCGGTACGACGCGCGGGTGGGGCTACAACCCGCGGCTCTTCGGCGCGCCGCACGTGCCCTACGGCACGCCCGATTCGCTGCGCGCGCTGGTCGACGCGGCCCACGCGAGCGACGTCGCCGTGATGCTCGACGTCGTCTACAACCACTACGACGGCTGGAAGGGCGCGCCGCTGCGCTGCTTCGACGGCGACTGCCCCGACCCGAGCAAGGGCATCTACTTCTTCCGCGACCCGGCGTACCGTGACACGCCGTGGGGCCCGCGCCCCGACTTCGCGACCAAGCAGGTGGCCGATCACCTGGTGGACGTGACCGAGCGCTTCGTGCGCGAGTACCGCGTCGACGGCTACCGCTGGGACTCGGTCTCCAACATCCGCGCGCTCGACGGCAAGGGCACGGTGCCCGGCGGCCGCGAGCTCGTCGCGCGCGCCAACGACGCCACCCGCAAGCTCCTCCCCGAGGCGATCCTGGTCGCCGAGGACCTGAAGGGCGACGCCAACGTGAGCGCGCCCACCGCCGCGGGCGGCCTCGGGTTCGGCGCGCAGTGGGACGCGAGCTTCCGCTGGGCGCTCGCCGACGCGCTCATCCCCTACGACGACAACACGCGCGACCTGTTCCGCGTGCGCGACGCGATCAAGGGGCAGTACAACGGCGACCCGTTCCAGCGCATCATCTGGACCGAGGACCACGACACCGTCGGCAACGGCGGCGCGCGGCTCCCCTCCCGGATCGATCCGACGAACCCCACGAGCTTCGCGGCGCGGCGTCGATCGATGCTGGCGGCGGGCATCCTGCTCACGTCGCCCGGGGTGCCCATGCTGTTCCAGGGGCAGGAGATGCTCGAGGCCGGCACGTTCGCCTCGACGCCGGATCCGCTCGACTGGACCCACCGCGCGACGAACGCCGCCACGGTCGCCTACTACCGCGATCTCGTCGCGCTGCGCCGCAACAAGGCGGGCACGACGGGCGCGCTGCTCGGCGCGGGGGTCGACGTCTTCCACCTGAACGACGGGGCGAAGGTGCTGGTGTACCGGCGCTGGGACAAGGGCGGCGACGACGTGATCGTGATGGCGAACTTCACGAACAAGGTCTTCACGGTCTACGAGATCGGGCTACCGAGCGCCGGGCCATGGAAGGTGCGGCTCTCGAGCGACGACGTGAAGTACGGCGCGGACTTCGGCACGACGAGCCTGCCGGACGTGACGACGAAGCCGGTCGCGCGGGACGGGCTGCCCCACACGGGCGCGGTGCGGCTGCCGGCGTACGGCCTCCTCGTGCTGTCGCGCTGAGCCCTAGCGCTTCTTCGCCTGCAGCTCGGCGCGGTAGGCGCGAATCGCAGCGCTCGTGGTCGGGTGCTCGAGGTGCAGGACCAGCTGTTCGAGATCGATGCCAGGGAGCACGACGCTGCGGGCCAATTCTTCGTAGTGCTCGCCACGCAGCACGAACGGGGTGAGCTTGCCGCGGCGCCAGTGCTTCAGGTCAGCCGCCGCAGGCCGTCGCCCGCGGCGCTGCTGGCGACGACCCCGACCGACGTGCGCCACACGGAGAAGTCGACGTCGCCCATCGCGCGCGTGTCGAGCGTCCGCACGGCCCACGTGCGCGGGTCGACGACGTGGTGACGGAGGGGCCCGACGGTGGTCAACACGATCTCGTCTCCGAACGGCGCGACCGCGACGACGTCCTCCAGCCCGGCGACAGGAAACGACGGCGCGCTCGCCCCAAGCCGAACATGGGCGAGCCGATGGCCCGCCGCGCAGACGAAGCCATCGCCGACCGGCACCGACGACAGCCCGAAGTTCCCGTGTCCGCGCGGCAGATCGAACGGCAGCGCGCGCTCGAGCCGGTCGCGCTCGAGGCGCATCACGCGCCCACCCCACACGATCAGCGCCTCGCCCGAGGAGAGCGGCGCCACACCACACAGCTCCCACGCGTCGCCCGATGCGCAGTCCGCGCCGAGCGCGAGGGGGCGCAGCTTCTGGTCACACGCGACGCACGGGGCCGGCGCCTGGCGCAGGCTCGGCGACTTGTTCCCGTCCGCGAGCGGTCCGGGCACCGCGATCAGCAGGTCGCCCACGAAGCCGATCGCGGCGAAGCCGACCTTCTTCGACGGCAGCGCCACCTCGACGGTCGCGCCGCCCGGTTCCTCCACGAGGAGCCGCTGCGCGTTCCAGCCGACGAGCGCGGCCCACCGGCCCTCGGGTCCGCGCGCGGCGCATCGCGTCCACGCGTCCGCGAGAGGGGCGAGGCGCGGCGGCCACGCGCGGAGATCGACCCACGCGCTCTCCTCGTGGAGACGGGAGGTCACCACGCCGCGGTCACGATCGACGAAGCGGAGGTGCCCGCTCGTCGCCAGGGTGGCCACGCGCATCGGGTCAGACATCGGGCGGAGACCCTCGCCGGAGTCTGCGGCGGTCGCGGAGGATGCTGAATGCGAGGAACCCGGGCAGACCGAGCACCACCAGGTAGAAGAGGCCGACGACGGCCCAGTTGTAGGGCGTCTGCGTCGTCATTCGATCGCCCGGTCGGGCGCAGAGGTGAACGAGTTCACTGCCCTTCGGTGGGCTGTACGAGCGACAGGTGAGCGGCTCGTTGCAGTCCTTGCTGCTCTCGCATCGCCAACCCGTGTTCCCCGGTCCTGACCAGCAGCCGACGAGCGCTGCGACCAGGACTCCCGCGGCCAGACCGGCCTTCGCTGAAGCCCGCATCATCGACCGATCCTTCCCGCGCGACACGGGATCAATTCTGGCACTCGCCATCGCGCAGCGTGCATCGTCCGTGCTCCAGGCAGAGCGTCGACCGCTTGCAGTCCGCGTCGGATGTCGCGACGCAGGATCCGTGGTCCGCGGTGCAGCGACCGCGTGTCCCGCACTCCTTCGCCGCGCGGCAGCTCTCGTTCGTCTTGCAGGCGCAGACGAGCAGGAACACGAGCGTGAGCCATCCCCATTTCATCCCGCCGCGTCGCTACCACGGGCGCCTGGTGGCGGGGGTTGGGCTCGTGCGCCGAGACTGGCACGAACCTCGCTGACGAGGAGAGATGAGCAAGACCGTCTGGCGACTGGCTCTTCTTGTTGCGCTCTCGCCCGGGTGCGCCCGGAGCGGCAAGGTGACGCGCCCCGACCCCCCACCGCTGGCGGCGGTTGTGGCCCCGGTCGTCAAGCCTTGCCCCGACGAGATGGCGCTGGTCGATCCCGGCGTGATCCGCGTCTGCGTGGATCGCTACGAGGCGACCATCACGGGGGTCGCCTGGAGCGCGCCGCTCACCGTCGACGCGGGATCGCTCGTCGCTCGGCCGGCGAAGGGCACGAAGCCGAAGGTGAACGTGAGCCAGCCCGAGGCCGAGGCCGCGTGCGTCCACGCCGGCAAGCGGCTGTGCACCCGCTCGGAGTGGGAGGCAGCCTGTCGCGGTAGAGACGAAAATGACTACCCCTATGGGAAGGAGTACCGCGAAGGTGCGTGCAACGAGGGTCGTCCGAGCCCGGTGTCGGGCGCGGCTCCCATCGGGCCCCTCGACGACCCTCTCCTCGCCGAGGCTCCGAACGGCATCGAGCCCGGTGGCGCGTTCGCGGAGTGCGTGACGAGCTCGGGGATCTACGACGTGCACGGCAACGTCCACGAGTGGGTCTCGGGGGGGCCGACGCCCGACGATCCGCGCTTCGGCGAGTTCCACGGCGGCTTCTTCGCCGACGGCAAGCAGAACGGCGCTGGCTGCGGCTACAAGACGACGGCGCACTTCAAGACGTACCGCGACTATTCGATCGGCTTTCGCTGCTGCGCCGACGCCAAGGGGTGAGCGCCCGTCAGCCCACGATCGTGAGCCCTCGTCCGAGGCGAGCGCGCAGAGCCGCGACGCGGGCCTCGTCGAGGACGCCGCGCAGTGGACGGCGGAACGAGAGCCGCTGCAGTCGCGCGAGCGAAGGGTTCTCGAGCAGGGCGTCGAGCAGCGTGTCGTCGACGGGGGTGACGGCATCGAAGGCGAGCTCTTGCAGCGCCCCGAGCTCGGGCGAGCGCGCGAGCGCCAGCGCCGGCCCACGGGAGGTCGTGCCCGTCGAGAGGAGCTCCAGCCGTCGGAGCGCGGGGCTCACCGCCAGCTCGGCGAGGTCCACGCGGAAGGCCTGCGCGACGTGCAGCGCGCGCAGGCCGGGAGCCGCCTCCAGCAGCGCGATCACCCCGCGGATGGTGAATGCCCCGCCGTGGGTCGGCGCGGGGAGCTCGAGCCGACGGAGGCGCGGCAGCACGCCCGACCGCGCCAGGGCCGAGAGCCCCTCGTCCCCGCAGCGCAGCTTCTCGAGCACCAGCGTGGAGACGCGGTGTAGGTGCGGCGACCGCGCGAACACCGCGAGGGGTGCGTCCTCGAGCTGGCAGTCGAACCAGCGCAGCTCCGGCGTCCAGGCGAGGGAGCTGGTCTCGGAGAGCGCGCCGACCTTCTTCGTGGGGCCCCGCAGGATCAGCCGCTCCACGCCGAAGTGCGGCAGCGAGGCCTCGAGCGTCGCGCGCTCCTGCTTCGCGAGGAGCTGGGTCGGCGAGCGGTGCAGGCTCGAGAGGAGGCCGCGGACGAAGGCGACGCCGACGACCGGGAGGAACGGCGCGGTCCAGCGCGCGGCGTGCGCGTCGAGGAGCGCTCGCTCGCGCAGCTCCAGCGCACCCCGCTCCGGCGCTTCGGCGGAGAGGCGCGCCAGCATGCACTGCAATTGCACGAGCTCGCCCCGCGGGTCGCCCCGCTCGCTCAAATAGTCCGCGAGCACGAGGCGGGGCGCGTCGTCGTGGGGTGACTCGACGGCGGCCGCGACGAGCTGGGCGAGGGGGTCGACGTCGGGAGCCACTCGGTCAGCGTAGCCCCAAGCCCCCGCCCGATCCGCCGTGGCCGACGCCGAAGTGAACGACCGCGAAGTGCCTAGGGGGCCGGGCGCGCGACGGGTCGCATGGGTGACTGCGCCTTCCAGGCAAGGCGTCACCGATCTCCTCGGACAGGAAAGACGGCCGTCACCCGGGACCGTCCCCCATCCCCTTGGACCGGACACCAGGCATCCGGGGGTTGACGGGGGCGCTCGGCGACATACACTGCTCAATCAAGATGAAGCGACGTCCGGCCCAGCTGGAGCTGCTCCGCACCCGAGGGTGGGGCGGCAAGCGCGCGGGTGCCGGCCGCAAGCGCGTGGCCTCTCGGCCGCTGGTCCCCCACCGGCCGCGTCCCGCGCACCAAGCCTCCCGCCCCGAGCACCTCACCTGGCGGTGCATGGCGGGGCTCGGGTCGCTCCGGGGCGCGGAGGTCTTCCCGGCGATCGTGGCGGCGCTGGCGGCCCAGCGCACGGCCGTCGCGGCGTTCCGGGTCGTCCACTTCTCCGTGCAGGACAATCACCTGCACCTGATCGTCGAGGCGCACGACTCGGTTGCGCTGCGGGCGGGGGCGCAGGGGCTCGCGGTGCGGCTCGCGCGCGCGATCAACCGGGCGCTCGGGCGCCGCGGGCGGGTCTTCGACGACCGGTTCCACGCCCGCGCGTTGCGCACGCCGCGGGAGGTGCGGTTCGCCCTCGCCTACGTGCTGCACAACTTCAAGAAGCACCAGCGCACGGCGGCGCGGCTCGATCCCTGCTCTTCTGCGCCGTGGTTCGACGGCTTCCGCGAGGCGGTCGGCGCCGTCGCCGCGGTGGCTGCGCCGGTCCACGCTCCGCGCACCTGGCTCGTCCGGGTGGGGTGGCGGCGGCACGGGCTCGTCTCGATCCACGAGCGTCCACGCTCAGGCCCTACATGAACTGGGAGCCTTGTGCTGGTGCAAGACGGAGAAGTGCTACAGCCTTCCGGACGCCGGCGCCGAGTAGCCCGTGGACGAGGCTCAGCGCAGCTCGAGGGCGAGGAACGCGAGCGTCGTGCACGTGACCCGCGGCCGCGTCGTCACGAGCAGCGGGAACCCGTGCCCGCCCTGTTTCCCGTCGACCTCGACGAGCAGCGACGGCACGCCGGCGGCGCCGAGCGCGGTCTTCATCGCGCGCGCCTGCGCGACGGGGATGATCGTGTCCTCGACCCCGTGCAGCAGCAGCGTGGGCGGCATCGCCTTGCTGACGTGCAGCAGCGGCGACACCTTCACCCCCAGCGCGGGCGCCGACTCGGCCTCCACGCCGAGGAACTCCTGCACCGCGAGCGGCATCTTGCCGGTGAAGCTCTTCTTCGGCGTGCGCAGGTCGTAGATGCCGTAGTACGAGACGACCGCCTGCACGTGCGCGTCGCCCTGCACGGGGCAGGGGCCGTCGAGCGTGGCGTCGTCGGCCTGCGCGCCGATCATCGCCGCGAGGTGCCCGCCGGCCGACGCGCCGATCACCGCCACGTGCGCCGGGTCGAGCCGGTAGGTCTTGGCCTCGCTGCGCAGGAACTTGAGCGCGCAGCGCACGTCGGCGATGCCGGCCGGGAACACGTTCTGCGGCTTGTTCGCGAGGCGGTAGTCGATGCTGGCCGCGACGTAGCCGATCGAGGCGAGGCGCCGGATTTCCTTGCGGAAGAGCTTGCGCGAGCCCGACGTCCAGCCGCCGCCGTGCACGAACACCACCAGCGGGTGGGGCCCCTTGGTCTTGGGGCGGGCGATGTCGAGGTGTTGCGGCTGGCCCTTCGGCGACGCGTAGACGACGTCGAGGTCGATCTCGAGGTCCGGGTCGTCCTCGGGCGGGACGTCGGGCAGCGTGCAGGTCTCGACCACCGTCGGCGGCGGCTTCGGCTTGGGGGCGACGGCCTCGGGGCCGTCCACCCCAGCGTCGCCGAGCCCAGCGCTCGCCGTCGCAGAGCCGGACGAACTGGACGAAGGTGTGGGGGCAGAGGTGCTGGAAACGGCGGGTTGTGGCGTCGGCGCGCGCGGCGACGACGTGCACGCGACAAGCAGCGCAGCACACACCCACGTCGGCGCCAGCGGTCTCACAGTGGGTACACCGTGACGTTTTCGTTGAGCGGCGGCAACGCCGCGATACACTCCGCCGGCCCATGCCTGCAGACTTGCGTGTCGGCATCGTCGATATGAACGCCGGCCACGCGAACCAGGCCATCCGTTGCCTCGGGGTCATCCTCGACCATTTCGAGGCCCGCGTCGTGGCCAAGAACCCCGGCCTCAAGATGAGCCGCGCCCACGTCTCGCCCCGTGACAAGGACGAGGCCACGCCGCGCGACTGTCACCTGCTGCTCTGCTCGGGCGGCCCCGGTTCGCCCTTCGACGGCGACGGCGAGGATTGGGTCGACGACTTCGGAGACCTCCTCGACCACGTGGTCGACGAGAACACCCGCACCATGGTGGGTGGCATCGGCCACGGGCCGGGGCTGTTCGCGGTCTGCTACTCGTACGAGATGGCGGTGCGTCACTTCGACGTCGCCGACCTGCGCCCGCGCGCCACGCGGAAGTTCGGCGTGATGCCGATCTACACCACGGACGAGGGCCGCCAGCACCCGCTGCTCGCCGACTTCGGCGACCGCCTGTTCGCCTTCGAGCACCGCAACTGGGAGGCCGTGGGCCTCGACGAGTCGGCGCTCGCGCGGCACGGTGGCACCCTGCTCGCGCGCGAGTCTCGCGATGGCTTCAGCAAGGGCGAGGCGCTCATGGCGTTCGACTTCGCGCCCGGCGTCGAGGGCGTGCAGTTCCACCCCGAGGCCGACCGGCCCGGCGTGATGGCGTGGGTCGCGCGCCCCGACCAGGCCGCCGCGTTCAAGGAGGCCTACGGGATCACCACCTACGAGCGCATGGTCAAGACGGTCGACGATCCGATGCGCCTGGCCCGCACGTTCGCGCTGATGATCCCGGGCTTCCTCACGCGTCGCTTCAACCTGCTCGCCAAGAAGCAGGGCTGGGTGCCGCTGGATCCGCCGATCCACGACCGCGCCGCCTTCGACACCCGCGCGGCCTGACCGTCACCACAGCGCGATCAGCAGCACGATCCCGAGCACCACGAGGCCGACCAGCGCCCCGATCACCACGATCTTCAGGCGATCGGGCGCGCTCTTCTGCGCCTGCTGCGAGCTGCTGGCGCTCGCGGCGAGGAGGGGGCGCACCGCGTTGGTGAACTCCTTCACGCTCGCGATGTCGCTCCAGCCCGAGGCGCCCACGAGGCACACGCGTGCGTTGGCGGGGATGCGCCGCTCGACCAGCCCGAGCACCACGAGCTCGGTCGCGAGGGGGCCGTCGGGGGTACGCCCCGGGACCTGCACGTACCACTCGGCGCCGTGCGAGCGATCGGTGCGCGGTGGCGGGATGCTCGACGAGATGTGCGAGCGCGGATCGGCGAGCACCTCGTGGATGGGGCGCCACGCGGAGCTCCCGGCGCGCGCGAGCAGCTCGGTGCCGACGATCGAGCGGTCCTTGAGGCCGCTCTTCACCTGGTTGAGCGAGAGCGGCCCGCCGACGATCTCGCCGTCCAGGTTGCCGAGCATCCAGGAGGACTCGTCGAACGCGTCGGTCGGCACCGGGGGCCTCAGAACGTCTCGAAGGAGAGACCCGCAGGGGGCGCCGTCAGGTTCGGCGCGTCCTTGGTGCGACCGGCCAGGTAGCGGAGGCCCTTGCCGTCGTGGAGGAACTCCGCGAGCTCGAGGAACGACACGTCCTCACCGCGGCGGAACACGCGCGCGAGGTAGAGCGCGCGCTCGACGCCGTCGCGGTCGGGCTTGCTCGTCTGGACGACGACGAGCCCCATGTACTTGAGGCTCGAGGAGGCCAGCCGCAGCGCCATGAACGTGCGATCCATGGGCTTCTGGCGGTCGGGGTGGTCCTCGTGGAGCGTCTTCCACAGGTACTCGATCTCGCCGAGCGCGAACGCTGCGTACCGCGAGCGCAGGAGCTCCTCGGCGTGCTCGGGCTCGCGTTCGCCCGCGTGGAGCGGCTGACAGCAAGCGCCATAGGCCTTGCCCGACGTGCACGGGCACGGGGCAGACTTGGACACGGCCACGTCAGATCCCGTGGTTCTTGCGCGCGACGTAGTCGGCGAGCGCCCACGTCTCGAGGGCGCCGGTGGGCCCGAACTGCACGCCGAAGCCGTCGTCGCGCGTCCAGCGCACGATGCCCGCGAGGGTCATCGGCCCCTTGCCGCGCTCGGCGAGGGCCGGGAGCAGCATCGACAGGCTGACGTCGGTGCCAAAGGCCAGCTTGTGCTCCGAGAGGATGTAGACGCCGCCGACGGAGAGGTCACGCACCTGTGCGGCGAAGCTGCCGCCTGCGTGGGAGACGTTCACTTCGCCGTCGAAATGGGCGCGCTCGAAAAGCCGCTTCTCGCTCATGGTGGCCGGAGCTTCCCAGACTGGCGCGCGAGCGTCGAGGGCCTTGGCTCGACGGGGGGGCTCGGCGTGGCGTATGAAGGGGCGTGCGCGTCGGAAAGCTGAGCGACCTGCGAGCCCTCGTGCCGCTGTCGGCGGCGGGGGTGGCCCTCGGGATCACCTCGGCGTTCGTCGTGCTGCCCCACCCGGTCGATCCGACCGACCCGCCGCTGCCCCCGGTCGAGCTCAGCTCCCTCGATCGCGTCGCGGCCGCCGATCGGGCCGCTTTCGCGCGCGCGAGCCAGGAGCCGTTCCCGGCGGACGTCCGCGCGGTGGGCTCGGCGTTCGTGGCGTGGAACCTCGCGGCGAGCTCGAGCGTGCCCGTGAGCGCCGAGGAGCGCGAGGGCCTGTCCAACGAGCTCCGCGCGACGCTCGGGGTGCTGCGCGTGCGGCTCGGCTCGGATCGCGCGGTCTACGCGGCCCTCGGCGATCTGCGCGCCTACCAGGCCGAGTCGTTCGTGCGCGAGCTGCGCCGATCGGCCACGTTCGGCGAGCACACGGTGCCGCTCACGTCGCTCGCGGGGGCGCTGCTCGGGGTGCTCGAGCGCAACGGCTGGATCGCGGCGAGCGGTCGGCCGCTGGTGCCCGAGAACCTCCTGCGCGCGCGCTTCAAGCTGCACTGGGACGCGGTGGTGTTCGGCCTCGAGGACTGCGACAGCGCGCCCGCCTCGGTCTGCTACGGGCAGACCACGCTGCCGCTCGACCCGGCCGAGCTGCGCGTGCTGATGGCCTTCATGCTCGCGCACCCCGTCGTGCGCCAGGCCGACTACGAGGAGGCGGGGTCGTGGGAGGGCGCGCTCGATCGCCGCCGCCTCGTGCTGCTCGATCGGCTCATCGCGCTCGACCGCGTGCTCGACCCGGTGGGCAACAGCCACCCACTGCTCGGCGAGTTCCCGTTCCTGCTCTCGCGGGGCGCGATGATGTTCCGCCTCGGTCAATACGACGCCGCGACCGACCTGTTCCGCCTGCACCTCGGAAAGCAGCCGAAGGACGCGATCGCCCGCAACTGGTATCTCGCCTCCGTCAAGCGCGCGAAGGGCGAGTGAGCTCCGCCCCACCTTCGAGCAACGGCCTCAGGCGGAGAAGCTCGATCCGCAGCCGCAGGTGCCCTTGACGTTGGGGTTGTTGAACTTGAACCCCGAGCCGTGGAGGCCCTCGACGTAGTCGATCTCGGTGTTGTCGAGGTACTGCACGCTGAGCGGGTCGATGAACAGCTTGATGCCGTGCGACTCGAACTGCTCGTCCATGTCGGTGGGCGCGTCCTCGAAGTAGAGGTCGTAGGTGAAGCCCGAGCAACCGCCGCCGATGACGCGCAACCGGAGGCCCTGACCCTCGAGGTTCTCGTCCTTGGCGATCTCCTTCACCTTTTCGGCGGCCTTGTCGGTCATCGCGATCATCGGGTTCTCCTCCAGACAGGTGTAGTGGCCATCTAACCCCTACGCAAGGGTGAGGGTTCTCGGTCTTCCGGCCTGCGGCCGGTCTCGCGCCCATGGGGGCGCGTCCCGAGCGAAACTGTTTCGCTCGGGTCCGGGTCTTCCGGCCTGCGGCCGGTCTCGCGCCCATGGGGGCGCCGTGGGTGCGCTTCGGTTTCGGCGCTATCGAGCGGTCATGAAGGCCATCGTCGTTGCGCGCCCTGGAGATCCCGAGGTCCTCGAGCTGCGGGAGGTGCAAGACCCTGTGGCGCAGAGGGGTGAGGTCCGGGTCCGGATCCACGCGACCGCCGTCAACCGCGCGGATCTGCTGCAGCGTCGCGGCCTCTACCCGGCCCCACCGGACGCGCCGGCGGACATCCCCGGCCTCGAGTACGCCGGCGTCATCGACGCCGTGGGAGAGGGAGTCACGGGGCTCGCCGTGGGTGAGCGCGTCCTCGGCCTCGCGGGCGGAGGCACCTACGCCGAGCAGATCGTGCTCCCCGCCCGGACCGTGGTGCGCATGCCCGAAGGCCTCTCGTTCGAGGACGCGGCGGCGCTGCCCGAGGCCTGCATCACGGCCTTCGACGCGATGGTCGATCAGGGGGGGCTCTCCGCTGGCGAGCGCGTGCTGATCCACGCCGTGGGGAGCGGGGTCGGCACCGCCGCGCTGCAGATCGCCCACGCGCTCGGCGCGACGGTCGTCGGCACGAGTCGCACGGCCTCCAAGCTCGAGCGCGCCACCGCGCTGGGCCTCGACAAGGCCGTCCTCGCCCGTGAGCCGAAGTTCGCCGACGCGGTCGGCGAGGTGGATCTCGTGCTGGATCTGGTCGGTGGCGCCTACGTCGGCGAGAGCCTCCGCTGTCTCGCGCCGCGGGGGCGCCACGTGCTCGTCGGTCTGACCGGCGGCCGCACGACCGAGCTCGACCTCGGGCTCCTCCTGCGCAACCGGCTGCGCCTCTTCGGCACCGTGCTCCGCGCGCGGCCGCTGGAGGAGAAGATCACGGCCATGCAGCGGTTCGGCAAGCACGTGCTGCCGCTCGTCGCGCGCGGGCTCGTGCGCCCCGTCGTCGAGCAGGTCCTCCCGCTGGCGCGGGCGAGCGAGGCACACCGCCAGATGGAGGCCGACCAGTCCTTCGGCAAGCTCGTCCTCTCCTGCTAGGATCCCGGCCATGGCTGCTTCGGGGTGGTGGCGGGTCGTTCCGTTCGGGCTCTCGATCGGGTTGGCGGGTGTCGCGGTCGCCTCGTGTGGCGAGGACGTGCGCGCGCCCGTGGCGCCCGAGGTCGACGCGGGAGACGCTGGCGTCGCCGACACCCGAGACGCCGCCGACGCCTCCGGCGACTTCCCGCTGCTCAAGCCGGTGGTGATCCAGGACAAGCAGAACCACCCGCTCGGGATCGCGCTCGACAGCCAGTTCGTCTACTGGATCAACAACAAGGACGGCTCGGTGCGCAAGCTCGCGCGCGACGCCAAGCCCCTCACGGAGGCGGCCACGCTCGTCTCCGGGATGGCCAGTCCCGAGCGTCTCGCGGTCGACGGCACCCACGTCTATTTCACGAGCCTCTCCGTCGACGCCAGCAAGGTCGTGCGTGCGCCCCTCACGGGGGGTGGCACGTTCGACGTCTTCGCGCTCGGGGAGCGTGATCCGCGCGACATCCTGGTCGACGCCACGCACGTCTACTGGACCAACAACCGAGACCGGGTGGTTCGTCGGCAGCTGAAGGCGTCCGGCGCGGCCGAGACCGTCTTCGACGTCGCCTCGGCCGATGGCGAGCCGTGGGGCATCGCCCAGTTCGCCGACAAGCTCTACGTCACCACCTACGCCGTCGGCGGCAACATCTACGAGCACCCCAAGACGCCGAGCTTCGTGCCCGACGCCGGCGACGCGGGCGCGAGCGACGCGGCGACCGACGCTGCCAGCGACGCGAGCGGTGCAGGCGGCAAGCGGGCCATCGCGATCGCGCAGGACACGGCCCTCGCCGTCGCGGTGGACGCCGCCAACGTCTACTGGACGGTGAAGAACACTGGCTTCGTCCTCCAGATCCCCCGCACGGGAAGCGGTTCGCCCCTGGTGCTCGCCGACAAGCAGTCGGCGCCGCTCGGCATCGCGATCGACGACAAGTACGTCTACTGGTGCACCAACGGGGGAGAGGGCCAGCTCCGGCGCGTCAAGATCGGGGGCGATCCCGCCGGTTCCACCGTGCTCGCCGAGAAGCAGACCGCTTGCTCGTACGTCGTCACCGACGGCAACTTCGTCTACTGGACGACCGAGGGGCCGGGCACCACGTTCTTCCAGGGCAGCGTCATGGCGATGCGGCTGAAGTAGCCGCATCGGCAAGGGGTGACGGGGTACGACTGCCACCCCTCTTGACGCCGCGCGGCGCGCTCACGAGAACCCGCGCATGACCGCCAAGAACCCCTTCGGCGCCCGCGCCTCCTTCCAGGCTGCCGGCAAGTCCTACGACTACTACCGGCTGGCCGCGCTCGCAGAGCAGGGCGTCGCGCCGAACCTCGGCAAGCTGCCCTACTCGATCCGGGTGCTGCTCGAGGCGGTCCTTCGCAACTGCGACGACTTCAGCGTCACCGAGGCCGACATCAAGCGCCTCGCCACCTGGAACGCGAAGGCGCCCGAGCCCGTCGAGCTGCCGTTCAAGCCCGCGCGCGTGATCCTGCAGGACTTCACGGGCGTGCCCGTCGTCGTCGACATCGCGGCGATGCGCGCGGCCGTCGCGGCCCTCGGCGGCGACCCCAAGAAGATCAACCCGCTGGTCCCCGTCGACCTCGTGATCGACCACAGCGTGCAGGTCGACCACTTCGCGAGCGCCAACGCGGCGTCGCTCAACGCGAAGCTCGAGTTCCACCGCAACAAGGAGCGCTACGCGTTCCTCCGCTGGGGCCAGAAGAACGTCGAGAACTTCCGCGCCGTGCCGCCGGCCACCGGTATCGTCCACCAGGTCAACCTCGAGTACCTCGCGCAGGGTGTGATCGTGAAGGACGGCGTGGCCTACCCGGACACGGTCGTCGGCACCGACTCGCACACCACGATGATCAATGGCCTCGGCGTGCTCGGCTGGGGCGTCGGCGGCATCGAGGCCGAGGCCGCGATGCTCGGCCAGCCGATGTACATGGTCACGCCGCAGGTGATCGGCGTGCGCCTCCACGGCAAGCTCAAGGAGGGGGTCACCGCGACCGACCTCGTCCTCTCCATCACCCAGGTGCTCCGCAAGAAGGGCGTCGTCGAGAAGTTCGTCGAGTTCTTCGGCCCCGGCATGGGCGCGCTCGCCCTCGCCGACCGCGCGACCATCGCCAACATGGCGCCCGAGTACGGCGCGACGATGGGCTTCTTCCCCGTCGACGCCGTGACCATCGACTTCCTGCGCCGCACCGGCCGCGGCGAGGCCGCCGCGATCGTCGAGGCGTACACCAAGGCCCAGGGCCTGTTCCGCACCGACGACTCGCCCGAGCCCGAGTTCACCGACGTCCTCGACTTCGACCTCGCCACCGTGGAGCCCTCGCTCGCCGGCCCGAAGCGCCCGCAGGACCGCGTCGCCCTCGCGGCGATGAAGGACTCGTTCGCCAAGGCCCTCGTCGCCCCCGTCAAGGAGCGCGGGTTCGGCCTGACCGACGCGCAGCTCGGCGCCACGGGCACCGTCGAGAAGGACGGCCAGAAGAGCACCATCGGCCATGGCGCCGTGGTCATCGCCGCCATCACGAGCTGCACCAACACGAGCAACCCGGGTGTGCTCCTCGCCGCCGGCCTCCTCGCCAAGAAGGCCGTGGCCAAGGGCCTCACCCGCAAGCCGTGGGTGAAGAGCTCGCTCGCCCCCGGCTCCAAGGTCGTCACCGAGTACCTGCAGGCGGCCGGCTGCAACGAGGCGCTCGACGCCCTCGGGTTCCAGGTCGTCGGCTACGGCTGCACCACCTGCATCGGCAACAGCGGCCCGCTCCCCGAAGAGGTGGTCAAGGGCATCAACGAGGGCACCCTCGTGGCGAGCGCGGTGCTCTCGGGCAACCGCAACTTCGAGGGCCGCGTGAACCCGCACGTGAAGGCGAACTACCTCGCCTCGCCCCCGCTCGTCGTGGCCTACGCGATCGCGGGCACGACCGCGATCGACCTGGTCAAGGAGCCGATCGGCACCGGCAAGGACGGCAAGCCCGTGTTCCTCGCCGACATCTGGCCGACCCAGCAGGAGGTCAACGAGGCCGTCGAGAAGGCCATCACGCCGGCCATGTTCGAGAAGGCCTACGCCGACGTGTTCAACGGCTCGCCCGAGTGGAACGCCATCGACTCCAAGGAGAGCGATCTCTACGCGTTCGACGCCGCGAGCACCTACATCCAGGAGCCGCCGTTCTTCGTGGGCCTCACCCGCGAGCCGGCGCCGCTCAAGGGCATCGAGAACGCGCGCTGCCTCGCGCTGCTCGGCGACTCCGTCACCACCGACCACATCTCGCCCGCGGGCGACATCGCCAAGGGCTCGCCCGCGGCGAAGTTCCTCGAGGCCGCCGGCGTCACCAAGGAGGACTTCAACTCCTACGGCTCGCGCCGCGGCAACGACCGCATCATGGTGCGCGGCACGTTCGCCAACATCCGCCTCAAGAACCTGATGCTGGGCGGCGTCGAGGGCGGGCTCACGCTCCACCAGCCGAGCGGCGAGCAGATGGCCATCTACGACGCGGCCGAGCGCTACAAGGCCGAGGGCACCCCGCTCGTCGTCATCGCGGGCAAGGAGTACGGCACGGGCAGCTCGCGCGACTGGGCGGCCAAGGGCACCCTGCTCCTCGGCGTCCGCGCGGTCATCGCCGAGAGCTTCGAGCGCATCCACCGCAGCAACCTCGTCGGCATGGGCGTGTTGCCGCTCGTGTTCGAGGCCGGCCAGAACGCGGAGTCGCTCGGCCTCACCGGCAAGGAGAGCTTCACGATCCACGGCGTCTCGGATTCGATCCAGGCGAAGCAGGCGCTGAAGGTCACCGCGAAGAAGCCCGACGGCACCGAGATCACCTTCACGGCGATCGCGCGCCTCGATACGCCGGTCGACGTCCTCTACTACAAGAACGGCGGCATCCTGCAGACGGTGCTGCGGTCCCTGACCAAGTGAAGCTGGACGCGATCGTCGCCGACAAGGACGACGACGCGCCCCGCCTCGTCCTCGCGGACGCCTTGCAGGAGCAGGGCGATCCGCGGGGCGAGTTCATCTCGATCCAGTGCGAGACCGAGCGCCTCGGGCTCGGTCCGCCGCGGATCTTCCGCGACTGGCTGCGCGACGGGCTCGCCGGCGAGGCGAAGACGTCGCCCCGCGTCGGGAAGCTCTTGCGGCGCGAGGCGGAGCTCCTGCGCGCGCACGGGAAGGCGTGGGCCGGGGAGGCGTGGGGGTTCGCCAAGGACGCGTGGGTCTTCCGGCGCGGGTTCGTGGAGCAGCTCGGCTTCGGCAAGAAGACGCAGACGCTCGCGCAGGCGTTCGCCGTGGCGCCCTTGGTCGAGACGGTGCAGCACTTCGGCGACTGGCTGGATGCCGAGCGGGTGCGCGAGTGGTGGATTGGTCCCGAGGCCGCGCAGCTGCGTGAGCTCTACCTGCCGGGCGCGGGGACCCAGCTGGCCGCCTTCGCCGACATCGCCACGCTGGCGGGCCTCCGACGCCTGTCGCTGAACCACGCGGGCGGGCCGCACGATCTGGTCGCGCTCGCCCGGGCCCACTTCCCTTCGACGCTGTCGGGGCTCGTGGTCACGTGCATGAAGCTCGAGGCGGGCTCTACCCGCACGACGCTGGAGGGCATGCGCGCGCTCACCGAGCTGCAGCTGATCGACACCCGCCTCGGGGTCACCGGCGCGGGCGCGCTCGCGGCGCTCGAGTTCCCCTCGCTCGACGTGCTCGCGGTGCGACACGGGAAGATCGGCGACGAAGGAGCTCGGATGTTGCTCGAGGCGGCCTACGCACCGCAGCTGCGCGCGCTCGATCTACGCAAGAACGGCCTGACGGACGCGGGTGGAATCCTCGAGCGATGCCCGCGGCTCGCGGTGCTCGAGCTGTCGGGGAATTCGCTCGGGGAGAGCCTCGCGGGGTGGATCGGCGCAGCAGCGCCGGAGCTCGACGTGCTCGGGTTCGAGGGGTGCGGGCTCGTCGACGCGGACGTGACCGCGCTCGTCGCGTCACCGGTGTGGTCGCGGATCGGGGTGCTCGATCTGCGGAAGAACGAGTTGACGGACGCGAGCGCACACGCGCTGGCGAAGGCGGCTGGGCCGAGGTTGCGGGCGCTCCACGTCGCAGGGAATGCGCTGACAGCGGCCGGCAAGAAGGCGCTGAAGACGCTCTCGGCGCGCGTGTACTGAGAACGACGAAGCCCGCCGGTGGACACCGACGGGCCTCGAGGTCTCCGAGGAGACGGTCTCGCTCAGAGCCGCGTGATGAAGAACACGAGGCTGAAGGTCATCGCGTCGTTCATCTGCGCGCCCTGGTGGTAGGTCGTGTAGCCGACGAACCCGTTGTTGTACGCGAAGGTGACGATGGCCGGCTCCTGCGTCTGCTGATCGCGCAGCAGCGGCAGCGTGTTCGCGGGCTGCGCCTTGTCGAGCCGACGCCACGCGCCCATGTCGTAGATGATCGGCACGTTCATCGCGCCGCGCAGGTAGCTCCCGAGCTGGAAGTCGAACACCGTGTGCTTCTTGGTGCCGGCGTTGCCCGTGTTGCCGAGGTCTTTGACCATGCCCGGCCAGGTGGTGGTGACGTAGGGCAGGGCGCGATCGGAGACGTAGAGCGCGCCGCCGCTGCTGACGAAGCCCTTGAGCTTCTCCTGCACCGTGCTCGAGAGCTGGGTGGGGCTCGGGTCGTGGCAGTTGATGAACGCGATGTTGTACTTGGAGAAGTCGGTCGTGCCGATCTTGTCGGCGGGGATCATCGTGTAAGGGACGCCGACCTTGTCGAGGATGTTCTCGACGTGGTCCCAGGTGCCCTTGAACACGGCGATCTGGAGGAACTTCACGTCGACGCGGATGTCGACGTTGGTGCCACCCGGCGGGACGTTGACCGTCTGCTCGCCCTTGAAGGTGCGGACGACGAACTTGACCTTGTAGACGCCGGGCAGGATGCCGTCGAAGCGGAAGCGGCCGCAGCCGTCGCTGATGGTGGTCGCGGTCTCCGCGCCGAGGTTGTTGACGAGGGTGACCTTGGCGGCGCCGAGCGCCATGTCGCCCTTGGGCATGAGGATCGAGCCGGTGAGGGCGAGGCCCACGAAGCCGGGCATCGCCGGCGGACACGGGGGGAGCTTCCAGTTGAGGCCCTCGACGTCGGGGGCGCCGGGCGTCTTGCTGCCACCAGGAATGCTGGGGACGCCGGTCGGAACGCCGGGGATGCCGGTGGGGATCTCGGTGGGGATCGTCGTCGGGATCTGGTTCTCCTTGGCGCCGCTGCCCGCCGTGGCCTTGCCCGAGGGCGAGCCTGCACACGCGGCGACGGCGAACGACAGGAGGGCGCCGACGGCGACGCGGGAGAACACGGAAGGATGAAGACGCATGGAGCCCCCAGGGTGCGGGTTTGGTCGAGGGAGGATACGAGATGACGCGGCCGTTTATTCAACGTTCGGCGCCCGATCTCGATCTGTCACGCACGGCACTCGACGCTGGACGGAACCGGCCCGAGAATGGAGCCCATGGACGTCCCCCCGCGGCTACCCGGCATCGGCCTCGAGGTGGTCGAGGATCACACGGCGACCAGTCGACCGGACGAGGGCTACCTGCGGGTGAAGCGCCGCTCGTTCGTGGCGAAGTATCCCGGCGAGCCCGCCCCGAGCGCGCCGTTCCGCTACGACGTCGTCGAGCGCTGGAACCAGGACGCGGTCGCGGTGGTGCTGCACTTCCTCCGGGACGGGCGGCGCCACGTGATCCTGCGCTCGGCGCTCCGCGTGCCCCTCGCCATGCGGCCAGATCCCCTGGTCGCGCCGGCGGTCGGTCTCCCCGAGGGGGCAGCCCAGGGTGAGCTGTGGGAGATCCCCGCCGGGCTCGTCGAGGCCACCGAGAAGACCGCCGAGGGGCTGGTCTCCTGCGTGATCCGCGAGACCGAGGAGGAGGTGGGCCTGGTCATCGGCCCAGGGGTGGTCCACCCCCTCGGCGGCGTGCTCTTCCCGACCGCCGGCGTGATCGGCGAGTGCATCCACCTCTTCCATGCCGAGGTCGATCCCAGCGGGAGGCCCGAGGTCCCGCACGGGGACGGCCCCCTCGAGAAAGGCGCGCGAATCCTCGAAGTGAGCCTCGAGACCGCGCTCGACTGGTGTGACCGTGGCCTCCTGCCCGACGTGAAGACCGAGATCGGCGTGCGCCGCTTCGCGCGTCTCGTGGCAGGATGAACCCGCTGTGACCTTCGTCCTCGTCCTCGCCAAGAAGTCGGCGCTCCGCGTCCACCTCGAGCGGGAGGACGAGCGCGGCTACGCCCGGGTGCAGGATCTCCTCGCGCGGAACGACGCGACCGTCGCGCGCATGCGCGGCGCCCACGAGCAGCACGAGCAGGCGCTGGCGGAGCTCAACGCGGCGCTCCTCGCCCTCGGGTGCGAGGTGCGCATGGTGGTGGCGGCGGCGCTCGACGAGTTCCGCGTGGTCATCGATCACCCCGCGCAGGGCCTCCTGCCCTCCACCTCGGTCCACGACTCCACGCGCCCGAGCGGGCGGAGGCCGGCGCTGGTGGTCACGCTCGGCGGCGACGGCACCCTGCTCGCCGCGTCGCACGCCATCGGCGACACGCCGGTGCTCGCGATCAACAGCGCGCCCGATTTTTCGGTCGGGTTCTTCTGCGGCGGCCGGCTCGGCAGCATCCAGGCGACCCTCGCGCGCGCCCTCGAGGGAGAGCTCGAGGCAGTCCAGCTCCGTCGCATGCGCATCGAGCGCAACGGTGAGCTCCTCAGCCAGCGCGTGCTCAACGAGGCGCTCGTCTGCTCGGCGTCGCCCGCGGCCACCACCCGATACCTCTTGCAGCACCGGGGCGTCGTCGAGGAGCAGAAGTCGTCCGGCATCTGGATCGGGCCGGCCGCGGGCTCCACCGCGGCGCAGCGCAGCGCCGGCGGCCGCATCCTGCCGCTCGCCAGCGACAAGCTGCAGTTCGTGGTGCGCGAGCCGTACACCCCCGCGGGGGAGTCCTTGCGCTTCCCGCGCGGCCTCGTCGCGCCC
>JAEUKC010000065.1:0-10670 GCA_016794445.1 Myxococcales bacterium
GAGGTGGTCGCCTGCGGGTGGGTGTGCGGCGCCCCGCGCCGCATCGCGCCGAGGCCGACCGCCACGAGGCCGTCGAAGAGCGCGTCGGGCACCACCGAGAGGAGGCGGGAGCCGGCGAGCCCGCCCACGACGGTGCTCGCGGCCAGCAGCGAGACCCGCCGCATCATGCCGCGCATGCCGTCCGCGGGCGCCGACGTCGAGGCGACGAACAGCCCCTCGGGCAGGCGGTGCAGCACCACCGCCGCGCCGAGCAGGAGGCCCCCGGTACCGGTGCGGGTCGACGTGGACACCGCGAGCGCGGCGCCGTCGGCGAGCGCGTGCACGAACAGCGTCGGCAGGACGAGGGTGCGGCCGACGCGCGCCTCGACCGCGTGCCCACCGCGGTGGGCGAAGGTCACCACGGCGAACCCCGCCATCGCGAGCAGCACAGCCCAGAGGCCCACCGACTCGATGGTGTGCGGCAGGAGCCGGATCAGGACGAGCAGCGGCAGCATGCCGAGCGTGAAGCCGTCGACCGTCCACGAGAGCACCGCGCGCGCCCGACCGAGCGCAACGAGCACGGGCCCGAGCAGCAGGCCGACGACGGACAGGGCGAGCAGCGTGAACAGCAAGGCGGGCTAGATGGAGCGGCCTCCCCCGGGCTGCAACTCGATTGCATCAAGGGGCCCTCGGACCGGGTCTTGACGGTCGGCAGCACACGATCCATCATTTCAACGTTCGATGAAACGTTCACGGGTCACCGCCGATCTGACGCCGAAGAGCGTCGAGACGTGCCGCGAGCCGCACGGCCCGCGCGTGAGTCGACCCGTGGATCCCCGCGCGCTCGAGGCCGCCGCCGGCTTCTTCCGCGCGGCCGGCGACGCGGCGCGCCTGCGCATCCTCACCGAGCTCCGTGACGGCGAGCGCTGCGTGAGCGACCTCGCCGCCGCCTCGGAGGACGGCATGTCCACCATGTCGCAGCGGCTCAAGGTGCTGCGGGCCGAAGGGCTCGTACGGCGCCGCCGTGACGGCAAGCACATCCTCTACGCGCTCGCGGACGCTCATGTCCTCGCGCTCGTCGACACCGCCCTCGCCCACGCCGAGGACCACCGAAAGGAGACCCCATGAGCCACGAGACGCACGACGGACACCCCCACGCCCACGGCCCCGGCTGCGGACACACCGCGATCGAGCACGACGGTCACGTCGACTACCTGCACGACGGGCACCTGCACCACCCGCACGAGGGGCACGTCGACGAGCATCGTCTCTCCGTGGACGCCGCGAACCCGGCGGCCTGCACCCCGGCCCACGCCTGCGGCGCGCACGACGGCGCGCACCTGCACGGAGAGGGGTGCGGCCACACTGCGATTCCGCACGGTGACCACGTGGACTACCTGGTCTCGGGCCACCTCCACCACCCGCACGGTGGTCACTGCGACGACCACGGCGCGGTGAAGAGCGGCTGACCTTGCGCACCTGCCACGCCGAGCCGCCCCCCACCACCAACCTGAAGGCCGAGAGCCGGACGCGCTGGGTCGTGGTGCTCACCTTCGCGATGATGGTGGGCGAGCTCGTCGTGGGCACGCTCACCAAGTCGCTCGCGCTGGTGGCCGACGGCTGGCACATGGCGACCCACGCCGGGGCGCTCGGGCTCGCGGCCGCCGCCTACTGGTACGCGCGCCGCCACGAGGGCAAGAACACGTTCGCGTTCGGCACGGGCAAGGTGCTCTCGCTCACCGCGTTCGCCAACGCCATCGTGCTCGTGCTGGTGGCGCTCGTGATGGGCGCGGAGGCGATCTCGCGGCTCTTCCACCCCGAGAAGGTGCGCTTCGCCGAGGCGCTGCCGGTGGCAGTGCTCGGACTGCTCGTGAACCTCGGGAGCTTCTTCCTGCTGCACCCCGGCGAGGGAGATCACGGACATGGGCATGGGCACGGTCACGCGCACGATCACGCGCACGACCCGAACCTTCGGGCGGCCTACCTGCACGTCGCAGCGGACGCGCTCACGAGCCTCACGGCGATCTTCGCGCTGGTCGGTGGGCGGGCGTTCGGGTGGGTGTTCCTCGATCCGCTGATGGCGCTGCTCGGGAGCCTGGTGATCTTGAAGTGGGCCCACGGTCTGATCGGCGAGTCCTCGCGACAGCTCCTCGACTTCACGCCATCGACCGGGGACGCCACCAGCATCCGCGCCGCGATCGAGGCCGAGGGGGCGAGCGTGTGCGACCTGCACCTCTGGGAGAACGGTCCGACCCACCGCGTGTGCGTCGTGTCGATCGCCGCGAGCGACGGCCGCACCCTCGCCGACTGGCGCGCGCTGGTGCTCCGCGCCGCGCGGGTCGACCACCTCACGGTGGAGGTGGAGTCCCTGCCCGAGAGCTCGCGCTCCGCTTTCTGATATCCTCTCCGGATGGCCGAACTCCGCCCCTGCCCCTCGTGCGCCCGCCACGTCCGCAGCTCGGACACCACCTGCCCGTTCTGCGACGCCGTCGTCCCCGCGGCGGAGACCACGACGAGCACCCACGTCGGACGCCTCGGGCGGGCCGCGCTGTTCGTCGCGGGCACGGCGATCGTCGCGGCCTCGGCGGTGGGCTGCGGTCCCGACAAGCCGCAGCCGCAGCCGCCGCCGAACAACCCGAACCTCAACAAACCCTACGGCGCGCCGCCGGCCGATCCCATCTTCGTGTGACGCTGCGGTGCGAGCCGCACGCCGAGCAGGAGCCCCGCTGGCCACCCAGCGGGCGCCACGTCCTCGCGCAATACGACGACGATGGTGTGGTGGTCTACCAGGCCTATCGCCCGGAGACCGCGCGCTTCGCCGTCGAGCACCAGCGGTTCGGCGGGCCGACGTTCTCGTTCGGGCGCATGAGCTGGGTGAAGCCGAACTTCCTGTGGATGATGTTCCGCTCGGGGTGGGGCACGAAGGAGGGGCAAGAGGTCACGCTCGCGGTGCGCCTCCGTCGCAGCGGGTTCGACGCGATCCTCGCGGCGGCCGTCCCCTCGAGCCCCACCGACGCTTTCCCGGATTCCAGCGCGTGGAAGGCCGCGGTCCGAGGGTCGGAGGTGCGACTGCAGTGGGACCCCGATCACGATCCGCACGGTCGGCCGCTCGCGCGGCGCGCGATCCAGCTCGGCCTGCGCGGGGAGATGCTGCGGAGGTACGCGACGGAGTGGATCGTCGGGGTGGAGGACGTCTCGGCCCTCGTCGCCCAGCAGCGCGCGCTGCGCGGCACGGCGGCGCTCTCGACGCCGCGTGAACGGGTGTACCCGGTGACGGACGAGGGCCTCGCGCGCCGCCTCGGGCTCGTGCCGCTTGCGCCGACGGGCGTCGACGGGTGAGGCTCGCTGCCATGCACCGCTCCTTCGTCGCGCTGGTGATCGTCGCGGTCCCGCTGGTCGCGTGCCAGAAGAAGTCCGAGGTCGTGAGCGCCGACCCCGTCGTGAGCGCTTCGACGTCCGCTTCGCCGTCGGCCGCGCCGTCGCCCGCGCCGAGCGCCGTGGCGTCGGTCGACTACGCGCCGCTCGGTGAGCTCGCCCTCGAGTGTCCCGCGCTCGGGTTTGGTGCGCTCGGGGGCGGGCTCGGGCTGGTCGGCGGCGGCGGCATCGGCGGCCTGAAGGACGCCGGTGGCGACGGGGGCGAGGGCATCGGGCTCGGCGGGCTCGGCACGTTCGGTCCAGGGCCCGGGACCGGGATCGGCACCGGGACGGGCGGGCATCGGCTGCGCCCCGGCGTCACCGGTCGCGTGGAGAAGGCCGGCCCGGGTCTCGTCGCGCAGAAGGCTGGCGCCGTGGTGTGCACCGCGTTGCCGCTGTTCCGCGCCTGCTACGCGCGCCCCCCCGCCGCGTTGCCGGGCACGCTCGACCTCGAGATCCAGATCGACGCCAAGGGCAAGGTCGAGAAGGTCGTCACCCTCCCCAAGTCCACCGTCGCCGCCGACCTGAGCAAGTGCGCGAGCGACGCGCTCGCCAAGCTCACCTTCGACACCACGGTCGTGACCACCCTCGAGTACCACCTCTCGTTCGAGCCCACGCCGAGGGCGGTGAAGATGTCCGACAAGGGGGTCACCGCCAAGGGTGCCCTGCCGCCGGAGGTCATCAAGCGCATCCTCCGCGCCAACTTCAACAAGTTCCGATACTGCTTCTTCACCGCGCTCGCCAAGGACCCGAAGCTCGCCGGCAAGACCGTCGCGCAGTTCGTGATCGACGAGCACGGCGCCGTGAGCTCGTACAAGCTCGATCCCGCGACCACGATCGGCGACGCCACGATGAACGCCTGCGTCCTCGGGCACTACAAGGGCATCGCGTTCCCGGAGCCCACGACCGGCAAGGTCGAGGTGACGCACACGCTCGACTTCGCACCCGAATGAGTCAAGACCGGGCGTGCATGAACACGCGGACGCCGCCGCTCGGCGTGAGCGTGATGGCGCGGCGCACCACCTTGATGTGCTCCCGCGGGTCGAGCCGCAGCGTGGTGCGGGTGAGGATCCGCGCGAGCACCATCTTCATCTCGTAGAGCGCGAAGGCCATCCCGATGCAGCGGCGGTTGCCGCCGCCGAACGGGTACCACTCGTTGGGCGAGGGCTTGCGCTCGAGGAACCGCTCGGGCCGGAACTCCTCGGCGTCGGGGAACGCGGCCTCGCGCCGGTGCGCGAGGTAGATCGACGCGACCACCGCGCTCCCCTTCGGCAGCGTGTAATCACCGATCGACACCTCACGCGCGAGCACGCGGCCGACGATGGGCACCACCGGCTGCAGGCGCAGGGTCTCGCGCACCACGGCGTCGAGGTACTCGAGCTTCGCGACCCGATCGGGCTGGTTCGCGACCGGGGCGAGCTCCTCCATCAGGCGCGCCTCGACCTTCGGCCGCGCGAGGATCCACCGCAGCGCCCACGCGAGCGAGGTGGCGGTGGTCTCGTGGCCGGCCACGAGCAGGGTGACGAGCTCGTCTCGGAGCTCGTCGTCGGTGAGCGGCGCGCCCTCTTCGTCGCGCGCGCTGACCAGCAGGGAGAGCACGTCGGTGCGCCCGGCGGTGCCCTCGCGGCGGCGACGATCGATGAGATCGCGCAGCGTGCGATCGAGCTCGCCCGCCTCCTTCTGGAACTTCGCCCACGGGCTCCACGCGCCGAAATCGCGCTGCAGCGGCGGCAGGAGCAGCGGCGCCCAGGCGGCGATGTCGAGGAGCGCGGCGATGTTGCGCTCGACCGGCGCCATCGCCGCGGCCTCGTCGATGCCGAACACCGTGCGCAAGATGATCTGCAGCGTGATGGTCTGCATCGAGGGGTGCAGCGCGAACGACTGGCGCCCCGAGCCCGACAGGAGCGGCCAGCCGTCGATGGCCGCGTCGGCGAGGTCCATCATCGCGCGGCCGTAGGTCAACATGCGCTCGCCGTGGAACGGCGGGAGCAGGAGCTTTCGCTGCCGCATGTGCTCGTCGCCGTCGAGCATCAGCACCGAGCGCTCGCCGAGGAACGCGCGCAGGCTCAGGTTGAACTTGCCCGCCTCGAGCGTGTGGCCGTCGTCGGCGAAGATCTGCTTCACGGCGTCGGGGTCGGAGAACACGACGATCGGCGGCAGCCCCGCGATGCGCATGCTGAAGGTGTCGCCGTAGCGACGCTTGCAATCGTCGAAGAACGCGATCGGCTCCCGCAGCCAGCGCCACGTGGTGCGGAGGGTCGCCGTGGCGCCGGGCGGGAACGCGTTCATCCGCGCTCCTTCTTCGGGCCGACGAGGGTGCGCAGCCACGCCGTGGTGACCTCTTGCCCGCTCTCGTCGAACATGTGGACCTCGACCTCGTACTCGTGGCGCGCGGAGGTCTCGGGCACCGGGCAGTCGCAGGTCGCGCGGATCGTGCCGCGAGCCTTCTTCTTGTAGTCGAGGCGCATGCCCGCGACGATGAAGCGCGCGTCGCCCGGCAGCGAGTAGGCCACCGCCACGTTGCCGGCGAGCTCGGCCAGGTTCGCGAGCGCGATGGCGTGCACGCACTGGATGTGGTTGCGCACCGCCTTGCGGTCCCGGAGGGTGACCTCGGCGTGTCCGCGGCGCAGCACCTCGACGTGCGCGCCGATGGTGCTCGTGTAGGGCGCGGCGAGCCCAATGGCCCGCGAGAAGATGCGCGTGCCCCCGGGGAGCGCGTGCACGCGATCCCATAGCTCCTTTATGAAATTGCGGTTTCCGGAGTCGGCGATACGGCTGGCAAGCGACATTCTCAGTTCCTCGCGGCGGCGACCTCGCGGTTGACCTCGGCGGGCCGCGAAGGAATGGCGGCGAGCACGGCCTCCACCACCTGGTCGGTGGTGACGCCGTCGGCCTCGCCCTCGAAGCTACGGATCATGCGGTGACGCATCGACGGCTTGGCGACGCGCTGGATGTCCTCGAACCCCGCGTGCATGCGCGCGCCCGAGAGCGCCGCGGCCTTGGCGCCGAGCACGAGGGCCTGCGCCGCGCGCACGCCGGCGCCGACGCGGATGGCGCGCTTCACGATGGAGGGCGCCTCGGGCATGGTCGGGTCGCACGCGCGGACGAGGCGCGCGGCGTAGCGGAGGACGGGCTCGGCGACCGCGACGTCGCGGCACGTGGCCTGGAGCGCGAGCAGATCGTCGCGCCCGATGACCGAGGTGGGCATGGAGACGGCCTGGCCGGTGGTGCGCCCGAGCACCGCGACGAGCTCGTCCTCGGTGGGCGACGGCACCATCACCTTGAAGAGGAAGCGGTCGAGCTGCGCCTCGGGCAACGGATACGTGCCCTCCATCTCGATCGGGTTCTCGGTGGCGAGCACGTAGAACGGCTCCTCGAGCACGTGGCGCTCGCCGGCCATGGTGACCGCGTGCTCCTGCATGGCCTCGAGCAGCGACGACTGGGTCTTCGGCGTGGCGCGGTTGATCTCGTCGGCGAGGACGACCTGCGCGAACACCGGGCCCTTCTGCAGCACGAACTTGCGCCCTTGTGGCCCGTCGACGAGCACGTGGGTTCCGGTCACGTCGCTCGGCATCAGATCGGGCGTGAACTGGATGCGGGAGAACTTGAGGTCGACGCACGAGGAGAGCGTGCGCACGAGCAGGGTCTTGCCGAGGCCGGGCGCGCCCTCGAGCAGCACGTGGCCGCCGGCGACGAGGCCCCACAGCACCTGCTCCACGACCTCGTCCTGCCCGACCAGCACCTGGCCGACCGCCACCCGGATGCGCTGGACGTGCTCGGCGGCGACTTTCGGGTCGAGGCGTTCGCTCATGGGGGCCGATGGTATCACCTCGGCGCCCGCGTCAGCCGCCTTCGAGGAGCTCGAGCCGCGCGACGCCGCGGAGCGCGCCCGCGATGGTCGCCAGCATGCGTAGGCGGTTCTCGCGGACGGCGAGGTCGTCGGCCATGACGAACACGCCGCGATCCTTGTCGAAGAAGGTGTCGATCGGCGCGGCGAGCGCCTTCGAGCACGCCTCGACGGCCCTCGCGTAGTCGCGCGAGGCGGTCGCGCGCTCGATGACGCCGCGGGCCTCGGCGTAGGCCTCCCACAGCGCCTTCTCGGCGGGGTGGTCGAAGCGCGAGGGGTCGGGGTCGGCCGCGACGACGTCCTTGGTGATCTTGGCCGCGCGCTTGAAGGCGACCGCGAGCTTGGCGAACGCTTCGGTGCCGCGCGCGTCGCGGACGGCGGCGATGCGGGCGCGCAGGTCGGCGAGGTCCTCGAAGCCGCCCTCGATGCAGGCCTCGACGACGTCGCGTGGGGCGCGGTAGCCGGCGAGCGCCTCGGCGTTCTGGCCGGCGTCGATCGACGCGTCGAACAGGCCGACGAGCCTCGCCTTCATGAAGGCGTGGAGCTCGGGCTCGAGGTCGGCCCAGGTCTTCGGGAGCGACGGGTAGGCCTCGTAGGCGATGCGCGCGATCGCCGTCAGCGACGGTAGATTCGGCGCGAGCCCCTTGGAGAGCGCGGTGAGGTAGGCGGCGACGGCGCGGTTGAACGCGCGGCGCAGCTGGAACGGGTCGTTGGCGCCGGTCGGCGCGAGCCCCACCGCGAAGCCGCCGACGAAGTGATCGAGCTTGTCGGCGAGGCCGAGCAACAGGCCGAGGACCGAGAGCTTCGGCAGCTCGCTCGGCTCGAGCCAGTGGTCGGCGAGCGCGTCGGCGATCTCGCGGTCGACGCCGGTGGCGAGGGCGATGTCGCGCCCCGCGTAGCCCTGCATCTCGGGGAACTCGCCCACGGTGAGCGCGGCGAGGTCGGCCTTGCAGAGCGCGGCGGCGCGCTCGACCTTGCTCGCGTCGAGGCCGGCGGCCTCGGCGATCTTCTTCGCGGCGACGCCGATGCGCACGGCCTTGTCGGCGACGGTGCCGAGCTTCGCGTGGTAGCGGATGCCGGAGAGCTTCTTGGCGATGGCGTCGAGGCCCGCCTTGCGGTCGGTCTCCACGAAGAAACGCGCGTCGGCGAGGCGGGCGCGCATGACGCGGTCGTTGCCCTTGCGGATGCGCGCCGGGTCGTTGGCGGTGTTCACCACGGCGAGGTAGCGCGGGAGCAGCGCGCCCTTCTCGTCGCGCACGCCGAAGTAGCGCTGGTGGGTGCGCATCACGTCGAGGATCAGGCGGTCGGGGAGCGTGAGGAACGCGGCGTCGAAGCCGCCGTCGACGACGAGCGGCTCCTCGACGAGGCCGAGGTTCTCGCCGACGAGGAACTCGTCCTCCAGCAGCACGCCGCCGAGGGCGACGGCGCGCTCGCGAAGCCGCGCGAGCATGGTGTCCCGGCGCGCGGTCGGATCGACGTGCACGTGCGCCGCGGCGAGGCCCTCGACGTAGCCCGAGGCGGAGCGGACCTCGAACTCGGCGGGCGCGAGGAAGCGGTGGCCGCGCGTCTTGTTGCCGCTCTTGACGCCCGCGTAGGCGACGCCGAGGTCGGTCTCGCCGAGCAGGGCCACGATCCAGTGGATCGGTCGGCCGAACGCCACGTCGGAGGTGCCCCAGCGCATGGACTTGCGGAACGGGATCTCGGCGATCAACTGCTCGATCGCGGCGCCGAGGAGCTCGACGGCCGGGCGGCCCGACTCCTTGCGCGTGCCCGCGAGGTACTTGCCCTTGGGGGTGTCGACGAGCTTGAGCGCGGCGAGCTCCACGCCCAGCTTCTTGGCGAAGGCCTCGGCGCCCTTGGTCGGCTTGCCTTCCTTGTCGTAGGCGACGGAGGCGGGCGGGCCAGTGAGCTCCTCTTCCACGTCGGGCTGGCGATCGGCGATGCCGTCGACCACGAGCGACAGGCGGCGCGGCGAGCCCAGAGAGCGGATCGCGCCGTGGGTGAGGCGCAGCGCGGCGAGCTTCTTCTCGACGAGGCCGGGAGCGCGGCGAGGGCGCCGACGACGAACGAGGAGGGCAGCTCTTCGCAGCCGATTTCGAGGAGGAGATCGCTGGGCATGGGGCGGCGGACGGTAGGAGGAAGGGGCCCGACCGACAAGCCGGGCTAGTACGGGCAGCCGAACAAGCCGTCCAGCGCGGCCTTCGCCGCCTTCACGTCCACCGTCGTCGCGTCCACCTTGGCGAGCTCGGCGCGCAGCGCGGCCGCCTTCGTCGCGTCGCGCTTCGTCGCCTCGCGGTCGAGCACCGCGCCGAGGATCCTCGTGGACTCCCACGTGCCCCCGCACGCGAGGCGGTCCAGTCGCTGCCGCACCACCACGGTGAGCCCGCGGATCAGTGCGCGGTCCAGCTGGTCCACCGCGCGGTCACGCATCGCGAGATCGGCAGCGACGCCGGTGGGGTTGTCGAGGTCGCGCCAGCAGCGCACCGCGAGCAGGCCGTTCCAGATCGCGTCGTGCGCTTGCCTGCTGCGCGCCCGCACGTACCGCGCGAAGCCGCGCCCCTCGAGCGTGCGGTCGTCGTCGCCGCCCGTGTAGTACGCCCACCCCGAGTCGCAGTCCGCCTGCGTCGTCGCGCAGGTGCGGGTCTCCTTGTACGGCGACACGAACAGGAACCAGAGGAGGGCCGCCTCGATGCGCGCAGCGTTCAGCACCGGGTCCTTGCCCGTGGCGCCCGCGGCGAAGGCGTCGTTCAGCAGCGGCTGGATCTTCACCGGGCCGACGCAGCGGTCGGGGTAGAGCTTCTGCTCGTCCGCAGTGAGGTCGCGGCAGGCCTTCGGCGCGGCCGGGTAGTGCTCGTCCTCGCGGCGCGACACGCGGGACTCGAGGCCTTCGACCTCCGTGTACGCGAGCCGCGCGCTCACGAAGTCGGTGGCGCTCGGCGCGACGTCGGTGCCGAAGCGCAGGAGCGCGCGGATGCGGTCGAAGGCGTCCACCCGCGCGATCGTGCTGATGCTGGCGGCGAAGCGGTGGTAGGTCGCGTCGTCGCTGATGCACGCGGGCCAGCCGTCCGTCGCCGAGCCCGGGACGAAGTCGTCCGCGCGCGGCTTGCAGCTCGCGTCGTCGAGCGAGCCGGTGACGACCTCGGTGCCGCACGACGGCCCGACCTCGGCGTCGAGCGCATCCGTCGCGGCAGAGTCCACGGCCGCGTCCACCGCGACGTCGGGGCCGACCTCGAGCGGCGTCGCGACCGGGTCGGCCGTCTCGCAGCCGAGGAGCGAGAAGGACAGGCACAGGGCACCACGGATGAACGTCTTCACAACCCCGCCTCCATTCCGACCCGCACGCCGCGTCCGGGTCCGTTGATGCTCGATCCGTGCACGCGGTAGGCCGCGTCGCTGACGTTCTCGAGGACGACCGTGAAGAGCAGCCGCG
>JAEUKC010000102.1:0-6235 GCA_016794445.1 Myxococcales bacterium
GTTCGCGCTCGGCGACCGCGGCGGCGCGTACTTCGCCACCTCGCTCGGGCCGCGCATCCGGGCCGGCTACGCGCCCGATCTGCTCGCCGACGCCACGTTCGGCCTCGAGCTCGGCGGGTCGCTCTCGACGCTGTCGTGGACCACCACCGCGCGCCTCGACGGCCGCGGCGCGCGCGCCGACGACCGCGCCTTCGCCGGTGCGGCCGAGGCCCGCGGCGAGCTCTCGTGGCCGCTCGCGCGGCCGCTGGATCTCGAGCGCGCACGCGGAGGCCCGCGGGTGGTCCACGTGCTGGAGCCGCTCCTGCGCACGTCGGCGATCGTCGCGGGGCACTCTGGTGGCGACCCTGCGCTGCTCGGCTTCGTCGCCCGGCCCTCGCTCGACGCAGGCCACGCGCTGCTCGGCGCGGTCGGACTGCGGAGCCTGCTCGGCACGACGGGCCTCGCGCCCGGCCTCGATCCCTGGATCGGCGCGCTGCGCGGCGAGCTCTCGGTCGGCGTGCTCGCGACCGCGCGCCGCGAGGGGATCGCGGCGCTCGAGCTCTCGCACACCACGCGCGACGCGCGCGGCGGACGCTTCGAGCTCTCGGTGGCCGGCGCCGCCACGCGGCCGTTCGGCGGCGACCCCCTCGGCTGGGTCGGCCTCGCGCGCGCCCACTGGGACCACTCGCGCGACGGCCTCGGCCTCGAGCTGCGCACGAGCGCGCGCGACGCGGTGCCGGTGCTGACGGGCCTCGCGGTGCTCGGCGCGGAGCTCGGCCCGCGGCTCGGCCAGACGACCTGGCTCGGTGCGAGCGGCGTGACCGCGGGGATGGGGCTCGCGCTGCCGAGGTTCTGGGGTCTGCGACTCGGCGCCGAGATCGACGGTTTTCGCGACGAGAACGGCACGCGCTTGCTCGAGGCGCGCGGCACGCTCCGCTACCGGCACCCGTGCGGGTGTTTCCGGTTGTTCGTGCGCGGTGGGCACGTGCTCGGCCGCGAGGGCGTGGACGTGCTCGCGAGCGCGGACCTCACGGAGAGCCCACCCTGAGCGGTGGTCCCTCGGACGGCGACCGACGACGCCTTTCTGTTTTCGCACGAATGTAAAACGCGTGTTTTACATTCGTGCGGGAGAAAAAATGGTCCCCGCCGCCGCTAGATCTCGATCCCGATCCGCGCCCCGCCACCCTCGCGGTTCTCCGCGATCGCCTTGCCGCCGTGGGCCTCCGCGATCCTCCGCACCAGCGAGAGCCCGAGGCCGAGCGAGCCCTTCTCCTTCGCCGTCTGGTCCGCGCGCTGATGGAACGACTCGAAGATCGCCCGCTCCTCGCCCGCCCGGATCCCGGGGCCGCGGTCCTCCACCACGAACCGCACCTTGTCGCCGACCTGCTCGACGCGCAACACATCGACGCCGCCGCCGTGCCGCTTGGCGTTGTCGATCAGGTTGGTCAGCGCGCGCGACAAGACCGTGGGGTCGGCCACCACCGTGGGCGTCACGCCGTTCTCGTCCACCACCAGCAGCCGCGAGGCCTCGACGCCGCCGCGCTCGAGCGCGCGCTTCGCGACGTCGCCCGCCTCGAGGGCCGTGGGCTCGAGCCGCGAGAAATCGAGCCGCGCGCTCGCCAGCAGCTCGCCGACCAGCTGGTCGATCTCCATGACCTCTTCGTCGATCTTCCCGATCGACCGCGGGTCGCCGAGCTCCACCAAGAGGCGGATGCGCGCGAGGGGCGTGCGGATCTCGTGCGACACCGCGGCGAGCAGCTCGCGCTGGTCGGCCATCTGCCGCTCGATGCGCTCGGCCATGTCGTTGAGCGCCGCGGCGAGCACCGCGATCTCCCCGCGCGCATCCGTGGGAAGGTCGATGCGGCTCGCGAGCTTGCCGCTCCCGAGGTCGCGGGCGAGGCGCGCAAGCTCGTCGTAAGGGCGCGCGAGGCGCCGCGCGACGAACCCCGAGGCCGCCCACACCACCGCGATCGCGGCGAAGATCCCGAGGAATCCGCCGCGCGGAGAGCGGCGCAGCTCGCCGCTGCAGAGGAGCACCTTGCCCTTGCCGTCGACCGGCGCGGTGAGGAGCGGCTTCTCGCAGAGCCGACCCACGACCACCAGCGGCACCCCGTGCTGATCGGTCAGCGTCACGTCCAGCGTCAGGTCCTGCGCGAGCCGCCGCGCGCGGCGCTCGCGCGTGACCGGGTCGTCCCAGGTGTCGCCGAGCTCGTGGCCGACGAGGGTCTTCGCGCGCTCGAGCTCCTTGCGCCAGCTGAACTGCCCGCCCGTGAGGTTCGAGACCAGCGACGTGATCGCCGCCGTCGCGAGGATGGTCGCGCCGAACCACACGAACATGCGGCCACGCAGGCGCGCGCGCAGCAGGTTGCGCGGGTTGCGCCGGTGGTGGCCGTGGTGGTGGCGGTGCCACGGCGGGCAGGGGCGGTCGGGAGGGCTCAACGCGTCTCGTCCCGGGCGAGCACGTAGCCCACCCCGCGCACGGTCTTGATGAGGCGCGGCGACCGCGGGTCGTCCTTGAGCTTCTGGCGCAGGTGGCTCACGTGCACGTCGACCGTGCGCTCGCCGACGGCGACGTCGGAGCGCCCCGCCTCGGACAGCAGCGCCTCGCGCGGAACCACGCGGCCGGCGCGGCGCGCGAGCGCGACGAGGATGTCGAGCTCGAGCCCCGTGAGGTCGAGCCGCTCGCCCCCGAGGCGGGCCTCGCGGGCGGCGATGTCGATTCGGATGTCGCCGACGACGATGGTCTCGGAGAGCGCCTCGGGGGTCGCCCGGCGCAGCACGGCGCGCAGGCGGGCGAGCAGCTCGCGCGGGGAAAATGGCTTGCTCACGTAGTCGTCGGCGCCGATCTCGAGGCCGACCACGCGGTCCGTCTCGTCGCCCTTGGCGGTGAGCATGATGACCGGGATGCGGCTCTTGCGGCGGATGCGGCGGCACACCTCGAGGCCGTCCATGCCGGGCATCATCACGTCGAGGAGCACGGCGTCGAACGCCCCGGCGTCGAGGGCGAGGAGGCCGCTCGGGCCGTCCGCGGCCCACGTCACGTCGACCTCGTTCTGCTCGAGGTAGCTCGCGAGCAGATCCTTGAGCTTCAGGTCGTCGTCGACGAGCAACACGCGGACGGCCATGGGGACACTCTATCGCTTTCGTGATCCAGGGAGAAAACGACGCAGCCCCCTCCGGTGTCGGAGAGGGCCGCGTGGGCTCACTTCTCGTGCCTCGCCGCGTCGATGCAGACCTTGGCGACGTGGCGCTCGAAGTGCTGGCGACGCTCGTACTGGCAGCCGCGCATGTGGCGGAGGGCCGAGGCATACCCGGCGACCGTGCCGAAGGCGAGCACGGCGATCAGCAGCTTGCGCTTCATGACCAGAACCCTCCCTCCACCATGTCGGCCAGGATCTTGCGCTGCCGCTCGTCGAGGGCGTCGTGGATCTTGGAGAGCGCGCCGACGAAGGCCTTGCGGACCTCCTCGATGCGGCCGTCGTGGCGGGCGAAGGTCTCGCCCATCAGGACGGCGTCGAAGCCGTCGGCGCGGAGCGCCTTGGCGACGTCCTTGCGCGACTCACGGAGCTCGGCGCGCTGGCTCTTGGCGACGTCGCGGAACTCCTCGATCGCGTTGACGATCACGCGCTCCTGCGCCGGGGTCGCCTCGAGGCGGGCGAGCAGGCGGTAGACGAACGCGCGGGGACCGAAGCCGAAGCCGCGACCGAAGCCGCGGAAGCCGCCGCGGTGGCCGTGGTCGTGGTCGTGGTGGCCGTGGTCGCCGCGGTACGGGCCGTGGTCGCGGTCGTAGCCGCGATCCCAGCTCTCGGGGCCGTAGCCGGGGCCGCACGCGCTGCGCCCGTAGCCGCCGCCGCAACCGCCGCCGTAGCCGTAGCCTCGATGCCAGTGGTGCCCGCGACGAAGGGTGGCGATGAGCCCGATCAGGCAGGCGGTGCCGATGATGAATCCGAACATGGTGCGTGTTCCTCCTTGGGTAGGAAGGAGGGTGCACACCGACTGTGAAGGCGCCGCCGCACCGGCCGTGAAGAAGTGTGTTTTGGGGCCGGCTCCCCAAAACGACGGCGCCCACCCGGAAGGGCAGGCGCCGGAGCCGCGGTGAGCGGAGTGCCTACAGGTTGACCTTGTACGAGATGGTCTTGTCGTCGCCGGTGAACGGCTTGGTCTTGGCCTTCTTGAAGCGCTGGGCGACGCAGGTCTGGGTGGCGTCGGAGTAGGGCGCGGGCGGGTCCTTGGCGAACTCGGCCGAGAGCACCTTGCCGTCCTTGGCCGAGAACTTGAGGACGATCTTGGCGTCGCCGCCCTTGCTGCCGGCGGTCTTGCAGTCCTCGTAGATGACCTTCTTCAAGGCCTCCTTGGTGGCCTCGGCGTCGAACGGCTGGGTCGGCTTCTCGGTCTCCTTGGGCTTGCCGAGGTCGACGCCCTTGGTGAAGTCCATCGGCCCGCCGTCGATCGGCTTCTCTTCCTTGCCGGTGAGCTCGATGGTGCCCTCGGCGACCGCGCCGCCGCCGGTCACCACGGCCTTGAGCTGGTACTTGAGGTTGGGCTCGTACGGCGGCTCCTTCCGCAGGGTGACCAGGAAGTAGAACGACCGGCCGTCCGTGGAGGGGAACTGCTCGACCTTCTGCACGAAGTCGACGACGCCCTTCTTGTCGATCTTGTAGACCATGAGGTTCAGAGCCGGCGTGTCGAGCGGCTTCTTGAGGAACACCATGAGGTGGAGCGGCCACTTCTTGTCGCTGTTCTCGTCCTTCTTGCTGATCTTGTGCGCCGAGAACCAGCCAGGGCCGCTGACCGAGGCGGGGGGCGCCTGGTCGAGGAACAGGATCTGCCCGGCGAACGCGTCGGCGAGCGGGTCCTTGGCGGGAGGGGCAGCATCGGCCGTGGACACCGTGGAGGCCGCGAACCCGGCGCCGAGCACGGGCGCGAGGGCGAGAGCGAGGAGGCAGGAGAAGCGGCGAACGGTCGGACGGAGCATGAGCAGACCTCTCTTCGATCGGGGAGCAGCCCTCGGGACACGGGGACGGCGGTCCAAGACTACCGCCTCCAGGGCGTCAGACGGGCGAACGTCCCGGTCATTCGAACGAAGGCCGTTCCCACTGTCGACATCTTCCCCACCTGAACGGGACGTTCACGTGAAGGGACGGTCCGGGAGCGACCAAGCCAATTGACATGCCGGGAGCGCCCGGGCACATTTTCCGTCGGACGTCGCTCGCACGAGCTGCACGTCTCCCCGCACGAAATCGCCGGTTCCACCGCCGGCGCGGCCTCGCTCCCCGAAGAAAAAGGGGTCGTGGCGGCGGGGGGGGTCAAGAAAGGGAGACATGGCCACGGGTTCCTCGACCAGCGCAGCCGCGACCGACGAGGCGAAGACGAGCAAGTCTTCGGGCCCCGACCCGCTCATCGGCCGCCTGGTCAACGAGCGGTTCAAGATCACGGGCCTCATCGCGCGCGGCGGCATGGGCAAGGTCTACAAGGCCGAGCAGGCGCCCCTCGGCCGCGTGTGCGCCGTCAAGGTGCTCAACCCCAACTACAGCGGGGAGCACGACCCCGAGTTCCACAAGCGGTTCTTCCTCGAGGCATCGATCAGCGCCAAGCTGACCCACCCCAACACCGTCACGATCTTCGACTACGGCCGCACCGACGACAACGTCTACTACATGGCGATGGAGTTCCTCGAAGGGAGGACCCTCCACCGCGCCCTGCGCGACGTCGGCCCCTTCACCGAGGACCGCGCGACCCACATCGCGCGCCAGATCTGCCGCTCGCTCCGCGAGGCGCACTCGCTCGGGGTCATCCACCGCGACCTCAAGCCCGCCAACGTCTACCTGATCGAGCACGGCGACGAGACCGACTTCGTGAAGGTCCTCGACTTCGGCCTCGTGAAGAACATCGAGGAGGGCAAGGGCGAAGACCTCACCCAGACCGGCCTGTTCATGGGTTCGCCCAAGTACATGGCGCCCGAGCAGATCCGCGGCGAGCACGTCGACGCGCGCACCGACATCTACGCCCTCGGCGTCATCCTCTACGAGATGATCACCGGCAAGGTGCCGTTCGACCGGCCCAACTCGGTCAACATCCTCATGGCGCACGTCAACGAGCCGGTCCCCCCGCTCCGCGACATGAACCCCAACGTCGACGTCAGCGAGGCCCTCGAGGCCGTCATCTTCAAGTGCGTGGCCAAGTCGCCCGACGACCGCTTCAAGTCGATGGACGACGTGCTCGCGGCCCTCAAGAAGGCCGGTAGCGGCGCGATGAC
>JAEUKC010000128.1:0-31499 GCA_016794445.1 Myxococcales bacterium
CGCCTCACGGGCCACCCCCGATCCCCGCGCCCAGGAACAAGCCCGCGCCGGCGAAGAAGCCGCCGAACGAGACCTCGCGGTCCGCGACCACGTTGGCCCGCAGCGTCGAGAACGTGCGCCCCGCGAGCACCTCCGCGCCGATGCGCACCGGGCCGAGCCGCAGCGTCGGCCCGACCGCGACGAGCGCCTCCAGGCTCCCGCCCGACGCGCCGCGCGCCTCGAACGCCGGGTCGTCGATGCGGCCGTCGAGCCGGGTCCAGCGCCCGCCGACGAACACCGTCGCGTCGAGCGCAAGCACCCCCACCACGTGGCGCGCGCCGACCCCGAGGAGGAGCGCGGTCGACACCGCGGCCACCGAGCCCGTGCTGCGCACCGCCGTGCCCGACTCGAGCCCCGCGTCGAAGACGAACCGCAGCGCCGAGGGGAGCGCGAAGGTGGCCCGCACCGAGGGCGCGAACGTGCTGAACGCGGCCCCGAAATCCCGGCGACGCAGGCCGATCGCCGCGCCGAGGTCGACCTCGGTGCGCCGCGCGGTCACCACCGTCCGCGCCGCGTCGTGGGCCGCGCTCGTGAGCTCCGGGGGTGCCTGGGTCACGGGCGCGGGCACCTCCTTCGGCGCCGGCGAGAGCAGCTCGAGCCACGAGGTGAGGAACAGCTGCGAGATGGCGAGGGCCATCGTGCGCTCGCGGCCCTTGGACTCGGTGGGCATCGGGAGCGTGCGCTCCAGCGTCTTGCCGGTCACCGGGTCGTCGACGCGGATGCGCATCTCCGCGCCGGCGCAGGTGATCTTCACCTTGGGCAGGGTGACCGCGGTCTTGTCCGAGAGCAGGTGGGCGAGCTCGAGCGCGAGCACCCGCTCCACCTCGGCGAGGTCGAGCGCGCCGCACCCCTCGGCGCCGACGGGCACGACCACGGCCGCCCGCGCGAGCGAGGGCGCGAGGACCACGAGCAGCAGGGACAGGCTTCGCTTCATTCCGCGAGGGGGAGCATACGCTGCGCGTGCAGGCCCTTCGGGTGCAGTTCGAGGTAACGCTTGGCGGTCGTGCGGGCGCGGGCGGCGTCGCCGGCGGATTTCCACGAGGTGGCCTCTTCGGCCAGGGCGTCCTCGGCGAGCGCGCCGCTGACCTTGGCGAACGCCGCGGCGGCCGCGGCGTGGCGCCCGCGGCCCCGCTCGACCTTGCCGAGGGTGAACCACGCGCTCGCGGCGCGGGGATCGCCCGGATACGTGGTGACGAGGGTGCGCAACTGCTCGGCCGCGTCGTCGAGGCGACCCTCGGCACGGGCCAGATCCGCGCCGGCGAGGAGCGCCTCCACCGTCGGCTTCGGCTTGACCGACGGCGCGACGGAGATCGTGGCGGTGACGGTGGCCGTGACGCTCGGCGCCACCTGCACGGGCGAACGCCACGCGGCGACCTCGAGCGCCTCACCCGTGGTGAGCTTCACCGCGCGGCCGTCGCCACGCACGAGCACGTTGCCCTCGACCACCTTCACCTTCACGGTCTTCTCGGTGAGCTCCACCGTGAACGTCGTGCCGTGCACCTCGACCTCGGCGTCGGCCACGGCCACCACGAACGCGCGCGCCGGCGCGTGGGTCACCTCGTAGCGCGCGAGGCCCTTGGTCTGCGTCAGCCGTACGCTCGTCGACGACTGCTCCTGCACCGCCACGCGCGCGTCGCCCACGAGGCGCACGAGCGAGCCGTCGTGCAGCATCACCTGCGCCTCGCTCACGGGCGCAACCGTCGGCGTCGGCGCGTTCGCCGCCACCTCGACCCGCCGCCCGCGCACCGCGAACCACCCGAACGCGACCAGTAGTACGGCCGCCGCGGCAATCGCGAACAAGGCCCCCCGCGGCCGCTTCTGCGCTCCGATCCGCGGCTCGGCCTGGATCCGCTGCAGCACCCGCTGCTCGCGCAGCTCGTTCCACGCGGGCGCGAGGCGCCGCGCGGCGCGGATGTGTTCATCGTGCTCCATGGAGCCTCCGGTCGATCTTCTCCTCGGCCTCGGCGATGCGTCGCTTCACCGTGGCCAACGAGACGTTGCAGAGCTCGGCGACGGCGGGCAGCGTCTCGCCCTCCACGTGGTGCAGGACCCACGGCAGTCGCGTGTCGGGGGAGAGGGTCTCGAGCACCTCGTAGAGCTCGTCGACCCGGCGCTGGTCGTGGGGGTCCGAGGCCTTGGGGCTCACGAGCTCGACCGCGCGCTCGAGGAAGCGGAGCCGGCGCCGACGCGCGAGCCGCTTGTGCACGCGGCGCACCGCGATGGCCGCGAGCCAGCTGCGCAGGCCGGCGGGATCGCGGAGCTGGTGGATCGCGCCGAGCGCGTCGAGGAAGGTCTCCTGCAGCACGTCGTCGACGTCGGGCTCGCGGCCGGTCAGCCGGAACACCACGCCGGCGAGGTAGCGCGCGTGGCGGTGGTAGAGGGTCGCGAACGCCCGCGAATCCCCGCCCCGCACGAGCTCGACCAGGCGCGCGTCGTCCACCGGGACGGCGACGGGGCTGGGACGTGCGAGGGCCATCGTGGAGGAGAGGCTACGACCCCCGGCGATCGGCTCACCGAAATTCGTCGCGGAGGACCGGACTGGGAGGGTCCGGGAGCGACAAAGCAAATTCGTCGCGGAGGACCGGACTGGGACGGTCCGGGAGCGACAAAGCAAATTCGTGAGCCGATCCGTCGTTTCCCGGGCCTCTCCCCTCCGATGGACAAGAAGCGACGCTGGACCGCCGGGCAGCGGCAGAGCTTGGTGGGCGTCCTCGGCCTCTGCCTGGCCGTCGGCTGCTCCGGCAAGATCGGCGGCAAGGACGATGGAGAAGCGACGGGGACGCCCGGCGTGACCCCCGCCACCTTCGAGTGCGACGCGAGCGCCGAGCCCACCGAGCTACCCCTGCGCCGGCTCTCGCGCGTCCAGTACGTGAACAGCGTCGGCGAGGTCGTGCGCCGCACGGTGCCCGCGCAGGCCACCACCATCCTCGCGGGGCTCGACCCGCTGTTCGCGCGGTTCCCCGAGGACCGCCGCGTGGCCAAGGACGACGACAAGCGCGGCGGCTTCCGGCGCCTCGACCAGGTCGTGCAGCAGGGCCACGCCGACGTGCAGTACGACGTCGCGGTCGCGCTCGGCAAGGCGCTCACCGCCGACGCCAAGACCCTCGGCGCCGCGGTCGGCGCCTGCGCGACCGACGCGGACACGGGCAACGACGCCGCGTGCCTCGACGAGTTCATCCGCCGCTTCGGCCTCGTCGTGCAGCGACGCCCCCTCGCCGACGACGACGTGAAGTTCTACCGCGACATCGCGGGCACGACGCCCGTGCAGCCCGCGGCGCTCGCCGACGTGATCGCCACCCTGCTCGCGAGCCCGCGGTTCGTCTACCACGTGGAGCACGGCGTCGGCACCACGACCACCGCGCCGCTCTCGGGCCACGAGCTCGCGAGCCGCCTCGCCTATCACTTCTGGCAGAGCATGCCCGACGCCGAGCTGCTCGCCGCGGCCGCGAGCGGCAAGCTCGACACCGAGGCCGGGTACGCCGAGCAGGTGGCGCGCCTGTTCGCGGACCCGAAGACCGACGCCGCGCTCGACGTGTTCGCGCTCGAGTGGCTCTGGCTCGACGACCTCCCCGCGATGGACGGGCGCGTGGGCGACCCGATCTACGACGCCTTCGCCGCCGGCTTCACGCCGACCCCTGCCCTCCGCGACGCGCTCGTCGCCGACACGCTGGCCGCGTTCCGGCACGTCGTGCGCAGCGGCGGTGGATTCGCAGACTTCTTCCTCGAGAGCCGGAGCTTCGCCAGGGACGCCGACGTCGCCAAGATCTACGGCGTCGCCCCGATGACCGCCGACCCGCTGAAGGTCGACCCGGCGCGCGTGGGCCTGCTCACGCGACCGGCGCTCCTCGCCACCGGGTCCGCCAACACGCGGCCGATCATGAAGGGCGTCTTCATCCGCAAGGCGCTCCTCTGCGACGAGATCCCGCCGCCGCCCGCCGAGGCCGCCAAGGTGAAGCCGGAGCTCTCCGATCACCAGACGACGCGCGAGGTGGTCGAGGCGCTCACGCAGCAGAAGGGCACCGCCTGCAACGGCTGCCACTCGACGCTCATCAACCCGCTCGGCTTCTCGACCGAGAACTTCGACGCGCTCGGCCGCCCCCGCGCGACGCAGCGCCTCTTCGACGCGACGGGCAAGCTGGTGGCGGACAAGCCGGTGCTCACGACCTCGATCCCGCAGGTCACGGCCGACGACCAGCGCCCCTCGAGCGGCGCCGCCGACGTGACCCGCTACCTGCTCGAGAGCGGCCGCGTGCAGGCGTGCTTCGCCCGCCAGTACTTCCGCTTCACCTTCGGGCGGCTCGAGGACGACAAGAAGGACGGCTGCGCGCTCCAGGCCGCGGCCGAGGCCACCAAGGGCGGCAAGAGCGTCGCCGAGGTGTTGCGACAGATGGCCCTGGCTCCGGCGTTCCGCCGGCGGACGTTCCGATGACGGAGAAGCGCAGCATGGATCGACGCATGTTCCTCCGCGGCGCCGCAGGGTTCACCCTGGCGCTGCCGTTCCTGCCCTCGCTCTTGCCGCGGGCCTCGGCCGCGCCGCCGACCAAGCCCAAGCGGTTCGTGCAGTTCTGCACCCACCACGGCGGGGTGTGGGGCGCGAACATGTTCCCGGGCGACGCGGTGCTGACCGAGAAGCGCGCGTACGCGGGCCACGAGATCCGCCGCGGCGACCTCGTGCGCACGCTGAAGTCGGGCAAGGCGCTCCTGGTCGACGGCGCCGGCGGCGCGGTCGACACCGCGGTGCTCTCCGCCTCGCCCGAGGCGCTCACCGCCGCCATCGTCAAGAAGATGAACGTGCTCCGCGGGCTCGACATCACGTTCTACATCGGCCACCACACCGGCGGGCACCTCGGCAACTACGCCCGCAACGACGGCAACGGCGACGACGGCAAGAAGATGCAGTCGCAGCCGCGCCAGACGATCGACCAGGTGCTCGCGTGGTCCAAGTCGTTCTACGACGATCTCACCTCGATCAAGAAGCGGGTGATGCTGGTCGGCAACCGCATCAGCTACAACTTCGCCGATCCCGCGGCGCGCACCGGCGCCATCGAGGAGGTCACCGGCACACGCAACTCGCTGACCCTGTTCGACGAGATCTTCGTCCCACCGGACGCGGGCGGTCCGAAGCGGGCGCCGATCGTCGACCGCGTGCTCGCCGACTACAAGCGGATGCGCGAGGGCGACCGGCGCCTCTCCACCGACGACAAGAAGCGCCTCGACGAGCACATGCAGCGCCTCTCGGAGCTGCAGCGAAGGCTGACGGTGACGGCGAGCTGCGGCGGCGTCTCGCGCCCCGGCAAGGGCTCCTCGGCGGTGACCGCCGGCAGCGGCTACGACCTCGATCCCGCGCGGCAGGCCGAGTTCTACGGCCTCATGAACGACGTGATCGTCGCGGCGTTCATCTGCGGCACGAGCCGGATCGCGGCCATCAACGCGGGCGAGACGTTCTCCACGTTCAAGGGCGACTGGCACCAGGACGTGGCCCACAAGTGCGCGACGGCGGCCCAGCAGCCGACCCTCGCGCGCGCCCACCAGTGGTTCTTCGAGAAGGTGTGGCTCGACCTCGTGAACAAGCTCGACGCGGTCGACCTCGGCGACGGCACCAAGCTGCTCGACTCGACGCTGTGCTCGTGGACGCAGGAGTCGGGCAACTACACCCACGACGCGCAGTCGGTGCCCATCGTGACCGCGGGCGGCGCCGGCGGCGCGGTGAAGACGGGCAGCTACTGCGACTACCGCAACCTCGCCAAGGTGGTCACCCCGGGAGACAACCCCACCGAGAAGAAGTGGATCGGCCTCACCTACGAGCAGTGGCTCACCACGGTGCTCTCCTCGATGGGCGCGACCGCGGCGGAGACCGAGGCGGCCGGCTACGGCAACAAGGGCGTCACCTTCGCGACGACGCAGTGGATGCCGTTCAAGGACGGCGAGATCTACCCGAAGACGGTGTTCGACCGCATGGGCGAGGGCCTGCCTTTCTTGATGACGTGAGGCGTGATCAGCCGCCGTTGCGCGTGACGACCTGCTCGAGGCCGGGGATCGAGCCGTCGGACGTGACGCCCGGCAGCACGCGGACGATCTTCATCGTCCGCGGATCGATCACGAAGCACGTGGGGAAGCCGGTCGCGCCCTTGGGCATGAAGTCGAGCTTCGGGTCGGCGCCGACGTCGAGGCCCAGGTGGAACCGCGTTTGCCAGCGGTCGACGACGGCCTTGTGGGCCGGCTTGCCGCCCGAATCCTGGCCCAGCACCTGGAGGAAGCGCGCGCCGCGGGCCCGCCACGCCGGGTACTCCTTCGGGAGCCTTGCTGCCTCTTGCTGACAGACGCCGCACCACTCCGCGGCCACGATCACGTAGACGCCGGTGATCCCCTTCTTGCCATCGGGATCGTAGTAGTCGCGCATCGCGAGCTTCGTCCACTCGCCGGTGCCCTCGCGGTAGCCCTCGATCTCGACGTCGGGGAACACGAGCCCCTGCTTGGTGCCTGCGGCGCCGTCCGGGTACGCGGGCGGCGGTGGCTCGGCCGGGGGATCGGTCGCCGGCGGGTCGGTCGACGGGTCGGTGGCCGGCGGGTCGGTCGTGGGCGGATCGGCCGGCGGGTCGGCCACGGGTGCCGCGCAAGCGACGAGGAGAGCACTGAGGAACGGGGCGAGGACGAGCCGCATGGGGCATGGGTGGCGGCTGCCACCGAAAACGGCTCACGGGCGACGAGGTGCCCTGCTCTCGACTGCGAGGTATGATCCGTCGCGATGTCGCACCTCGTCCTCTCGGACCACCACGTGCGGGTCAGCTACTCGGTGCCACGTCGGCGCCCGGGCTGGGACCTGAGTGAGGAGACGAAGCCGGAGTCCATCCCTCACGACCTCGCTGTGGAGCTCCTGAAGGCCATCCTGGCCCATTTCGCGGCCACCGTGCGCAAGACAGCGTTCGTCGCGCGGAACCTCGCCGTCCGGTGGGACGAGCAGAACCCCTCCGTGGGCGTCGACCCCGACGTCTGCCTGCTCGATCCCGCGCCGCCGGGCGTCCAGGATCTCACGAGCCTCCGCACGTGGCTGCCGGGGCACGTCACCCCGCAGCTCGCGGTCGAGGTGGTGAGCGAGAACAACCCGAAGAAGGACTACTCGATCGCGCCCGACAAGTACGGCGCCGCAGGCGTCCGTGAGCTCTGGGTCTTCGATCCGTTGCTCGCCGGCCCCTCGGCGCATGGCGGCCCCTACCGGCTGCAGACCTGGGTGCGCGAGGGCGACGAGTTCTTCCGCACGCACGCCGCCGATGCCCCGGCGTTCTCGCCGCTCCTGGAGGCGTGGCTGGTGCCGTCGGCAGACGGACGACTGCTGCGGATCGCCGACGATCGCGACGGCAACCACCCATGGCCCACGGCCGAGGAGGCGGAGCGGGCCGAGCGAGACGCGGAGCGTGCGGCCAAGGAGGCGGCTCTCGCGCGGGTGGCCGAGCTCGAAGCCGAGCTCCGGCGCCGTTGAACTAGCGACGCTCGACCTTCACCGGCAGCCCACCCTTCGGGCGCAGCGTGACGCTCGGGACGAGCTCCACCTGGTGGCCCGGCTCGATCGAGAGGCGCGCGCGCTGCGCGATCGTCGAGAGCAACAGCACCCCCTCCATCATCGCGAACCCGTGGCCGATGCACATGCGCGGCCCGCCGCCGAACGGCGAGTAGGCGAACCGGTGCAGCTTCTTGTGCGCGTCGCCCGCCCAGCGGCTCGGGTCGAACACCAGCGGGTCGCGGTGGAAGCGCGGGTCGCGGTGCAGGTTCCACTGCACGACCCAGAGCTGCGTGCCCTTCTCGATCGGCTCGCCGCCGACGACCACGTCGGTCACCGCCTCACGCCCGGTGGACCACGCGGGCGGGTAGAGCCGCATCGCCTCCTTGAACACCTGCTCGGCGTACGCGAGGCGCGGCAGATCCGCGTGCGTGGGGGAGCGCCCTCCGAGCACCTCGGCGAGCTCCGCCTCGAGCTTCGCGCGGACGTCGGGGTGCCGCGCGAGCAAGAGGAACGTGAAGGTGAGCGCGATGGCGGTCGTCTCGTGGCCGGCGAGGATCAGCGTCAGCGTCTCGTCGCGGAGCTGGTCGTCGCTCATGCCCGTCCCGTCCTCGTCGCGGGCGGCGATCAGCATCGAGAGGAGATCGTGGCCGTTGCCCGTCTTGCCCGCGCGGTGCGACCGCACGAGGTCGCGCATGATCCGGTCGAGCTGCGCGACACCGGCGAAGAAGCGACGATTGAGCGGCGTCGGCAGCTTGTCCCAGTGGGGCACGCCCATCGCGATGGGGTCGACGTACCGCGCGAGCACCGCCTCGAGCGCCTCGCCGATCTCGTCGGCGAGCGCGTGGGTGTCCACGCCGAACAGCGTCTTGCCCACGATCTGCAGGGTGAGCTTCATCAGGTCGGCGTGCAGATCGCGCCGCTCGCCGTGCCGGAACGCGTCGACGGTGGCCTCGGTGGCCGAGACCATGGCGTCGGCGTAGCCCGCGATGCGCTCGCGGTGGAACGCGGGCTGGGCGAGCCGCCGCTGGCGCCGCCACAGATCACCCTCGCTGGTGAGCAGCCCCTCGCCGAGCACGCGCTTCAGGTCGCGCGCGAACATGTCCTTGGAGAAGTGGCGGTGCTGCGCGATGAAGATGTCTTCGACCAGGTCGGGGTCGTTGACCAGCACGGCCTTCAGCACCGGGAACTCGATGCGCACCATCGGTCCCACGCGCGAGGCCTCCTCGAGGAAGGCGAACGAGTCGCGCGCGTAGGCGGCGAAGTGTCCCACCACTGGCAACCGACCACGCGCGAAGGGGATCATGCGCAGAGCACGATGCCCCGGTCGGAGGCGGGTTGCACCCTCAGTTCATCAGGCGCGGATCGACCGGCGCTTCGCCGGCCTCGACGATCGGGTCGCCGTCGGCGAGGGCGCGCTGTCGCACGGCGTTCTCCTCGTATTCGCGCTTCTTCTTGGCCGAGGCCTCGCGGGCGCTCGCGCGGTCCCACTCGCGGGCGGCCTCGCGGTGCGCAAGGACGCGGGCGGCGTCGTCCGCGGCGGCCTCCGCCTTCTGCTCGGCGGCCTCTGCGCGTGCGACGTGGGGGTTGCGGCCGAAGCTCATGCCGTTGGGGTAGCGCAGCCAGCCCATCGGGTCACGGCTCGTAGAAGAGGGGCGCCCGGAAGCGCACGAACGACTCCACCTGACGCCGACCGCGATCGTCCAGATCGACGAAGGCGAGCCCGACGCCCGGGGGCACGTCGCCCGAGGCGGCGCGCACCCAGCACACCTCGGTGACCACCTCCATCGGATCGGTCGTGCCGGGCAGCTCGACCCGGACGGTGACCCGATCGCCGACCGCGAACGGGCGGAAGGTGGCGACGAACACACCGCCCTCCGAGACGTTCTCGGTCAGCCCGAGGTAGAAGTTGTGATCGCTCACCATGTCGATGGCGAGCTGCGCTTCGACGCGAGGGTTCTTCCGCCGGGGGTCGTGCACGAGCGAAGGCGGGTCGCTCGCCACCACGAATTGGGCATCCATGCCGATCCCGGAACGGACCACCGCCCAGCACCTTGAGCGCCCACCGCCCTTGACGCGGGGGACGGAAAGCTCGACGCCTCGGGATCCATGCCCGCCCTGAACGAGCGCCTGCAGGCGGTCGCGCGCGACCTCGAATCCAAGTTCCTCGGCCGCAGCGAGGTCGTCCGATGCATGCTCGTCTCGGCCCTCGCGGGTGAGCACCTCGTCCTCATCGGTCCGCCGGGGACGGCCAAGAGCGCCCTCGTGCGCACGTTCTCCAAGCTCTGCGACGCGCGGTACTTCGAGTATCTCCTCACGCGGTTCACCGAGCCGAACGAGCTGTTCGGGCCGGTCGACATCGCCGCGTTCCGCGAGGGCACCTACCGCCGCCGCACCGCGGGGATGCTCCCCGAGGGCGAGATCGTGTTCCTCGACGAGGTGTTCAAGTCGAACAGCGCGATCCTCAACTCGCTGCTCACCCTGCTCAACGAGCGCCGCTACGTGTCGGGTGGCGTCACCCTCGAGTGCCCGCTGCTCACCGCCATCGGCGCCTCCAACGAGGTGCCGGCCGACGCCGACCTCGCCGCGATCTTCGACCGCTTCCTCCTGCGCGTGCGCACCGACTACCTCGACGCCTTCCACTTCCAGGACCTGCTCCAGCGCGGGTGGGAGCTCGAGGCCAAGCTCACGACGCAGAAGACGGCGCCGCTGCTCAGCGCCGACGAGCTCCGCGCCGCCCAGCGCGCCATCGCCCAGCGCACCCAGTTCACCGACACGTTCCTCTCGGCCTACCGCAGCCTCGTGCTCCAGATCCGCGCCGAGGGCATCGGGCTCTCCGACCGCCGCGTGGTCAAGCTGCTCAAGCTGTGCGCCGCGAGCGCGTTCCTCGACGGCCGCACCGCCCCCGACGCGAGCGACCTCTTCGTCCTGCAGCACGTGTGGAACGCCGAGGACCAGGCGGCCATCCTGCAAGGCCTCGTCCAGCCCGTGCTCGAGGCGCACTACCGCGAGCACCCCGAGACCCGGCGCCTCGGGGCCGCGGCCGTGGGCCTCCCCGCCATCGAGGCCGAGATCGAGCGGGTCCGCGTGGTGCTCGCGGGCACTGGCGCCCTCTCCGACGTCCAGCTGTTCGCCCAGCTGCGGCTGCTCGGCGAGCTCAAGACCGCCCTGTCGAGCCAGCCCGAGGCCAAGGCCCGGGAGCTCGCGCAGCGGGTCGACGTCCTGCTCGACGCGGCCTTCAAGGGTGGGCGCTTCGGCGCGCTGTGACTTTCGCGCGCGCGCGGCTAAGCTCGGCCCGTGGCTCTGCGCACCTTCCGTGTCCTCGACACCGCCCCCCTCGTCCGCCGGGGGGTCATCGTCCTCGAGCTCGACCACCCGAGCCCTGTCGTGGGCATCGCGATCGGCATGACGATCGAGATCGTCTGGAAGGACGGTGGGCGCGAGAAGGTCGAGCTCAAGGGCCTCGGCTTCGCCAGCAGCACGCCCGACCACGCGCACATCATCGTCAGCGCCCCGAAGCGCGCGGATTTCGAGAGCGTGGAGCGCATCGAGGTCGACCCGGGCGCACGCTGAGCCCGGCCCACTCCGAGCCCGCGTGTCCTTCGACACCCACGTCCACCTCGAGCATGCGGCGCTCGGCTCGCCCGCCACCGCCTGGGCGAACGCCCGCGCCGCCGGCGTCGACCGACTGCTCGCCGTGGGCGTCGGCCCGGCCACCTGGTGCGAGACGGTCGCCGCCGCCGACGCGATCGGCGTCGACGTCGCCCTCGGAATACACCCCGAGGTCGTGCCCGAGCTCGACGACGCGACCCTCGACGCCGCGCTCGCGGCCTTGCCGGCGCGCCTCGTCGACGCGCGCGCGATCGCCGTCGGCGAGTGCGGCCTCGACGGGCCGAGCGGCGATCTCGATCGCCAGATCGCCGTGCTGCGTGCGCACCTCCGCATCGCGCGCGAGCTCTCGCTCCCGGTTTGTCTGCACGTGTTCCGGGTGCAGGAGCGCGCGCTCGCGGTCGTGCGCGAGGCGGGCCCCCTGCCCGCGGGAGGCGTGGTGCACTCTTACTCGGGCTCCGCGGAGCTCGTGCGCAACTGGGCGCGCCTCGGCTTCTCGTTCGCGTTCGGCGGCGCGCTCACCCGGCGCAACGCCCGCCGCCCCCAGCTCGCCGCCCGCGCGGTCCCCGACGAGCTGCTCCTCGCCGAGACCGACGCGCCGTTCCAGCCCGCCGGCGAAGACGCGCGCGACCGCTCGCACGGCGAGCCCGCCGATCTGCCCCTCGTGATGGCCGCGATCGCGGCCGCCCGCGGCGTCGACCCGGCGACCGTCGTCGCGCTCACCGACGCCAACGCGAGGCGACTCTTCGGCCCACCCCGCCGCGACGCGCTCAGGGGAAGAACAGGATCGGGTGGTCCGCCGTGAGGTCGAAGTGCACGTGGTCGAAGTGCGAGGCGTTGTAGTTGGGCGAGATCCCGCTGTCGAAGGCCTCGGTGGCGGCGACGTCGCAGAACGTCTGCCAGAGCAGCCGCGCGTCGCTCGTGTCGGGAACTGGCTTCGCCGCCGTCTTGCCGCACGTGGCCTGACCGACCTTGCCGTGGAAGTCGTGCTGCACGACGAGGTGCTTGCCGCCCTTGAGCTTGAAGCCGCTGATGTCGATCGCGAAGCCGATGCGGTGACGGAGCGGCGCGCCCGGATCCACGATCACCTGGTTCGGGCGGTGGAACGACTTGACCATCACGTGGGTGACGCCGTGCTTCTTCACCGTCTTGGCGAGGTCGACCAGCGAGACCGCGAGGCGGCAGTCGATGGCGTCGCCCGCGGCGATGGTGCGCTGGTCGTAGGGGCGACCGGTGTCGAAGTGCACGTCGTCGATCGGCCCGGTGAGGATCACGGGCTGCGCGATCTTCGGGGCCCCCGGCGCGGCCACGTGGGGGACTTTCAGCTTCTTGAGCGCCTTCTCGCAGGAGCCTGGGTCGAGCGCGCCGTGCTGCACCGATTTACGCGATGCGGCAGATTCGGTCCGCGGCGTCGCCAGCGCCAGGGTGGAGGCGACGCCGAGACAGGCCACGGCCCGCGAATTGCGGCCGAAAAGTGGTGCTCGCCACTTCGACATCGACAGAGGGGCTAGCACGGCGTCGAGCCGCTCCCCAACTTTCGACCCTGCGCCGCAAACAGCCACGGTCGATTCCTTCCGTGCGGCCGGAGTGGGTGGAAGGGCTCCTTGTTGCCTACCTGCACGACGTGTCACGTATGCAGGGCCACGATCCCCGCCCGCGTCCCCGCAGGAGCCCCACCGATGCGCTTTTCTCCGTCTTTCTTCGTCTTCGGACTCGTCGCTTCTCCCCTGTTCGTGGGCTGCTCGTCTGGAGGCCCCACCGAGGACAGCGTCGCCAGGGCGAGCGCGCCCGTCATCAACGGCAGCATCGACAAGCCCGAGAAGTTCCCGGCCACCATCCTGATCGAGACCGTCATCGACGCCTCGAAGGGCCTCGGCGCCGGCTGTACGGGCACCCTGGTCGGCACCCGCGTCGTGGTCACCGCGCGCCACTGCGTGAGCAACTACGACGAGCGGACGCGCAAGTTCGGCACCGACTACGACAAGGCCAACATGCACGTCTGGTACGGCGCGGAGCCCCGCGGCACGCCCGACAACAGCGTCGTGAAGATCGTCTATCCGCCCTCGTCCACCATCGACAACGTCGACATCGCGCTCCTCGTCCTCACCAAGCCCGCCACGGTGGCGTTCGCACCCATCCGCCTCACCAAGCCGCCGAAGACCGGCGCGCCGGTCGCGGTCGCCGGGTACGGACTGAGCAACGACGGCGTCACGAGCACCGCGACCGCGTTCCACCCTCGCTACATGCGCGAAGGGCTCAAGATCGTGGCGGTCGGTCCATCGGGCGGCTACGTCGGGAGCAAGGAGATCCTCCTCGGCGAGTCGATCTGCTCCGGCGACTCGGGCGGCCCGGTGTACGACGGCTACTCGGGCGCGCTCCTCGCGGTCACCTCGCGCGGCGGCAACGGCACCGCGCCGACCGCCACCCAGCCCTGGGCCGGCTGCGTCGGCGGCAAGACGTACAACCTCTTCACCCGTGTCGACGGCTACGCCGACCTCATCACGGCGACGCTCGCCGAGGTGGGCGAGGTCCCGTGGGAAGAGGGCACTCCGAAGCCGACGCCCACGACCCCGCCCGGGCCGACCCCGGGCGACGTGGGCGCCACCTGCGGGGGACCCGCGGACTGCACCTCGAAGCTCTGCATCTCCTACGACGGCAAGAACCTCTGCTCGCAGAAGTGCACCGACAAGAGCACCTGCCCCGCGGGGATGGACTGCGCGGGTGGCTTCTGCGTGCCCGGCACCACCGCGCCGGTCGATCCGCCCGTCGACGACGCCGGCACCGATCCGCCGGCCGCGACGCCGGCCGCCGAACCCACCACCAAGGGTGGATGCAGCACCGCGCCGGGCTCGAACGGAGGCCCGGCCCTCGCCTTCGGCCTCGTCGCGGGCCTCGCCGTCCTCGTCACCCGTCGTCGCCGCTGAGCCGCTGGAGCTTCTCCCATGGATCCCGTCCGATTCGGTCTGACCTCGGCGATGGCCGCGGTGTGCCTCGCGTTCGTCCCTGCCTGCGGCAGCAGCCCTGAGCTGGTCTCCGCCGGTGTTGCGCCGATCATCAAAGGGGAGCCCAGTCCCGAGTCCGAGAACGCGGCGGTCGCCGTCGTCCTCACCTCGGGTGGTGGGCTCGCCGGCAGCTGCTCCGGCGTGATCATCGCCCCCACCATCGTGCTCACCGCGCGACACTGCGTGTCCGAGACCGAGCCGGGCGGCCTCGCGTGCACCAAGGAGGGCAAGTCCCTCGGCGGCGGCGGGGTGCTCAAGGATCACGCCGCCAACGACCTCGCCATCCTGGTGGGCCCCAAGGCCTCGTTCAGCTTCTCGGCACGGGGCAAGAAGATCATCCACGACGGCGCCAAGAACCTCTGCAACCACGACCTGGCCCTCATCCTCCTCGACAAGCCGATCACCGGGACGCCGATCGCGACGATCCGCCTGGACACCGCGCCGGTGAAGGGTGACCTGCTGACGGCCGTCGGCTGGGGGACCTCCGACTCGCCCGGCATCGCGCGCCGACACCGCACGGGCATCCCCGTCACCGTCGTGGGGCCCGGCAACAGCCCGCGCGGTGGCGGCGTCGGCCCCGCCGAGTTCGCCATCGGCGAGGGCATCTGCTCCGGCGACAGCGGTGGGCCTGCCTTCGACGAGAAGACCGGCGCCGTCATCGGCGTCGTCTCGCGTGGCGGCAACGGCAACCCCGACACGAGCAGCGCCGTGAACGGCTGCATCGACACCGCCGAGTACAAGACCTCGAATTTCTACACGCGCACCGACGGCTACAAGGACCTGATCCTCGCGGCCTTCGCCGAGGCGGGGGAGAAGGTCTGGCTCGAGGGCGAGCCCGACCCGCGCAAGGCAGGCTTCGGCCTCACGTGCGCCGCGCCCGAGGACTGCCAGTCCAACTGGTGCCTCGGCGCGGGTGGCAAGAACTTCTGTTCGCAGGTGTGCGCCGACGACAAGCCGTGCCCCGATGGCTACACGTGCAGCGACGTCGGCGGCACCAAGCTCTGCGTGCCCACCCCACCCCCTCCCGCGCCAGCCCCCCCCACCGCCAGCAGCGGCGGATGCTCGGCGAGCGGCGCGACGCCGATCTCGACGGGCGTCGGCTTCGGCGCGCTGCTCGGGCTCGCCGCGCTCGTTCGCGTCGGGCGCCGTCGACGCTGACGGCGGCCTCGAGGCATCCACGATGGCATCCTCGAGGACGACGCAGGATCACGTCGCGATCACGTTGCCGGCTCCGGGCGGCCGTCTGGTCGTCGTCGCCGACACGCACTCGGCGCCCCACCCCGGCAGCGCGGTGCACCTCGCCGCGCTGCGACCGGACGCGATCCTCCACGCGGGTGACATCGGCGACCTCTCGGTGCTCGACGCGCTCGCGACGATCGCCCCCGTCCACGCGGTGCGGGGCAACATCGACGTCCACGCGAGGGAGGTGCCCGATCACCTGGTCCTCGACGTGACCTGCGAGCAGGGCCCCAGCCTGCGCATCTTCATGGTCCACATCGGCCTCGACGGCCCGCGGCTGCGCGCCGACGTGGACCGCAAGGCGCGCGCGGTGGAGGCGTCGCTGGTCGTGTGCGGACACTCGCACATCCCGTTCGTGGGGCAGCAGCGGGGCCTCACGCTGTTCAATCCCGGGTCGATCGGCCCACGCCGCTTCCAGCTGCCGATCCTGTTCGGCACCATCGATCTGGCGCCGACCGGCGCCCGGCTCGCCCACTTCGAGGCCGCGACCGGGGAGCGCTTCGACCCGAAGCGCGCCGCCGCCGACCGCGCAGCCGCGAAATAGCGGCGCCACCCGAGGGTCGAGCAGGGACGCTGCCCCGAGGGTCGAGCGGGGACCCGAGCGAAGTAGCTTCGCTCGGGACGCGCCCTCATGGGCGCGAAACCCGGCCGCAGGCCGGAGAACTACGGCTCGAAGTCGTAGGGGAGGATCTCGGTCGAGGCGAGGTTCGGGATCGCCTTGCCGATCGCGCCGGCGAGCTCGCCCGCCGTGCCGACGACGACCACCGCGAGGTCGTCGCGAGAGATCCGCTTCTTGATGGCGGCGTTGGCCGCGTCGAGCGTGGTCTGGCCGACGCGCGCCACGTAGCCCGTGTGGTAGTCCGAGGGCAGCCCGTAGACCTCTTCGTCGACGGCCTGGCGCACGCGCTTGAACGGCGTGTCCACGTCGAACGCGTACGACTCCGAGAGGTAGCTGCGCGAGAACGCGAGCTCCTCCTTGGTGATGCCCTCGGCGAGCCACGCCTCGAGCAGCTCGAGCTCGAGCGCAACGCACGCCGCCGCGTCGGTGGCGGCCGGAAACGTCCACATCGAGAACGCCTCGCGGCGCCGATCGATCGGCAGGCGTGCGTACGCGCCGTAAGACCACCCGCGCTTGCTGCGCACCTCCTTCATCAGGCGCGCGGTGAAGGTGCCGCCGAACGCGGTGTTGCCCACGTGCAGGGCCACGTGATCGGGGTCGAGCGGGTGGGTGCCGAGGCCACCGATGAGGATCTGGGTCTGGGTGCGCGCGGGCTTGTCGACGAAGACGAGCCGCCGGCCCTTGGCCATGGTGGGCTCGGTCGACGGGTCCTTGAGCGCAGGGCCGTTGGGCAACGCGGCGACGAGCGGCAGGAGGTGCTCGTCGAGCGCGGCGCGGTCGATGTCACCGGCCACGCCGAGCACCACGTTGCCGCGGCGCAGGTGGAGCGCGTGCGCATCGAGCAGCTCGGCCCGTGTGCGCAGGGGGATGGTCTTGGTGGTGCCCGAGAGGCCGCGCCCGAGCGGGTGCGCACCGAACACCGCGCGGCGGAAGAACCGCGACGCGAGGCCCTTGTCGTTGTCGCGAGCCTCGACGAGCTCGGCCACCGCCTCGCGCTTGAGGCGGGCGAGCTCGTCGGCGTCGAACGTGGGCCGGAGCAGGATCTCGGTGAGCAGCTTGACGAAGGGCGCGAGGTTGCGCCGGATGACCTGGGCGTGGACGTTGATGGAGGACGAGGAGACGTCGACCGACACCTCGCCGCCGAGGCGGTCGAGGGCCTCCTCGATCTTCTCCGCGCTCATCGACTTGGTGCCGCGCCGGAGCATGCGCCCCATCAGGCGGGTCGAGCCGATGCGGTCGTTCGCCTCGAGGGCCGCGCCGCTGCGGAACGCGAGCGCGATGTCGACCAGCGGCAGGTCGTGGTTCTCGCCGAGGAACGCCACCGCGCCGCCGCCGGCGTCGATGCGCACGGGCGGCGCGCCGGAGCTCGCGAACGCGCTCGGCGCGGCGCTGGCCATGGACGGGCGGTGCAAGAGCAGGGAGGACAGCGTGGAGAGCGCGAAGCGGCGGGTCATCGGAACCCCCACTTGCGCGACTTGCGGGGGAATTTCGCCGGTTTCTTGGGCGCCTTGGCCATGGCCCCGCCCGCCTCTTCTTCTCCGTCTTCCTCGGCGTGGCCGGCGGTGCCGTCGGGCAGCACCACCACCACGGTGCGGTGCATCGCGACCAGGTACTTGCGGGCGACGGCCTGCACCTCGGCGGCGGTCACCGCGCGGTAGGCGGCGAGGCGCGAGAACCCCGCGCCCGCGTCGCCGAGCAGCGTGTCGTAGAAGCCGATCTGCTCGGCCTTGCCGTTCACGGTCTCGAGGCCCTGCAAGAAGCCGAGCTCGAGGCGCGACTTGGCCCGCTCGAGCTCGTCGTCGGTGACGCCGGACTTGGTGACCGCGTCGACCTCGACCTGCAGCGCGGCCTCGAGCTCCACCGCGGTGTGGGTGCCGCGCGCGGCGGCGTACATCTCGTAGAGCCCCGGGTCGGCGAACGTGCTCACCCAGCCGCGGAGATCGGTGGCGAGCTCCTTCTTCTGCACGAGGGCCTTGTGCACACGCGCGCCGCGGCCGCCGAAGAGGATCTCGTTGAGGATGGTGAGCGGGACGTGGTCCGGGTCGGACAGCGAAGGCCCCTTGTAGCCGAGCATCACCTTCTCGGTGGTGGTGGGCTTCTTGACGGTGACCCGCTTCTCCTTGGTCTGCGCGGGCTCGACCGAGACCTTGCGCTCCGGGATCTGCGCGGCCGGGAGCGCGCCGTAGTGGTCCTGCAGGATGCGGAGGGCGCTCTCCTCGCCGAAGTCTCCCACCGCGACCACCGTGACGTTGTTGGGCGCGTAGTAGGTCCGGTAGAACTTCTCGCAGTCCTCGGTGGTGAAGCCCTGGATGTCGTCCATCCAGCCGATGGTCGGCCAGTGGTACGGGTGCGACTCGAAGGCGGTCTGGTAGAGCAGCTCGTTGACCGCGCCCTCGACGTCGTCGTCCACGCGGTAGCGGCGCTCGTTCGCCACGACCTCCTTCTCGCTGCCGACCTGCTTGTCGCGCAGCACGAGGTTGTGGAGGCGGTCGGACTCGAGCTTCGCGGCGAGCGACAGCTTCGAGGCAGGGAGGCTCTCGTGGTAGTAGGTCCAGTCGACCCACGTGGCGGCGTTGGACTCGGCGCCGTTCTCCTCGAGCGTGCGGTCGAACTCGCCCGCCGCGAGGTGGGTCGTCTCGTTGAACATCAGGTGCTCGAACAGGTGCGCGATGCCGGTCTTGCCGGGCTTCTCGTCGCGCGAACCGACGCGGACCCACGTGTGGTAGCTGACGACGGGCGCGCCGTGCTCGGGGAGGAGCAGCACGCGGAGGCCGTTGCCCATGCGCCACCGACGCACCTTCATGGAGGGGCCGAAGTCGACCTCGCCCTCGAAGGCGACGTGCGCGAGCGGGGGCCGCCCCTGGTTGAGCGCGTCGGCCGCGACGGCCTCCTTGGGTCGGCAGCCTTCGGCGGAGGAGAGGGTCGCAGTCATCAGCACGAGTGTCGTAGCGCGAAGCAGCCGGGAGATCCGCACGGAACGCCCTTCTATCGCTTCTTCGATTCGAGGTGCTTGCGCAGCGAGCTGGCGGTCTCGACGAGGTTCGGCCGGATCTTCTCGGCGAGGAACGCCTCGACCGTGGCCGCCACCTTGCCGGCCAGGAACCGCGGCACACCGCTGACCTTGCTCCCGTCGATCGAGAGCGAGCCGCGGATCTCGAGCCGCGTGCCACCATCTTCGAGCGCGACGAAGCGGTTCTCGCCCTCGCACCGCACGGCCTCGGTGAACGACCGGGTCTTGATGCGCCACCCGCACGACCACTTGGCCTCGTCCCAGCGCGCGTAGTCGTCCCACGAGAGCATCGCCTCGCTGAGGAACGCGCGCGCCGCGGCCGGGATGTCGCCGCCTCCGTGCCAGACGTTGTGCAGCTCGATCACGCCGCCCTGCTCCACGCGCGACAGCACCTCGATCTGGCGCACGTTGGGCAGGTAGTCGACCAGGGCCGTGAGCTCGTCGCGGTAGGCGGCGAACACGACGGGGCGAGGAAAGGCGAGCACCGCGTCCGCGGAGAGATCCATCGTGTCCTCAGGTGGGCCCGATCACCCGGTTGCGGCCGCTGTTCTTGGCGACGTAGAGCCGCTTGTCCGCGCGCGCGACCAGCAGATCGCCGTCGATCGACTTGGGGCCGCCGAGCTCCGCCGAGAGCTCACCGAGGGCCGCCACGCCCATGCTCGACGTGATGTTCAAGGCGCCCGTGCCCCACGGGATGGCGAGCCGCTCGATGCCCTTGCGCAGGCGCTCGGCGAAGGCGATCGCGTTCTCGAGGTCGATGCCGCGGGCGAGCAGGGTGAACTCCTCGCCGCCGACGCGCGCGAACACGTCCTCGACGCGGATGGCCTTCATGATCGCCGACGCGAGGGCCCGGAGAACGGCGTCACCGGCGGGGTGCCCCCACGTGTCGTTGACCTTCTTGAAGTGGTCGATGTCGAGGATGATGAGCGAGAGGTGGGCGCCGTGGCGGAGCGCGTGGGCGATCTCGCTGCGCAGGCGCTCCTGGAAGTGCTTGCGGTTGTAGGCGCGGGTGAGCGGATCGCGGACGGCGCTCTCGTAGAGCTGCTGCTGCAGCTGCGCCTCGAGGTCGTCGAGCTGGTTGAAGCGCAGGATCACCTCGGTGCCGACCTGCACGCGGTCGCCCTCGCAGAGCTTGCGGAACGTGACGCGCGTCTCCTCCACGCCCTCGGCGAGCACGAACGTGCCGTTGGTGCTGCCGAGGTCCTCGAGGACGAACGCGTCGCCCTGGCGCACGATCCGCGCGTGCTTGCGCGAGACGCCGTCGCTGTCGAGGTGGACGGTCGACTGCGGCCCGCGGCCGAGGATGGTCTCGTCGCGGTCGAGCGGGAACATCTCGCCCGCCCGCGCCCCGGCCATCACCGTGAGGTAGGCCGTCCTCGGCTTGGGCTCCGCCGGTGGGCGATAGGCGCGCGCGCCGACGACGGTGGCGCCGACCTGCGTCTTCTCGAAGTCGTCGGGACCGCCGAGGTCGTCGAGCTGCCGCGGCGGCACCATGGAGGCGAGCACGAAGTCCCTGGAAGGCGGATGGGGCGCCGCGGACTCCCGGAAGCCGGGGCGCTCCGGCGTGGTGCGCGCCTCGCGCCGATGCATGGCGGTCGGATCGTCGTCCGCCTCGAGGCGAGGGTCCGCGCGCTTGGGGGGCTCCGGCATCCAGCACCCGAACGTACCCCGAAATCGTGGCGAGGACAGCGTCTGCGTGGGGCGAACTTCGCGGCCCCACCGGCGCGAGACGCCGGCTAGGATGGGCCCCCATGCATCGCTCTGCTCCCTGGGTGGCCGTCGCCGCCCTCGCCTTCGCCACCTCCGCCTGCCCGCCGCCCGCCAAGAGCGGAGACTCCCACCCCCTCGCCCGCAACCTGGCGCCGGAGATCTCGGTGCAAGTGGGCGGCAAGGAGTGGAGCCCGGCCTCGGCCAAGGGCAAGGTCCTCATCATGGACTTCTGGGCCACCTGGTGCGTGCCCTGCAAGGAGTCCTTCCCCCACCTCGACGCGATCTACCGCAAGTACAAGGACAAGGGCCTGCAGGTGGTCGGCGTCACCGGCGACGAGGACAAGGCCCTCGTCGACAAGTTCGTCAAGGACACCAAGGTCACCTTCCCGATCGGCTACGACGCCGGCAGCAAGGGCACCGAGACGTACAAGGTCGACAAGATGCCGACCTCGTTCGTGATCGATCGCAAGGGCGTCATCCGCTACCCCCACGGCGGCTACACGTCGGACGACGCCGCCCAGATCGAGAAAGAGGTGCAGGAGCTCCTCGCCGAGGAACCCTGACCGGGGTACGGTGACCGTTCCATGGGCGAGCCCGCACGGCCTGTCGAGCAGATGGCCGCAGCGCCTGTGAAAGGGGCGCTCGAGCGGGTGTGTCCCACCTGCTTCGGGCGCTACCCGGCCGATTTCAACGTCTGCCCCAAGGACGCGACCAAGCTCGAGAACGCGAGCGGCGACCGCAGCGAAGACCCGCTGCTCGGCGCCGTGCTCGGCAGCACCTACAAGGTCGAGCGCGTGCTCGGCGAGGGCGGCATGGGCCGCGTCTACGAGGCGAGCCACCTGCGGCTCTCGTCGCGGCGCTTCGCGGTCAAGGTGCTGCACGCGGAGTACGCGCGCAACAACGACGTCCTCTCGCGGTTCCAGCGCGAGGCCGAGGCCGCGGCGTCCATCGCCCACCCGCACGTGCTCGAGGTGTTCGACGTCGCGCGCACCGACGACGGTCGCCCCTACATCGTGGGCGAGCTGCTCCAGGGCCAGGATTTCCACGAGTACCTCGACAAGGTGCGCCGGCTCGACGTGCCCACCGCCATCGCGATCTCGCGGCAGATCGCCTCCGCGCTGCAGGCCGCGCACGACAAGGGCATCGTCCACCGCGACCTCAAGCCCGAGAACGTGTTCATCGTGCGCGGGCTCGGTGCGCCGTTCGCCAAGATCCTCGACTTCGGCATCAGCAAGGTCGAGGGCAAGGACACCGCGCTCACCCGCACCGGCATGATCATGGGCACGCCCAACTACATGGCGCCCGAGCAAGCGCGCGGCGAGAAGGTCGACGCGCGCATCGACGTCTACGCCCTCGGCGCCATGATGTACCGCATGCTCACCGGCAAGCGGGCCTTCGACGGCACCGACGCCACCCAGATCATGACCGCGGTCATGACCGAGGAGCCCAAGCGCCCGCGCGCGCTCGCGCCCGATCTGCCCGAAGCCATCGAGGTCCTCGTGCAGCGCGCGATGGCCAAGGACCCGGCCGATCGCTACCAGAGCATGCGTGAGCTCGACCGCGAGCTCGCCCTCTTCGAGGCCCCCGCCGAGCACGGCAAGGGGCCGGTCGTCACCATCGCGCCGACCGACTCCGGAGCGCCGGCCGACCAGCACGCCCACACGTTCTACGGCGGCGCCACGCCGGCGCCCCCCGCCACCGCGGTCGTCTCGCCGCGCGGAGGCGGCGAAGCCGAGACCAAGGGCCGCGACGCCAAGCTCGCCCGCCCCACCCTCGTCATCCTCACCCCGCTCACCGCGATCTGGGCGCTGGTCGTGCTCGTGGCGGGGGTCATCGGGCTGATCCGCGCGGCGGCCGGGCGCGAGGCCACCGACACCGAGGTGCTCCTCGTCGTGGTGTTCGCCGGCGTGGCCGCCATCATGCCGCTGGTCGCCTTCATCGCGCACGTGGTCCGAAAGGTCTGGCCCTCGTCGGTCAAGGCCCTCGAGATGGCGCGCGATCTCCGCTGGCTGCTCGCCGGCTCGATGGCCGCGTACGGGGCCGGAGCCCTCGCCGTGCGCTTCGTCTACGGCGTCCCCTCGCACCACATGAAGGAGGTCGCGAGCGGCGTCTGGGACATCGCCTTCCTGCTGCTCGCCCTGCTCGGCGGCGCCATCTTCGGCGGGCTCGGCCCGCTCGGGCGGGTGCGCCGGCGGCTGCTCAACGCGTGACCGAGGAACCTGACGCCGCCCCGATGACCCCCGCCGCGCCGAAGCAGAACGAGCTGCCGAACCGCGCCCCCGTCCGGTCGCGGAGACCCGGCCCACGCGACCCCGCCGCCGCGTACCGGCGCATCGCCTGGCTCCTGATCGCGCTGCTGCTCCTGCCGAGCGGCCTCTTGATCGCGATCGGCACCATCCTGATGGTGAAGGGCGGGAGCCCAGCCTGGAACGTCGTCCTCGGCACGCTCACCCTCGTGTTCTGCGGCCTGCTCGCCACCGGCAGCGTGCTCGTCTGGGTGTTCATCGCCCGCGAGACCAGCCTCTCCCAGCTGCAGACCGACTTCGTGAGCAAGGTCTCCCACGAGCTCAAGACGCCGCTCACCTCGATCCGCCTCTTCGTCGAGACACTGCGCCTTCGCCGCACGCAGGACCCGGAGAAGGTCCAGCAGTGCCTCGACCTCCTCTCGCAGGAGACCGAGCGCCTGACCGAGCGCATCGACCAGCTCCTCGAGTGGGGCCGCATGGAGGGCGGGCGCAAGGTCTACGACCTCCAGCGCGACGACGTGAACGCCGTGGTGCAGGAGTCGGTCGAGCACTTCTCCCCCGCCAAGCTGCAGGGGGATGCGCAGATCGAGCTCCACCTCGGCGAAGGGCTCCCTCCCGCGCTGATCGATCGCGCGGCGCTCTCGTCGGCGATCCTCAACCTGCTCTCCAACGCCTACAAATACGGCGGCCGCCCGCGGCGCATCACCCTCACCACCGAGCTGGTCGACCACGAGGTCTACATCCGCGTGAAGGACAACGGGCCGGGCATCCCGCTCCTCGAGCACAAGCGCATCTTCCAGAAGTTCTACCGACGCGACGACCGCCTCTCACGCGAGCAAGAGGGCTCCGGCCTCGGCCTCGCGATGGTGGCCCACATCGTCAAGGGTCACAAAGGCCACGTGGAGGTCGACAGCGAGCTCGGGAACGGCGCCACGTTCTCGCTCGTCCTGCCCGCGCATCGCGGCCGCTGAGGCGGTGAAACGTGCTATCGGTCACGCTGGATGGCCCCCGCTCCCCACATCGTGATCGTCGAGGACGACCCGTCGATCACCGTCGGCCTGCGCATGAACCTCGAGGCGGAGGGCTACCGGGTCACGGTGGCCGACGAGGGCGAGGCCGGCCTCGCCGCGGCGCGCGCGGAGGGCGTCGACCTCGTGGTGCTCGACGTGATGCTCCCCCACGTGAACGGCCTCGAGATCCTGCGCCTCCTCCGCAAGGAGGGCCGGACCATGCCGATCATCATGCTGTCGGCCCGGTCGAGCGAGATCGACAAGGTGATGGGCCTCGAGCTCGGCGCCGAGGACTACGTGACCAAGCCGTTCGGCCTCGCCGAGTTCCTCGCCCGCGTGCGCGCGGCCCTGCGCCGGGCGAGCATGGGCAAGCCCGAGCCCACCACGCCCACCCTGCACCGCTTCGGCGAGATCGAGATCGACGAGGGCACTCGCGAGGTCCGCCGCGCAGGCGCGCCCGTGGAGCTCACCGCCACGGAGTTCGACGTGCTCGTGGCGCTGGTCGAGGCCCACGGTCGCGTGCTCTCGCGCGAGCAGATCCTCGACCGCATCTACGGGCCGAACCACCACGGCACTGCGCGCACCATCGACAACTTCTTGATGCAGCTCCGCTCCAAGCTCGAGGCCGATCCGCAGAGCCCGAAGCACCTCCTGACGGTGCGCGGGGTCGGCTACCGCCTCGTCGCCTGAAGCCCGGGCTCGCTCTGGGTCTCGCCCGTCCCGGAGCGAGACGGCATCGAATCGCGCGCGGCTGCAGAAACCGGGGAACGGTCCGCACCTCGCGTTGGCCGAATTGTTGCTCTGACCGAGGCCGGAGGTTCTCGTCATGGCCGAAGTCCCGGAACGTACCGATCGGAGTCGCGTCTCCGTCGCGCCGCGCGCGTTGCTCGAGAGCGTGCCGCCGAACGCCCGTACCGAGCGGGGTCCGATCCTCGGCGGCCACCCCACGATGCACGCGCTGCTCACGACGATCCGACGCGTGGCGCCGTCGTCGTGCACCGTCCTCGTGACGGGCGAGAGCGGGACCGGGAAGGAGCTCGTCGTGGCCGCGCTGCACGAGGCGAGCCCGCGCCGTGACAAGCCGATGGTCACGGTGAACTGCGGGGCCATCCCCGAGAACCTGCTCGAGAGCGAGCTGTTCGGACACGCGAAGGGCGCGTTCACCGGCGCCCACGCGGCGCGGCAGGGACGCGTGGCCGCAGCCGAGGGGGGTGCGCTGTTCCTCGACGAGATCGGTGAGATGCCGCTCGTGCTCCAGGTGAAGCTCCTGCGCCTCCTCCAGCAGCGGGAGTACTCGCCCGTCGGCGAGGACCGCGCGCGCAAGCGCGACATCCGCGTGGTCGCCGCGACCCACCGCGATCTCGAGGCCGAGGTGGCCGCGGGCCGCTTCCGCGAGGACCTCTACTACCGGCTCGAGGTGGTGCACGTCGCGCTGCCCCCGCTCCGCGAGCGGGGCACGGACGTCGAGCTGCTCGCACGGCACTTCTTCCGCGCGGCCGTGGCGCGCTCCGGGCGCTCCGACCTCGTCGGCATCTCTCCCGAGGCGCTCGCCGCGTTGCAGGCGCACGACTGGCCCGGGAACATCCGCGCGCTCGAGAACGTGATCGAGCGGGCCGTGCTGCTCTCCATCGGCCCGTTCGTGGAGCTGCACGATCTGCCACCGAAGGTGCGGGGCCGGGTCCCCTCCCCCACCCCCACGGTCGTCCTGCCCGAGGACGGCTTCGATCTGCGCGCCCACCTCGAGGCCTACGAGAGCTCGCTGATCTGCAAGGCGCTGGACCGCACCGGCTGGAACAAGGCCCGCGCCGCCGAGCTCCTCGGCATCAACCGCACGACGCTCGTCGAGATGGTGAAGCGCAAGCGGCTCGCGGGGTGAGGGCCGTCAGTGCGTCTGCAACGCGGTGAAGCTGCGCACGCGCTTGGCCCACGGATCGTCGGGGTGGGCCTCCAGGAACGTCGTGGCCTCGGTGCGGCCTTCGGGCGCCCGATCGAGGGCGAACAGCGCCTCGACGATGGCCGCCGTGCGCTCGCCGGCGTCGAGGCTGTCGGGGAAGCGGGCATTGCCGTCGCGCGCGAGCAAGAGGCGTGTGGCCTGGTCGGTCGAGCCACGCAGGAGGCGCATCAGCGCGGATTCGTCCTTCGGGATGACGACGCTGCCCGCTGCCGCCGGCGCGGCGGTCGGCGCGGCGACGGGCGCCGACGGGGCCTGGGACGCGACGGTCGCGACCACCGGGGTGGCCGTCTTGGCCTCGTGCGCGCCGGGCGCGCAGCACGCGGGCACCTTCTTCTTGGTCTGCTGCGTGTAGACGAACGCCCCCGCGCCAGCGACGGCGATGCCACCGAGGACCAGGTACTTGCGGAGGATCACGGGCACGAGCCTAGCACTCGCGGGCGCGGCGTCACTTCGCGGTGTGCTTCACTTGGCGTAGCCCCACTGCTTGAGCGCGCTCTGGACCTCGGCCGCAGCCGCGCCGCCCGCCACGCGCTCGGGACCGCCCGGATCGCCGCCGATCCGCACGACGAACACGCCGTCGTCGATGGTGGGGTCGACGAACGGGAACGCCCGCGCCGCCGCGAAGGTGCGCGTCCCGGCGTCGAGGATGCCGCGCGACAGCCCCGGCACGGTGACCCCCAGCGGCCCGCCGAAGACCATGTCGTCGAGCAGGGTCTTGTCGTCGAAGGTGAAGGTCCACTCGAGCGGCGCGAGATCGGGGAGGACCGTGAGGTCGAGGCCGACGAGCGTCTCCTTGGCCGTGACCGCGTCGACCGTGAGCAGCGACTCGCCCGGCTTCACCGCGTCCTTGCTGATCCCGAACGGGGCGAACGCGAGGCTCTTGCCGCCCTTGACCCGGATGGTCGCGAACACCCGGCGCACCTTGCCGGCGCCGGCGAAGCGCACCATCACGATCGGCGCGGCGCCCGCCTTGTCGTCGGTGCTGGCCGCCTTCTTCGGCGCGAGGGCGAGCTGCAGCCGCGCGCGCAGGTCGGCGACGGTGGCTGCGTGCGCGGGCGAGCCCGAGAGGCTCTTGGTCTCGCCCGGGTCCTCGTCCAGATCGAACAGCTCGTCGGCGACGGTGATGGTCGCGCCCTCCTGGTGCACGAGGGTCACCTTGCGGGCCTCGTTCTCGCGGAGCGCGTAGCGCCACTTCCCCCAGAAGATCGCGGCGCTCGCGCGGCCGAGGGTCACGATGGGCCGCTCGGGGGCGCGCTGACCGCTCTTGGCGAGGGCGACCAGATCGATGCCCTGCCAGCGCGGGTCCTGGTCGAGGCGGAGCACGCTCGCCACGGTCGGGGCGAGGTCGAGGTTGCTCACCCGCCCGTCGACCGCCTTGCCCTCGGGCACCACGCCGGGCAGCGAGAGCAGGATCGGGATGCGCGTGGTCTCCTCGTACATGGCGAACGCGTGGTGGAAGCGCGTGTTCACCTGGTCGAGGCCTTCGGCCACGAACTCGTGCGCCTGGCTCAGGGTCTCCCCGTGGTCGGCGGTGACCACGACCAGCGTCTTGTCGCGGAGGCCGAGCGCGTCGAGCTCCGCCATCAGCTTGCCGATGGCCGCGTCGTCCTTGCACGCCTCGGCCATGTAGCGGGCCACCGAGTCGTCCCGCGGACCGACCGGCGGCTTGGGCACGCGCGCGACGCACTCGTCCGGCGGATCGTAGGGATCGTGCGGCGAGTTGTAGTTCACGAAGTAGAAGAACCGCTCGTCCTTGTGCGCGCGCAGCGTGGCGAGCGCGGCCTCGGTGACCTCGTGGGTGTCGGCCGTGCGGTAGCGGAAATCGTCGACCCGCTCGAACCCCATGTCGACCCCGACCGCGGCGTACCCGAGCATGAAGTTGTTGTTCACGATGGCGTCGGTGCGCGCGCCGGCGCGGCGCATGGAGAGCGCGAGCAGCGGCGGCTCGCTGCGGTAGTAAGCGTCGAGCATCGGCTCGGGGATGATCCAGGGCAGCGGCGAGAGCCCCATGTCCTTGCTGTGCACCCCGGCCAGCATCGCGAGCGTGCCGGGGCGGGTCCACGGGGCCGCGCTGATGGCGTCGCGGTAGACCGTGCCGCGCTCGGCGAGCGCGTCGAGGTGCGGCGTGAGCCCGGGGATCGAGGGGAGAAGCGTGTCGCCCGGCGGGCGCTTGGCGGCGCGCTTCTTCGCGTCGACGTTCGGGTCGTGGAAGCTCGCGATCACGTCGGGGCGGAGCGAGTCGACCACGATCCACAGCACCGAGTAGGGCAGCCGCGTCGGCCCCCGGCGCGTGATGCGGGGCGCCCCGAGCAGCGCGAGCGCCGGGGGCAGCGCGCCCTCGGCGGCGACGGCGGCGTTGGGGCTCGCCTCGGTGCGAATCTCGAGCTCCACGTCCTTGCCGGACCAGCGCTCGAGGTCGTAGCGCACCGAGCCCCAGCGATCGCGCTCGAGGGTGGTGACGGTGACCCGCCCGAGCTCCTCGGCCGGCCCCTGCCCCTCCTTGATGGTGGTGACGAAGCGCACGTCGCCGATCGCGCGGCCCTTGGCGCCCTCGCCCACCCCGAGCACGGCGGGGTCGAAGGAGAGCGCCGCGTGCGGGGGCAACACGAGGCGGTACCGGAGGCTCGCCGGCGTGGGCGCGACGATGGCCTCGCGCTCGGCGTAGGAGCCCTCGGCCATGTTCCACTGGCGGACGTCGAAGGTGACCTGCTCACCCGTCTTCATCGTGACGGTGTGCGCCTTCTCGGTGGCGCTCGTGCGGAGCGCGACCAGCTGGACGAGGCGCGCGCGGGAGTGGCGCAGCGTGTCCTTCCAGGGCGCCTGCATCCGCCGCCAGTGGATGGTGAGATCGCCGAGGCCGCGCAACATCTGCGGCATGTCGACCTGCGCGCCGCCGAGAAGCTCGGTGAGCCGGTAGGCCACCTCCTCGCCGTCGGAGGCCGTGGGCGGCGCGGGTGCCGTGACGGACTTCGAGGCGATCGGCGGCACGGGCGTGAACGAGTGCTCGACCGGCGCCCGCCCCTGCGCGGCGCGCACGCCCACGACGGCGAGCCCGACCCCGACCGCGAGCCGGGCGGCCTGCTCCCAGCGGGTGCTCACGGCAACCTCAACGCGGCGCTCGAGCCTCCCAGCTCGAACGTGCGCGGGACGATCATCCCCTCGCGCTCCTCGACCCCCGGATCGCCCAGGATCCAGCGGAACAGGAGCCCGCGGAGGCGCAGCGCGTCGGCCTTGCGCGGGCCGAAGAGATCCACCTTCTCGGCCGGGTCGGCCTTTCGATCGTAGAGCATGAAGCGCGGCCCCTTGCGGGTCGGTACGTAGACGAGCTTGAGGTCCCCCTCGAGGATCATGCGGTGCTTGGCCGCGACGATCAGCGGCTCCATCTCGGCGCGCATCACGACGTCGTACGCGAGCCGCGGGTCGAGCTCCGTGGTCTGCGCGACGTTCGGGTAAGGGATGCGCAGCGGGTTGTCGCCGCCGCTCGGGAGCTCGGGAATCGACTCCGTCATCCACACCTCGGTCTCGGAGAACGCGGGCAGCGAGGGCAGCGAGCCGCCGTCGATCGCGGGCCGGAGCGACCGCCCGATCATGGAGACGGCGGCGTCCTTGGGCGCTCCGACCAGCTCGAGCAGCGTGGGGGCGAGGTCGACGTCGCGGACCACCGAGTCGACCCGGGTGGGTCCCTTGCCGGGCACGCGGATCGCGAGCGGCACGTGCACCACCTGGTCGCCGAAAAGGTGGTCGCCGTGGCCCTGGCCGTGGCCGTCGTCGAACAGCATCTCGCCGTGGTCAGCGGTGACGACGACGATGGTGTCCTCGGCGAGGCCCCGCAGGCGCAAGGACTCGAGGATCTGCGCGGCCGCGTCGTCGACCGAGGCCACCGCGCCGTCGTAGAGCGCGCGCACCTGGCGGATGTCCGCCTCGTCGAGCGGCTGCTCCTGCCCGAGCACGTTGGGCTTGTGGTACTTGAACCGCCCCTTGTACGAGGGATCGCCGAAGCGCGCGTAGTAGGGCGCGGGCGCCGCGTACGGGAAGTGCGCGGTGGAGAAGAAGACCGTCAGGAAGAACGGCGCGTCGCCGTCGAGCTTGTCGAGCGCCCGCAGCGTGTCCTTGGCCACGAACGAGGGATCCGCGGCCTGGTTCAGCTCGCGCATCGCCGGCAGGATCGCCCGCCCGGCGCGCCCGTGCAGGAACGGCAGGAGCGGGGTGGCCTGCGAGAGCGCGCGCGTGGCGATGAGCGTGTGGAAGTTGAACGTGGGGGCGTCGACGGTGTCGAAGCCGTACCGCACGCGCGTGAAGATGTCGGCCGCGTAGTCGCCGACCACCGCGCTCTTGTACCCGAGCTTGCCGAGCCGCTGCGGCAAGGCGGCGAGGTCCCGCGCGCGGTCCTCGTAGCGGGGGAACATCGTGCGCAGGCCGTGCTCGTGCGGCTCGCGCCCGGTGAGGATGGTGGTCCACGAGGGCAGCGTGCGCGGCAGGGTCACGTAGGCGCGGGTGAACTGCGCCCCGGTCGCGGCCACCTGCGACAGGTGCGGCGCGGTGCGCCCGACGAGCCGATCGTCGCGCAGCGAGTCGACCGCCAGGATCAGCACGTTGGGCCGCGACTTCTTCACGCGGGCGTGCGGGACGCGCGTCTTGATCGCGAGCCCCGACGCGAGCAGCACGATGGCCCCGAGGACCGGCACGAGCACGCGCCCGTGGCGCCGCAACCACGGCCTCGCGACGCGCCAGCGCTCCTCGAGCTCGCGGGCCTTGGGTCGCCACCACGCGAGGACGAGCAGGGCCGCGAGGGCGACCACGCCCGGCCGACCGAGCCAGTCGGTGACGAAGACCTCCGCGCCGCGCCGCAGGGCGGACTCCGAGTGGTACATCGTCTCGGCGTAGAGCTGCGGCATGCCGGCGATGCCCCACGCGAGGACGAGCGCGTAGACCGCGACCACGAGGCCGAACCGCGCGAGGAAGCGCCGCCCGGTGGTGCTCGGGCGCCGCAGCAGGAGGAGCAGCTCGACGGCCACGCCGATCGCCGCGCCGAGCGCCGCCGCGACCGCGATCAGCGAGTAGGTGAGCGCGCGGACGTCGGCCTGGAAGCTTCGCTTGGCCAGGTCGACGATGGCCGTCGCACGTACACCGAACACCTTGTCGTCGTCGCCCCCCGCGAAGGCGCGCTGGGTGAGCAGCAGCACGAAAGCAGCGCCGATGACGGGGGCGGACACGACCAGCTCCGCCGCCCGGGCCGCCCCAGAAAGAAGGCCACGGGCACCCTTGGTCGCCTCCTTCGGGGTGTCGGACATCGGGGCCTGCCTGCCTAGCACGCCCTCCCCGGGGGGAGCGAGGCGGCGCGACAGACCGCGACAGGCAGTCGCGCGCCTGCGCTGGGTACGCTTTCGGCGAGATGGAGGGTGTCGACCACTTGGAGATCGGCGGGCGCTACCGGGTGATCGGACCGCTCGGCGAGGGCGGCATGGCGAAGGTGCTCCTCGCCTTCACGACCTCCGCGGCCGGCGTCTCCAAGCTCGTGGTCATCAAGCTGCTGCGCCCCGAGCTCGCAGGCGACGAGTCGTTCATC
>JAEUKC010000146.1:0-3913 GCA_016794445.1 Myxococcales bacterium
AGGAGCAGGAGCGCGCGCTTCAAGCGACCCTCATTCCACCGTGAAGGCGCGGTCGGCCTGCGCGGTGGGAGCGACGCCTGTGGAGAGCGCGTTGCTGGTGTAGCGCGCGCCGACGAGCGAGACGACGAGGCTCTTGGCCACGGCGAGCCTGGCCCAGGTGGCCGCGTCGGGCGCGAAGCCGAGGTTGGTGGTCATCACGCGCAGGAGTTCCTTGCCGGCGGCGTCCCGGAAGGTGAGCACGTACGCGTCGCCGGTGGTGTTGCCGTGGGCGTGCGCGGCGGCGACGAGGGAGAAGCGCGCGGCGAGGGTGCCCTTGGACCAGGTGAACGTGGGCGGCGTGGCCCCGGAGAGCTTGCCCGCGGGGGGCCCGGACCACTGCGGCGCGCGGGTCGGGTCGCTCACGACCTGCTTGCGCTGCTCGGCCTCCACGAACGCGAGGCAGGCCTCGTCGGTGAAGCTCCCGAGGCGGACGATGGCGCCGCCGTCGGCGCACGGGCCCGTGACGGCGGCCGGGGTCTCCGACGAGGAGCAGCCGACCGACGCGACCGTGACCAAGCTCGGCAGGAAGGCGAGGAGGACTCCACCGCCGAGCACGTGCAGCGCGCGCATCGAGTTGTCTTGGATCGAGCCCACCAGCGCGGCAAGCCCGGGGCCTGCGTCACGCGGTCGCACCGTCGGTCGAGCTCGGCGCTACTCTTCTTCGTCTTCGTCGCGCGCGCGGGAGATCGGCGCCGGGGCCGTGTAGCCCTTGGGGACCGGGATCTTGGGCTTCTTGGGGTGCGGCTTGTAGAGCGTGACCACGCGACCGACGAGCTGCACGACGTCGCTCGCGGTGCCCGAGGCGGCCTGGGCGGCGATGAACTTCCGGTCCTCGGGGGCCTCGGGGAGGATCTTCACCTTGAGCAGCTCGTGGTCGACGAGCGCCTGCGCGATGGCCTTGACCACGCCGGGGGTGACGCCCTCCTTGCCGATCTGCACGACCGGCTTGAGCTTGTGGGCGAGCGCGCGGAGACCGCGGGTGGCGTGGCCGGTGAGGGGCATCGGGGCGGACCTCTATCACGTCAAAGGCGGCGCCGCGCACCGACCACGGTGCCGCCCGCGGCGCCCGCGCCGGGGCCGAGCTCCACGACGAAGTCGCACCGCGCGATCAACGCCGGATCGTGCTCGGCGAGGACCACCGTGTCGCCCTGATCGCGGAGCGCGACGAGGGCCTCGAGCAGGCGCGCGACGTCGCTCGGGTGCAGGCCGACCGTGGGCTCGTCGAGCAACCACAGCGCGTCCTTGCCGCTCTTGCCCTGGGCGAGCCCGCGCGCGAGCTTCACGCGCTGCGCCTCGCCGCCCGAGAGCGTGGGCGACGGCTGGCCGAGCGCGAGGTAGCCGAGGCCCACCGACCGCAGCGCGTCGAGCGGCCCGCGGATCTTCGGGAACGACTCGAACAGGCGCTGCGCGTCGTCGACCGCCATCGAGAGCACGTCGGCCATGGAGGCGCCGCGAAAGCGCACCTCGAGGGTCTCACGATCGTAGCGCGCGCCGCGACACACCGGGCACGGTACGCGCGTGTCCGGCAGGAGCACGAGCTCGACCCGGGTGGTCCCCTCGCCGAGGCACGCCTCGCACCGCCCGCCCTTGCCGTGGAGCGAGAAGCGGCTCGCCTTGTACCCGCGCGTCTTGGCCTCGGGGAGCTGCGCGAAGAGGTCGCGCAGCCGCGGCAGGATCCCGAGCGCGGTGGCGGCCGACGCGCGCGCGGTGCGCCCGAGCGGCGTGTCGTCGACGCGCACGGCGAGCTCGGCGTGCGCGCGCGCGAAGGCCTCGAGGAGCGCGCTCTTGCCGGCGCCGCTCGGCCCGACGACCGCGGTGAGCGCGCCCTTCGGGACCTCGACGTCGACGCCCCGCAGGTTGGCCGTGCAGACCTTCTTCACCGCGAAGGCGCCCTTGCCCGGCGCGAACTTCACCGCGGGCAGCTCGACCTCGCCGCGCAGCCAGGGCCCGGTCACCCCGCCGAGGGTCGAAGGGGGCCCCTCGGCCACGACGTGCCCGCCCGCGCGCCCTGCCGCGGGCCCGACGTCGATCACGTGGTCGGCCGCGCGGAGGAGGGCGAGATCGTGGTCCACCACGAGGACGTCGTTGCCCCGGGCGAGCAGGTCGCGGAGCAGGCCGAGCAGCTGCGTGACCTCGGTCGGCGACTGCCCGATGCTCGGCTCGTCGAGCACGTAGAGCACGCCGGTGAGGCCGGCGCCGATCTGCGTCGCGAGCCGCGCGCGCATGCGCTCGCCGGCGGACAGCGTGTCGGTCGTGCGGCCGAGCGAGAGGTGCCCGAGGCCCACCTCGGCGAGCGCGACGAGCCGCCCGCGCGCGAGGTCGAACAGCGGCGCGACCGCTGCGCGCAGCTGCGCGGTCAGGCCCGTGAGCACGCCGTCGAGGTGAGCGATCAGGCCCGGCAAGGGCATCGCGAGCAGCGCGTCGAGCGCGACGCCCCCGAGGTCGAAGCACCGCGCCGGCAACGAGAGCCGCGTACCCTTGCACGACCGACAGGGCTCCCGCGGGTCTTCGCGCAGGCCGGGCTCGGAGTCCTCGCGCTCGTCGGCCTCGCTCTTCGGCGCGAGCGTCCCGAGCCCGCCGCACGTCGCGCACGCGCCGTCGGGATGGTTCGCCGAGAACAGCGCCGGCGTCGGCGTCGGCAGTGAGCCGTCGTCGTGGGCGCAGATGAGGCGAGCGGCGAACGAGGCGATCTCAGCGGGCTCGTAGAGGATCCGGAGCCGGCCCTCGCCGAGGCGCAGGCCGAGCTCCACGCTGTCCGCGAGCCGCGCGCGCGCGCCCTCCTTGACCACGATGCGGTCGACGACCGCCTCGAGCTCGTGCACCTTGCGCGGGTCCACGGCGGGCGGCGCCCCGAGATCGATCAGCGCGCCGTCGAGCCGCGCGCGCACGAAGCCATCCTGGGCCAGCCGCGCGAGGACGGGGCCGAGATCGCCCTTCTGTTGCCGGACGATCGGCGCGAGCACGGTGAGCTTGGTGCCCACGGGCCGCGCAAGGATCGCGTCGACGATCTGCTGCGGGGTGTCGGCGACGAGCGGCCGGCTGCACACCGGGCAGCGCGCGGTCGCGAGCCGCGCGTAGAGCACCCGCACCACGTCGAGCACCTCGGTCGACGTGCCGAGGGTGGACCGAGAGCTGCGCCCGATCCCGCGCTGCCCGACCGCGACGGCCGCCGGCAGCCCGATCACCGCGTCGACCTCGGCCCGCGGAAGGCGCGACACGCCGGGCACGTTGCCGAGCGCCTCGAGGTAGCGCCGCTGCGCTTCGCCGTAGATCGTGTCGAACGCGAGCGACGACTTGCCCGCGCCGCTCGGCCCGCAGATCGCGACGAGCTTGCCGCGCGGGATCTCGACGGTGACGTCCGCGAGGTTGTGGGTGCGCGCCCCGCGGACGAGGATGGGGGCCGGGGTCACGTTCTTCTGACTTCCCCCCGGGCTGAAGCCCGGGGCACCGACAGCCGCGCAAGCCCGGGGCATGAACCCCGGGCTCGACGTCGTGCGAGAGATGGCTTAGCTGGCTTCTGCGACGAGGCGGCGACACGTCCAGCCAGTGATTCGGAGCGTGAAGCCCGGGGATGGATACCCCGGGCTTGCGGTGGCGTCGGTGCCCCGGGCTTCAGCCCGGGGGCATGGACGAGCCCAGGGATGTGTCGCGCTTCGTTCACTTCTTCTTGAGGGTGAACGCGGACTCTCGGACGATCTTGCCGTCTTTGCCGCTCGCGCGGAGCGTGCCCTGGACGGTGCGCGCTTCGCCCTTGCCGTCGACCTTGGCGTCCTCCGTGCCCCAGAACGCCGGCGTCGCGGCGGCGGCCTTGGGCGCGAGCGTGCCGGTGAGGCGGCCTTCTTCGAGGCGACCGCTGAACACCTGCGCGCCGAGG
>JAEUKC010000192.1:0-29094 GCA_016794445.1 Myxococcales bacterium
GCTCGCGCTCTACGTGCCCGAGGCTCTGCACCAGAGCCCGAGCAAGATGTTACACGTCTACGTGGGACTGCAAGGGATGATCTGCGGGCCGATGGGGATGCTACGCATCTTCTTCGGCGGCGTCGACCCGGATCAGCAGAACCACCTCGTGCTCGACCGCACGATCGCGGCCAAGCTCCCGAAGCTCGACGCCTTCGTGCTGGCCCCGCACGCGCACGGGAACGCGATGTACCGCCAGCTCGGCGAAGAAGAGGTCCTCGACGCGATCGCCTGGCTGCGCGCGCGCTTCCCCGGGCGCGTCGACGACGATCGGCTCTACGTCACCGGCTTCTCGATGGGCGGCATCGGCGCGGCCTCGATCCCGCTCCACCACCCGGACCTGTTCGCCGCCGCGCAGCCGCTGTGCGGCTACCACTCCTACCTGATCCGTCGCGACGTCGTCGGGCGGCCGCGCCGCCCCTGGGAGCAGTGGCTGCTCGAGGACCGGTCCAACGTCTCGTGGATCGACAACGGCGCCCGGCTCCCGCTGTGGATCATCCACGGCACGCACGATCTGCCCGAGGAGAACAGCGGCGTCCTCATCGACGCCTACGAGAAGCGCGGGTTCTCGATCAAGCACGACCACCCCGATCTCGGGCACGACGTGTGGGGCTTCGCCTACGACCATCTGCACCACACCGGGTGGTTCGCCGGAAAGAAGCGCAACCCGTACCCGAAGCACGTGCGGCTCGTGACCTCGCGGCCCCGGTTCGGCGACGACGCCTGGGTCCACCTCGACCGCATCGCGCCCTGGCCCTCGTGGGCCACGCTGGACGCGACGCGCACGGGACCCCTCGCCGTCCAGGTCACCACCAAGAACGTCGCTGCGTTCCACCTCGATCGTAGCGGTGATGGCAGCAATGGCAGCATCGCCGCCACCGGCACCGTGGCCCTCGTGGTCGACGGCCAGAAGCTCTCGTTCGCCGCTGCCATCGCCGCCTACCGCGACCCGAGCGGCTGGCACGAGGGCGTGCCCAAGGACGACGGCCCGGTCAAGCAGGGCAAGGTCACCGGCCCCATCCGCGACGTGTGGAACGATCCGCTCGTCTTCGTCTACGGCGCGAGCGACCCGCAACAGACCGAGGTGAACCGCAAGGTCGCCGAGTCGCTCGCCCAGATCCGGTTCGGGGTCGACGTGAAGTACCCCATCCTCCGCGACCTCGACGTCGATCCGGGCGCGGCGCCCGAGAAGAACGTCGTCCTCGTCGGCAACGCCAAGAGCAACCGCGTGCTGGCCGCGCTCGAGCCGGAGCTCCCCCTGCGGATCGAGCAGGGCAAGGTGTTGTTCGCCGGCAAGACCTTCACCGGCAAGGAGCTCGGCGCCGCGTTCGTCCGCCCGCACCCGCGCGCCCCGACGAGGCTCCTCCTCGTGGTCGAGGGCGCGAGCGCGCTCGGCACCCTGCGCGGGTTGAGTCTCCCCGAGCTCGTGCCCGATTTCGTCGTCTGGGACGAGAGCCTCGCGCCGGCGCGCGGCCAGTCGCTGCTCTCGTTCGGCAAGGTCCTCGCGGCGGGTTTCTTCGACGCGCGCTGGGCGGTGCCCTCCGTGATCGAGGACACCCTCACGCCGACCAAGGGCCCCAAGTCCGAGAAGGACGCCACGCCCTATCTGCCCTGAACACCGATGCGCTAGAGATCGGCATGGCCTTCGTGGAGGTGTCGATCGACGAGGGGCCCGCCGCGCCCGACGGGCTCACGATGCGCTGGAAGACGATCGACGCCCCCCGCGTGGTCGTCCGCGTGCCGTGGGAGTCCGACGACGGGGTCGCGGGCACCTGGGCGGTCCACGCCACGGACGACGTCGAAGGCGCCCAGCGTCGGGCCGCCGAGGCCGTGCACGTGGAGGACTCCGCCGACGGCGTCGTGTGGCTGGTCGTGGGCGGTCGTCACGGCCTCCTGCTCGAGCGGGAGGGTCGCTCCGAGCGCGTGCCCTATCTGCTGCTCGGTCGCGACGTCGCGATCGAGCTCGAGTAGGTCAGAAGCAGCCGAGGAGCGTCACCTTCGCGCCTGGCTCCACGCTCGCCCCGACCCACGCGCCACCGGGCGCGTAGTTCGAGCGCACCCACGCGTCGAAGTCGGAGGGGCCGTTGCCACCCGCGAGCTGCACGCTCCACGCCGTGGACTCGTTGGTGAGCTGGAACCAGATCGCCTGGCCCACGTCGAGCTTCGTCGACGGGGGGAAGGTGAAGGTGAAGTCGCCGACGCTCTTCGTGACCGACGACGCCGGCAGGGTCGCAGTGGCGACCACCGAGCACGGACCGTCCTTCGGGGAGCCCTTGCAGAGGGTGGCCGTGATCGGACCGTCGCCGGGGGTGGGCACCGCGCAGGTGCAGCCCGCGATGCCGACGACGCAGTTGGTGCAGGCGGGGTCGGGGCTCGAGCACAGGGACGGCCCGGCGTCGGCGCCCGGAGGCGGCGGCGAGCCGACGAGCAAGACAGCGGTGGGACACGCGTAGTCCACGCGTTGACCGCGCAGCGTGAGCTGGTAGACCGAGCCGGACTTGCGCAGTGGGTAGCCGATCGCGTGGGCGATCGACCGATTGAGATCGAACTTGCCGAGGTCCGAGCCCGACCAGTCGAGATCGACGGCGGTGGCTCGATCGTCCGGCTTGGTGCACTTGGTCGACACGCCGCGCACGTCGCAGACGGTGGTCGACGTGCCGCAGAGCCCACAGGTTCCACCGGTGGTCGGCCCCACGCAGTCGACGTTCGCGCCGCTCGTGTTGCACTTCCAGATGCCGCACGTGAGGCAGTCGGCGCCCGGCGTGCCGCCGAGCGTGCCGCAGCCACCGCAAGCGTTGGCGTCCGTGCCCGGGCACACGATGGCCGTGCCGCTCGCGTTGCACGCCCAGTTGATGGTGCCGCACTTGCTGCAAGGGGTGCCCACTGTGGCCGTGCTCAAGATCGGGTCGTCGCAGCGCAGGGCGTCGGCGTCCTTGCACACGAGCTTGCCCGAGCCGCACTTGCCGCAGGCGTCGCCCACCTTGCCGGTCAGCGTGCCGCAGCCGCCACACTCGTTGGTCGTCGCCCCCTTGCACTCGAGGGCCTCGGCGCCCTTGCAGGCGTAGCTGCCGATGCCGCAGGCCGCGCCACCACACACGCCGCCAGGCTTGCCCGGGAGGGGTGCGCAGCCCCCGCAGGCGTTCACGCCGAGGTCGCTGCACTCGAGCGCGCTCCCCGTGGCGGAGCAGAGCTGCTTGCCGCACGCGCCGCACTTGTCACCAGGCTTGGCGCTCAGCGCGCCGCAGCCCCCACACGCGTTCTTGCCAGGGTCGGTGCAGGTGACCGCGTCCTTGCTCGCCGCACACGTGTACTTGCCGCACGCGCCGCACGGCTCGCCGGGGTTGTTGAGGAGGAGGGCGCAGCCCCCGCACGCGTTCTTCGCGCAGCCGTCTCCGCCGTCGGTCACGTCGCCCTTCGCGTCGCTCGTGGTGTCGGAGCCCGCGTCCGTCGCGTCGGTGGTCGCGTCGATCGTCGCATCGGGGGGTGCGACCTGGAAATCCGCGCCCGAGCACGCCACCAGCGACAACGACCCAGCGAAGACCAAGAGCAATCGTTCGTGCATGCTGCCCCCCACGCAGTAGCAGGCTAGCCCTCTCGACGCCCACTCCGCAGCACGACCGCGCCCGGACCGTGCAGCGCGAGCGCTCTGCCATCCAGGGTCGCCGGGGTGGTTCCCCCGAAGCGAGCCTCTTCGGTGTCGAGCAGCAGGCTCCAGCGCCGACCCTCCCCCGGTCCGGTCTCGGGGCGATCGCCGAGCTTGAGGGCGAGCTCTCGACCGAACGAGACGACGAAGAGGAGGCTCGAGAACGTGCCCCGCGCGCGGCGCAACACGGCGACCGCGCGATCGCCGACCGCGACGACGTCGAAATCGGCGCGCCGGTTCGCCGACATCGCGGGCTCGGAGCGGCGCAGGCCGAGCAGGGCCTGGTGGAGCGCCAGCACCTCGCGCCCCGGCGTGCGATCGGCGTGCGACCAGTCGAGCGTGGCCGCGCCCAGCGTCGCCGGCGCCGCGAGATCAGGCACGATCTTCGGATCGAACGGGCCCGCGAAGGCCGCGATGTCCCGCAGGCGTCCTTCACGCACCGCGCCGACGAGGTCTTTCGGGAGGTCGACGAAGTAGGGGAAAGGCGAGGGCGCCGCGTGCTCCTGCCCCATGAAGAGGAGGGGCGTGTAGGGCGTCGAGAGGAACAAGGTGGTGACCGCGCGGAGCAACGGCCCCTGCATCACCCAGCGATCCGCGGCCGGGCGGTTGCCGACGAGATCGTGGTTCTGCAGGTACTGGACGATGCGCGAAGGAGGGATGTCGAAGGCGGGCGTGCCGCGCGCGGCGCCGGTGCTCGGCGCGACCTGTCCCTCGTAGAGCCAGCCGTTGCGCAGCACGCGCACGAGCTCCGCGATGGTGCCGTGGTAGTCACCGAGCACCCCGCCACGCTCGTCGGTGAGCATGCGGCGGAGGACGTGGTGGAAATCGTCGCTCCACACCGCGTCGAGCCCGAGGCCGCCGCGCGAGGTCTCACGGGTGAGGCGGGCGTCGTTGCCGTCGTCCTCGGCGATGACAAGCACCTCGCGCTCCGACGCGGCCGCGCGGGCGACCTCGGCGATCGCGGTGACCATCGCCGGGCCTCCGCCGATGGGCTCCGCGCCGACGAACCGCGCCGCGTCGAGCCGCAGGCCGTCGACGTGGAAGTCGCGGATCCAGTGGGTGGCGTTCTCGAGGACGAAGGCGCGCACGTGCTCGTCGTCGATGCCGAGCGCGGGGCCCCACGGCGTGCGCGTCGTGCGGTGGAAATGCTTCTCGGTGACGCGGGCGTGGGTGCTGCCGTGCGGCCCGACGTGGTTGTAGACGACGTCGAGGATCACGGCGAGATCCGCGCGGTGCGCCGCGTCGACGAACGCCGCGAAGTCGGCCGGGCTGCCGTACGCGTGGTACGGCGCGAACGGGAAGACGCCGTCGTAGCCCCAGTTGCGCGAGCCGGCGGACTCGACGATGGGCATCAGCTCGACGGCGGTGGCGCCGAGGGCGCGGATGCGCGGGAGGATCTCGGTGAGCGCGCGGAACGTGCCCTCGGTGGTCGCGGTGCCCACGTGCAGCTCGTAGAGGACGAGGTCTTCGAGCGGGCAGCCGCGAAAATCCTGGTCGGTCCAGGTGAGCAGATTGGGGTTCTCGACGCGCGAGGGGCCGTCGATGCCGAACGGCTGGCACCGAGAGGCCGGGTCGGCCACGGGCTGCGCGCCGTCGACCGCGAAGCGATAGAGCGCGCCCACGACCACGCCGCGAACGGTCAGCGCGTGGAACCCGTCGGGCTGCTTGGCCATGCGGACACGCCGGGTCTCCGTGGAGCCGTGCGCGTCGTACAGCACGAGCTCGATCTGCTTCCGCTCCGGGGCGTAGACCCGGAACATCGTGCCGGTCCCGTCCAGCAGCAGGCGCGCGCCGTGGGTCGGGAACCCCGCGCCCGGGAAGTTGCCGATGGAGGAGCGCCGGGTGGTCGGCTGCTCGGAGCTCGGGTCGTCACCCCAGCCGTCCTCGGGAGGCACGGAGTCGCTCACGGGTTCGAGATGTTATCCGGCGTCGACCGCTGGTTCACTCTTTTCTTGGATCGGCCAGCACGACCACGGACAGAGGAGACAAGGAGAGCGTTCGACCGACGACGGCGCCGCCGCCCGACACGTCGGCGGTGTCGAGGACCCGCATCCACGCCCCGTGTTCGCTCTCGGGGAGCACCACCTCCGTCGAGGTCCGCGCACCGTTCAGGTAGACGAGGAGCGCGTCTGCGCGTACGGGGCGGCCGCGGGCGTCGAGGGTCCTCGTGGCGTCCCCCTCGAGCAAGAAGCCGAGCGTGCGCTCGGTGGCCCAGTCCGCGCCGGTCATCTCGCCCGCGTCGGCCCTCACCCAGGTCACGTCCTTGCGGTCTCCGCCGCGGACCGGCTCTCCCAGGAAGAACCTCGTCCGGCGCAGGACGGGGTGCGTCTTGCGCAGATCGATCAGCCGCCGCACGAAGGCGAGCAGCTCGCGGCTCGGCTCGTCGAGCGACCAGTCCACCCAGGAGATCTCGTTGTCCTGGCAGTAGGCGTTGTTGTTGCCACGCTGGGTGCGGCCGAGCTCGTCGCCCGCCACCAGCATCGGGACGCCCTGGGAGACGAGCAGCGTCGCGAGGAGGTTGCGGACCTGCTTCGCGCGCAGCGCGACGACGGTCGGGTCGTCGGTCTCGCCCTCCACCCCGCAGTTCCAGCCCTCGTTGGCGTCGGTGCCGTCGCGGTTCTGCTCGCCGTTGTCCTCGTTGCGCTTCTTCTCGTACGTGAACAGGTCGCGGGCCGTGAAGCCGTCGTGGGCGGTCACGAAGTTGAGGCTCGCCTGTGGCCTCCGCGCGGCCCCCACGAAGAGATCGCTCGACCCCGTGAGTCGGTAGCCGAGCTCTCGCACGGAGGGCTCGTGGCCGGACCAGAAGCGCCGCAGGCCGTCGCGGAACTTGCCGTTCCACTCGGAGATGCCGAGCGGGAAGTCCCCGAGCCGGTAGCCGTGCTCGCCGAGGTCCCAGGGCTCGGAGAACAGCTTCACCCGCGAGATCACCGGATCTTGCAGGAGCACGTCGAAGAACGAGGCGCGCGTGGAGAAGCCGTGGGTCGTGCGGCCGAGCGTGACGCCGAGATCGAAGCGGAACCCGTCGACGCCGTACTCCTGCACCCAGGTGCGTAGGGCGTCGGCCCAGAGCCGCGTGACCGCGAGGTAGCGCCCGTCGAGGGTGTTGCCGCAGCCGGTCATGTCGACCAGGTTGCCGTGCTGGAGCCAGTAGTAGGTGGCGTGGTCGAGGCCGCGCAGGCTCAGTGTGGGCCCGTCGGCCCCGCCCTCGCACGTGTGGTTGAAGACGACGTCGAGGATCACCTCGATGCCAACCTTGTGCAGCGCCGCGACGGCCGCGCGGAACTCCTCGACCTGCCCGCCGCGGTCGCCGCTCGACGAGAAGCGCGCGTCGGGCGCCATGAACGCGAGCGGTGAGTAGTTCCAGTAGTTGGTCTTGCCGCGCGCGCGCACGGCGGGCTCGTCGCACCCCGCGTGCACCGGCATCAGCTCGACCGCCGTGACGCCGAGCTCGCGCAGGTAGCGCAGCACGGGCTCGGTCCCGAGCGCCGCGTAGGTCCCGCGCAGCTCGGGTGGCACGTCGGGGTGGCGCGCGGTGAAGCCCTTCACGTGGAGCTCGTAGAGGATGGTGTCGGCGAGCGCGGTGCGCTGGCGCAGCGGCTCGACCAGCTTCGGCGCGACGACCAGGCACTTCTGCACGAACGGCGCGCTGTCGCGGGGGTCGTTGCCCTTCAAGGTGGGCGAGAGCGGATCGGTGCGGCCCACGAGCGCGCGCGCGTACGGATCGATCAGGAGCTTGGCCGGGTTGAAGCGATGACCCTGCGCCGGGTCCCACGCGCCGTGCGCACGGAGCCCGTAGAGCGCGCCCGGGCGGAGCCCTGGCACGTAGCCGTGGAACACGTGACCCGTGGTCTCCGGCAGGCGCACGCGCATGAGCTCGGGGCCATCGGGCTCGCCGAAGATGCACACGTCGATCGCGTCTGCGTGCGCCGAGAAGACGGCGAAGTTCACGCCGTGTCCGTCGTAGGTGGCCCCGAGCGGTGAGGACGCACCAGGACGGACGATGCCCGTGGTGGGAGCGCCGGACGGGGGAAGGAGGCTCGTGCGCAACAAAGAAAATGTCGCACGAACCCGCGCCCCGGGTCACGATGCGTTTCGTGTCCGGTCTCCGCTACACCGAGCAGGAGTTGATCGTCGTAGACGCTGGGTATCGTCGCGGCCTCGCGCGTTGCCCCATCGACGAGAAGCCCCTGCTGACCACCGCGTGGCCCGATCGCACGCTACGGATGGTCTACTTCGTGTGCCGCCAGTGCTCACGCATCGGAGCCATCGCCTACCCGATCGACGAGCCCGACGGGCCCGGGCTCATCGCGCGGCAGTCGCGACGTTCCTCGCGACCGCCTCGCCAGTGAGCCGGCGACCCGACTCAAGCAGCAGCAGCGATCGTGGTCTTGGTGGCCTTGCGACGGCTCATGCCGCCCTTGCGCCCCGCTTCACGGGCCTGCTCGCTGCTCCAGCGGTGGGCCGTGCCGTTCTCGTGGGGGATGCGCCCCGCCGCGCTCGCCGTCTCGGCATTGAAGCGGTTGGCCGTGCCGCGTTCGTGGGCCGCGCGACCTCCCTTGCGTCCGAGGGCCTTGCGCTGCTCGGGGGTGAGGCTGGCGAAGCCGCGGGCGGGTTTGGTCTCCGAGACGGTGGTCGTGTCCATGGGTTCCTCCTGCGCTTCCCTTGAGCAAGGCTGATACCGGCCATGAGATTGCTTGAGATCAGGGGGTTGGCCGATCGAAGTGAGCAAGAAATGCTCAGTGTGTGCAAATAGGAGTCGTGCAGAAAAGACACGCAATGGGTTGCCACCCTCCGTAGCGAGTGGCCTAGGCTCAGCTCATGGCCTTCGGGCGCAGGCGCGGGTTCCGACCCAGCTCGCTCAGCATGAACGCAGTGCCCGCGCCCGTGGTGGTGCTCGGGAAGCCGGCGCTGCTGCGCGCGCTCGCTCACGTCATGCGTGACGAGACGAAGGCCCAGAAATTCCTCCAGGACGTCCTCTGGGACGCGGGCTTCGACGATGTCCCCGATGGCCCCGAGGCGTTCGAGGTCTTCGTTCGCGAAGAGGTGTTGCCCCGGCTCTTGCCGCTCGCCCGCCTCGACGAGGTGCACGACCTGGTGCGCCGCACGATCGGCGAAGAAGGCAGCCTGCACCCGCCTCCGCTCCGCGCCCACGGGGCTCCACCGGCCGGCCGCGCGACCACGCCCGTGCGTCGGCCGCGCGTGGTGGTGGTGGAGGCGGACGATGGCCGACGGCTCGGCATCGCGCGCGAGCTCGTCCGGGGAGGCATGGACGTCGAGGTCCTGACCGAACCAGGGCAGGTGCTCTCGGTCGACGCCTTCCACGCCATCGTGATGCGCCTCGGCCGCGACGCCGACCACGTCATCCAGACCCTCGCTGGCCAGCGCACCCGCGCCGGCCTCGTCACCTACGACGACCCCGCCCAGCGCGCCCTCCTCAAGAGCACGATCGAGCGCTGGCCCAACGATCGGGTGGCCGTCCTGCCCTTCGAGGCCGCCGCCCCCCTCGTCGCCTCCCGCGTCCGCATCGTGGTCGCGTGAGGGTGTTTCGAAACTGATTCGAAACGTTTCGAAACACCCCGCGGTCGACTCGCGCGCATGGGTGACCGTCTCGCCGCGAAGCGCAGGTGGGGGCAAACCGTCTCGCCGCGAAGCGGCGCGCGGGGGTGGGAGGCCGGTCTGCGGTGCGACGAGCCCCGACAGGGGCGAAGTCGGCGCGGCGGCCGCCGACCCCGAGGGGGGCGCGAGCCCCTCCAGCCAACTCAGTGCTTGTTGTGGCTCCGGGCGTGCTCGAGGCAGTACACCGTCGCCTTGCCGCCGCAGAACTCCTGGCAGTTGCAGACGCGGAGGTCGACGTCGGGGTCTTCGTCGCTCTTGCCGCACTGCACACAGCTCCGCACCTTGCGCTCGGGCTCGGGGGCGAAGCGGCTCCGCTCGGTCTGCTGGCGCAGCACCACGGCCTGGCCTCGCAGCAGACCGACGAGGTGCCCGCCGAAGAACAGCAGGAAGCCGATCATCGTGGCGCCGAACGACACGCGGAGCGGATCGAGGACCGGACCGTCGAGCTTGTCGTAGAGGACGTACATGTAGATCATCAACCCGAAGTCGAGCAGCGCGAGCCACTTCGCCTTCACGGGGATGAGGAAATAGAGCCGGATCTCGGCCTCCGGGAACAGGATGCCGAACGCCATCGCCAGCGAGAGGTGCATGGGCGCGGCCGTGATCGGCATGCGCAGGATGAACCCCGCCGCGACGCACAGACCCCAGCCGAGCGTCAGGTACACGCCGAGCTTGAAGCTCCCCCAGTGCTCCTCGAGCGAAGAGAGGATCCAGTAGTTGAAGCTCACCATGAAGATGAAGAAGAGGACGCTGCCGCTCGACGGGATGAAGAACGCGGAGATCACGCGCCACACCTGACCGCGCAGGACGAGCGCTGGATCGAAGTACATCGCGAGCGGGAGCTCGGGCTTCGCGAGCGTGAGCGCGAAGGTGACGGCCCAGACACCGACGACCCAAGCGGCGGTGTTCGGCAGGGAGAGCCAGCCGAAGCGGCGCTCGAGGCGGGCGAGGAGACGATCCATACGGCCGGAAACCAAAGGCACTCGCGGAGAGGCCGTCAAGGCCCCGAGCTCGTGTATGCTGCTCCGGCGTGCCCCGCCACATCCAGTTCGACGCAGTTCGACCCGGGACCGTGTTCGCGGAGCGGTACTACGTCGTCCGCCCGATCAAGGCCGGCGGCATGGGCGCGGTGTTCGAGGTGCAGCACGTCCGCACCCACAAGCCGCACGCCCTCAAGGTGATGCACCCGGACGTCGTCGCGCGGAAGGGCGCCCGCGAGAAGTTCGAGCAAGAGGCGTACATCAACGCGCGCATCCAGTCGCAGCACGTCGTCGACGTGACCGACGCGGGCGTCGACGAGCCCACCGGGCTCCCGTACATCGTCATGGAGCTCCTGGTCGGCGCCGAGCTCGCCGCCATCGTGGAGCGCGAGCGTCGCGTGCCCGCGGCCGACCTCGTGCCCTGGCTCGGGCAGGTGGCCCGCGCGCTCGACAAGGCGCACGCCAAGGGGATCATCCACCGCGATCTCAAGCCCGAGAACATCTTCGTCGTGCGCAACGAGGAGACGGGCCCCACGGTGAAGGTGCTCGACTTCGGCATCGCCAAGATCGTGCAGGGCACCACGCGTGAGGGCACCGACGAGACCGGCACGCCGCTCTACATGGCCCCCGAGCAGACCTCGAAGGGCCAGGAGATCGGCCCGGCGACCGACATCTGGGCGCTCGGCATCGTGGCCTACGAGTGCCTGGTCGGCACCCCGTACTGGCGCGCGGGCTCGATCGCCGAGTTCTACCGCGAGCTCCTCTTCGAGCCGCTGCCGCCCGCCACCCGGCGCGCCAAGGAAGACGGCGTGGAGCTGCCCTCCGAGTTCGACGCGTGGTTCGCCAAGTGCTGCGCGCGTGAGCCCGCCGAGCGCTTCGCGGCCGCGTCCGAGGCCGTCGCGGCGCTCGGTGCGGCGCTCTCCGTGCCGGTCGAGACCCGCCTCGCCACCGGCATGCTCGAGCCGGTGCGTTCACCGTCGCCGCCGCCGCCTCCGCCGCGCGAGGCGCCCGTGAAGACCCCGGCCGTCGCGCGCGCGAGCGACGAGGTGCCCGTGGTCGCCTCGCGGCTCTCCGACAGCGATCTGCCGCAGTTCTCGGGCAACCGGCGGCGCAACATCGCGATCGTCTTCGTCGTGCTCGTGCTCGGCGGGATCGGCGGCGCCATCTACGCCGCGCGCAACTTCGCGGCCACCGTGCCGCCGGTGAACAGCGCCTCGGCCGATCCGGTCGGAACGCCGGCCGCGAGCCCCACGCCGTCGGGGCCTCCCGCCACCATCCAGCAGGCGCTCGCCGCGGTGCGGCCTCGCAAGCTGCTCTGCTACGACAAGGCCCGCAAGAAGAACCCCAAGCTCGCGGGCAAGGTGGTCATCGATTTCAAGCTCGACGACAAGGGCAAGGTGGGAGAGGCCAAGGTCACCTCGTCCACGCTCGCCGACGCCGACTGCGAGGCGTGCCTGCTCGAGCTGATCAAGTCGCTCGAGGTGCAACCGCCGGGCAAGAAGGACCCGCGCGAGATGACCGACACGACCGAGCTGTCGCCCGGCTAGCGCGATCAGGAGATGGTCTGCTCGACCGCGGCGCCGCGCTCGGTGTGGCGCATGCGCACGACGAGCTTCTTCCAGCGACCGTTGCCGTCGCGGCTGTCGTCGCCGATCAACCTGGCCACCGCGTCGACCAGGGGCCGTGACGCGTCGAGCGCGTGCAGATCGCCCGCCGCGTCGATGCCCACGAGCTGCACGACGAACCGCCCCTTCGACTGCTCGAGGTCGATGCGGACGACGAGGAGAGCCTGCTGGAAGCCGTCGATCTGCTGCACCACCTCGGCGAGGGCCGACTGGGCGACGGGCAGGAACAGCTCGCGCCGGATCTCGCGCACCGGCAGCGTGCTCTGGACGGTGCGGGGCGCGGGCGCGGGCGTGGGGATCGTCGGGCCGAAGTCGTCGGGCGACACCTCGAGCCCCGGTGAGGGAGCGAGCGAGCGGACGCCCATCGTCGGGCGAGCCGGGGGGATCGGACCGGTGCGCGAGGCGGCGGGTGGCGGCACGGAGTGGGTCATCCCGACCACGGCGGGACGGAAGCCCGCGCGTGGACCCGGAGCGGAATCGAGCTCGAGCCCGCCGACCATCCACGCCGGGCGCTCGCTCCCCCGGTTGACCTGCGTGTCACGGAGCTCGCTGGGCGGGCGCGTGCTCCCCCCGTCGCGCGCATCGTAGAGCGCGTACCAGGTGACGTAGCCGTCGCCGGGTACGCGCAGGACGCCGTCGGCGCGGGCGAGCTGCGCGGCGACCCGGCACACGAGCTCCGCCTCGTCGGCGTCGACGAACAGCTGCTCCTTCGTGAGCTCGTGCATCTGCCAGCGCTCGCCTTCGCGGAACGCAAGCCCGAGGCGGACCCGGTCGAGCTCTGGCGAGAAGCCGTGGAACCACCACTTGAAGACCCCGAGCTCCGGGCTGTGCTCGGCGATCTTCTCGACGCGGGCCTGCCAGATCGCCGCGCCTTGCCGCAGGTAGGTCACGGTGCCGTGGGCCTGGTCGGGACGGACCTCCTCGGCGCCCCGCGTCTGCGCTTCCTGGCGCTCGAGCATCCGCGCGATCTCGGACTCCATGAGCAGCGCGAAGCGCCGGAATTTCTGGTCCAGAGGCATGGTCAATCCGGAGGATACGGAGCCCTACCGTGGAGGTCGAGGAGGTCGACGGTCGGGCCCGCGCGGACCGTGATCTTCCGTGAGCGGCGGAGGTCGCCGTCGAGCACCCACGGGCCCCCCTCGGCTCCGAAGTCCACGGTGAGCGCGCCGACCAGGCCGTCGAAGTGGGCCTCGTCGTCGCCCGCGATCGGCACCCCGCGGAGCACCCGGAACATGCGCGGTCCGAGCGCGCGGGGGAGGAGCCCGCTCACCACGACGTGTGGTCGCGTCGGGTCTTCGCCGCCACGGTGGGTGACCAACATGCCGAGCCCGAGATCGCGCAGGACCGAGGCGACGATGAGGCTCGAGGCGGGGAAGGCGAGCACGCGGCCGTCGACGGCCACCTCGCACGCGAGCGGCGAGAGCACGCGCTCGGCGAGCGGTCCCGACACGAACGACTCGAGGAACACCCGCGCGACGATGCGCGCGGCCGCGAGGTTGCCGCCCCCCGACGACGGCCCCGTGGCCTCGACGGCGCCCGAGGCGAGCGCCGCCGCCGCGCCCTGGTCGTAGAGCTCGAAGAACGACGCGACGAGCCCGCTGCCGACGATGAAGCCGAGCGCGTGCCCGTGGTCGTGCTCGATCGCGAGGGTCGGCGTGCGCTTGATCCGAGGTCGGGCGTGCGCCGCGTGCAGCATCCGCGAGAGCCCCGCGATCGGATCGCGGCCCGCGTCGACCCCGAGCGACCGGGCGATCGTGCCGACGGTGCCCCCGGGAGCGAGGGCGACGGTGGGCAGACGCCCGAGCACGCGATGGAGCGCGCTGATGCCGGCGCCGTACGTGCCGTCGCCGCCCGAGAGCACCACGACCTCCGCGTCGACGGAGCGGCGGGCGGCCGCCTCGAGCTCGCCGAGATCACGCGTGACGTGCAGGACGGCCCGCCCTTCGACGAGCGCGCGCGCGGCTCCGAGCAGGTGGGGGGCCTCCCTCCACCTCCTGGCGAGCGCGTTGACGATGACGACCACCGGGGCGGGCACGGCGCGCTACACTCGCGCGCGATGGCCCTGTTCCGCAAGTCGATTTCCGCGTTGTTCGTCGCCGCCGCCGTCGTCGGCTGCTCGCCGTCCGCGGCCGTGAAGCACGCGCGCCTCGGCGACGTCCCCGGGCTCAAGCACTCCCTCGACGACGCGGCCGCCGCCGGCAAGCTCGACACCGCCGCGATGCGCGACGTGGGGCTCGCGCTGATCGAGCACGATCTGCAGCGCTTCAGCGGCGACGACGGCGCGCGCCGGGTCGACGCGCTCACGGCCTGCGCGCGCCCGCTCCGCAAGCTGCTGCAGCGCACCGCCGAGGGCAACGACGCCGTCGCGGGCGCCGCGGCCTCGCTGCTGGTGGACCTGCACGTGGTCGACGTCGACGCGTTCCTCGACAAGAAGGACGACCCGAACGCTCGCTTCCGCGCGGCCGGCACGCGCGGGCTCGTCGGGAAGAAGCACGCCGATCTCCGCCTCGCGCGGCTCCACGACGACGACCGCCTCGTGCGCATCGCGGCGACCGAGGCCGCGGGCGACTCGGCGAGCGACGCCGACGTCGAGGCGCTGCTCGTCGTCGCCCGCAAGGACCCGGACCCCGCCGTGCGCGCGAGCGCCGTGCGCGCCCTCGCCCACGCCGCGCCGCACGTCGCGTCGGACACGGCGCGGGGCGCCCTGGTCGATGCGCTGCGCGATCTCTGGGTGGGCAACGACGACGGCCTGCGGGCCTCGATCGCGCGCGCGTTCGCGAGTCCGGCGCTGTTGCCCGTCGGGGGGCGGCGCGAGCTCGAGGCCGCGCTCTCGCGCGAGGAGGGCCACGCGACGGTCGAGGCGGCGTCGGCGCTCATGGGGGCCGGCGGCGACGACGGCGCGCTGATCCTGGAGAAGCTCGCCAAGACCAGCGGCCTCGCGGTGAAGCTGCACGTGTTCCGCCTGCTCGATCCCCAGCGGCCGGCGCACCTCGAGCTGCTCACCAAGGCGATGGCGCCCGCGGAGAAGGGCGCGGTCGACGACGTCGCGGCGCGCACCCTGGCCGCCGAGATGCTGCTGCGGGTCCCCGCCGAGAAGGACAAGGCGATCGCCGCCCTGGTCGGCCTGCTCACCCGGGAGGACAAGCTCGGGAGCGAGGCCGCGCTCGCCCTCGCCGAGGTGGGCGACGCGCGGGCCCGCCCCCGTCTCGTCAAGGACCTCGGGGTGCCCTCGTTCCTGCGATACCGCGCCGCGTCGGCGCTGGTGCGGCTCGGGTTCGCGGCCGAGGTGCGGGTCCTCTACGCCACGGAAGACCTGGAAGTCCGTGACAGCGCCGCGTGCGCCGTCCTCGCCGCGCCGCAGGGCTGACCGCGACGACGGATCCCGTGCGGTCGAAGTTCTGGCGAGGGGGCTTGACGGAATCGGGGTCCCTTCCGTAGACACGGGACACCATGAAGCTCCGCCGTCTCGCCCAGGGTCTCGTGTTCGCCCTCGCCGCCAGCGCCGCCCTCGGCTCGACGGGGTGCATCAAGAAGATCCTCGCGAAGGGCCAGATCAAGTCGACCCGCGAGGGCTCGGCGGCGATGCAGACCACGGCCGACTACGAGACGGCGCGCATCGCGGCCTCGGCGGGCGTCGCCCAGTTCGAGGGCATGCACCTGCTCGTGCCCGACGACGAGAACGCCTACTACCTGCTCATCCGTGGCTACGCCTCGCTCGCCTTCGCGTTCGTCGAGGACGACATGGAGCTCGCGCTCCTGGCCGGCAAGGACGAAGAGGTGGCCTACCACCGCGCGCGCGCCAAGAGCATGTACACCCGCGCGATCGGCTACGGCATCGAGTTCCTCGAGTCCAAGCACGAGGGCCTCGACGCGGCGATCAAGAGCGGCAACGAGAAGGACATCCAGGAGTACGTCCAGAAGTTCAAGGACAAGGAGGACGCCGACTTCCTCTTCTGGATCGGTCAGGCCTGGATGGCCCGCACCAACGTGGACAAGGCCGACATCGGCGGCGTCGGCCAGGTGTTCATCGGCCGCACCATGATCGAGCGCGCCGTCGAGCTCAACGAGGCGGTCGAGCGCGGCTCGGCGTGGGTGCTGCTCGCCAGCTACTACGCGCGCACCGGCGCCAACACCATCGGCGAGGAGTCGTTCGCCAAGAGCAAGCAGCTCTTCGAGAAGGCGGCGGCGGTCAACGAGGGCAAGGTCCTGCTCGGCAAGGTGCAGATGGCCCGCACCTACGCCTGCCGCATGAAGGACGACTCGCCCGGCCGCAAGGAGTCGTTCGCCCTCTACAAGAAGCTCCTCGAGGAGGTCCTCGCCGCCGAGGACCCGCTCCCCGAGGCGCGGCTCACCAACGCCATCGCCAAGCGCAAGGCCCGCCGTTACCTCTCCCAGAAGTGGATCGAAGAGGTGGCCCGTGAGGACTGCGGTTGGGAGCTCTAGCCCCTACGCCGGTTCACACCTCCCGCCGCGATCCGTGAATTGCCGCGGAGTTCGGCCGTCCCAGCTCAGCGCCGCTCCGGCGCGCCCTTTGCTCGGAGGTTCTGCATGACCCGCCTTCTCCCCCTCCTCGCCGTCGCTTCGCTCGGTCTCGCCACCCAGGGCTGCATCATCGTCACCGACGACACCCCCGCGTGCACGACCGACGTGAAGAACAGCACGATCACCCTCAGCAAGACCGCGACGGGGATCAACCTCGCCGACGTCGTCTCGGTGCAGGCGTGCGATGGTGACTACTGCGCGGCCACGAGCGCCCCGGATGGAGCCGGCAACCGCACCTTCGGCATCGCCAGCGACGGCAACTACCCGCGTGGTCAGTTGCGGCTCACCGACCTCGGTGCAGGCCAGGTCGGCGTCAACGCCACCTTCCAGATGTACGAGCGTGGTGGCTACAGCTCGCTGACGGTCAAGCTCCAGACCAGCTCCGGACTCGTCCGTATCGTCGCTGGCACCATCAACTGGAACTACGACGGCTGCCACTACTACCCGACGTCCACCATCGCCTCCTGACGCGTCGCGTTGCGTTCCGGGTGTGGCAGAACCCCTGACGAAGAGTATCCTCCCCGCGACTTGAACAAGGCGACCCGATCCCCCGTCTACTCCTCGAGCCCCTGATGGCCGAGAAGGCAAGCGGGGGAGCGCGGGTGTCCGCAGCTCAGGTTTTCCGAAACTGGGATGGAGGGTGCAAGGTGATGGTTCGCAAAGCAGTCCTGGGTGCGTTCGTGGCTGGTGTCGTCGTCGCCTCCGCGGGCAGCGCAGAGGCCGACACCAAGCTCAAGGTCGGCACGGCTGCGGCCCCCGACTCGCCGTGGGGTCAGGTGTTCAAGACCTGGAAGAAGGCCGTCGAGACGAAGACCAACAACGAGGTCTCGTTCGACTTCTTCTTCAACAGCACCCAGGGCACCGAAGCGACGATGATCGACAAGATGAAGGCGGGCCAGCTCGACGGCGCCGCGGTCACCTCGGTCGGTCTCGGCAAGATCGACAAGCGCCTCCTCGCGATCCAGGTCCCCGGCCTCATCCGCTCGTGGAAGACGGTCGACGCGGTCCGCGCGGCGATCGCCCCCGAGTTCGAGAAGTACCTCTCCGAGAAGAAGATCGCGGTCGTCACCTTCGCCGACGTCGGCCAGGCGCACTTCCTGAGCAAGGGCTTCGAGGTGAAGAACCCCGACGACCTCAAGGGCAAGAACCCGTGGGTCTACTCGGAGGACCCGATCCTCAAGACCGTCTACGGCAAGATCGGCGGCGTGAATCCGTTCCCGGCCGAGCTCATGAGCGTGCTGCCGAGCATCGACTCGGGCAAGATCAACTGCATGAGCGTCTCGGCCCTCGCCGCCGAGATGCTCCAGTGGAACAGCAAGTTCGACAACGCCAACGACGAGGTCAACGGCATCGTCGTCGGCGGCCTCATCCTCAGCACCGACTCGCTCGACAAGCTCCCGGGCGACGGCAAGAAGCACGTGCTCGAGACGGGCAAGGCGATGGGCGAGTCGGCCACCGGCCTCAAGCAGCGCATCCGCAACGAGGACGCCGCCGCCTGGACCCGCTTCAAGGGCCGCACCGGCGTGAAGATCTACACCCCGACCAGCGACGACAAGGCCAAGTGGGCCACGGTGTTCAAGGCCTCGCGCGATGCGCTCAAGGCGGGCACCTTCGACGCGACCCTGGTCAACAAGATCGAGACCACGGCCAACGCCAACCAGTGAGAGAGGGCCCCTGAGTGGGCAGCGAGGGGTTCCCTTTCAGGGGGCCCCTCGACGCTTTTTGTCGCACCCGGCTCCGGCCGACGCCACCCGAGCAAATCTTCGGTTGGCTCCCGACAATCTGTTAGCCTCGGCCCCGCATGGAGTCCCCTCCGGCGGGCGAGGTTCCGCGAAAGAAGTGGGTAGAGCCGTTCGTCAAGGTCGATGCCTTGTGGACGAAGGTCGAGATGTATCTCGTCCTCGCGCTCCTGATCGCGGCCATCCTCTACATGTCGGGGTGGGTGACGCTGAACGCGTTCCACACCAAGGGCGGCAAGCTCGCGCGCTTCCCGGGGATCATCGCGACCTTCGCGGGCGCGGTCACCCTCGTCACGTGGGTGCGCGCCAAGCCCCGAAAGGTGGCCAACCTCGTCGTCTCGATCGTCTTGCTCGTGTTCGGCGCCATCCTGCTGTCGGTCTCCAAGAAGGCCGACTACTTCGCCAACGTCGCGCGCTGGCTCGCCGACGCTTCGGTCATCAAGCAGGTCGGCACCCCGCAGATCGTCTCGGCGCGCATGTTCACCATCTGGATCGCGCTCGTCGGGGCGTCGCTCGCCACCGGCGCCGGCCGCCAGATCAACATCGACGTGGTCATGCGGTTCATCGGGCCGCGCCCGCGATTGTTCGTCGCCATCTTCAGCTACGTCGCCACCGCGTTCACCTGCTTCGTCATCTCGTGGGGCTTCCTCGACTACCTCGCCATCACGCGCTTCGGCGCCGGCAAGGAGCAGACGAAGACCGAGAAGGCGAAGATCATCGGCGAGGCCATCCAGCGCCACGGGTTCCTGCTGCGGCGTCAGCTCTCGATGGACGTCCGCTCGTTCGGCAAGGTCGTCCTCTCGGGCCAGCCGTTCGACAAGTGGTACACCGGCGCCGAGTGGAACAAGGAGATCAACGAGAACGGCTGGGCGAAGATGTACCCGCCGAAGGGCGCGGTCCCCGCCTACAAGCCGTGTCTGTCGCCGCAGGAGCTCGAGCAGCTCACCGCGCAGAACACCCAGTTCGTCGAGGGCTGGCGGCTGCAGGGCGTCTGCGACATCGGGGACGGCAACGGCACCCGGGCCCCGCTCATGACGGCGCCCGAGCCCGACGACCGCACGCCGCTCGAGGCAGACCTCTCGCTGCTGTTCCCGTGGGGCTTCTTCGTCATCGGGGTGCGCTTCCTGCTCCGGGGCCTGCTCGCCATCGGCGGCGCGGTCAGCACGGATCCGAACGCGGCTCACGGCGCCGATGGCCCAGGTCACGGCGAAGACCCAGGCCCCGACGACGGCCCGGCCGCCGAGCCCAGCAACGGAGTCGCGCACGAGGTGGTGAGCGCCGCCGAGCCCGCCGAGAAGGCGCCCGCTGAGAAGGCGCCCGCCGAGAAGGCGCCCGCCGAGAAGGCGGTCCTGCCCTCCGAGGCCCCCACCGTCGCGGCCACACCGGCGGCGAGCGCGCTCGGACCGGACGACCCGACCCGTGAGGAGCCGCGCAAGGCGCGCACGAGCTCGAGGCCCCCGGCCGAGGGCGTGCCCACCGCGCAGCGCCTCGAAGCGGCGCAGCAGGCGGCCGCGCAAGAAGAAGAGGAGCGTACCCTGGTCGGTGATCTCTCCGAGCTCGCCCGAGCCCAGGAGCTCCGCGAGGAGCAAGAACGCAAGAAGGCCGAGAAGAAGGGAGGCGACAAGTGAGCGCCCCCGTCTCTCGCCCGCCGACCACCACCACCCCGCAGCTCGGTCCGCTGCCGAAGGCCATCGCCGGAGCGGTCTTCGCCGCGCTGATCTACTTCGGCAAGACCGTCGGCCTGTTCATCGTCCTCGCCTTCATGGGCATGCCGCTGTTCGCCATCATGGGCGGCGGCGCGGCCTACGCGTGGGTCAAGATCGACGACCCGACGCGGCAGTTCGTGCGCTTCATCGCCGGCGACGTCCTCCAGGACAAGTTCGCGGGCTCGCCGATCCTGGTCACCATCCCGCTCTTCACCTTCGTCGGCTACCTGATGGCCGAGTCGAAGACGCCGGAGCGCATCGTGCGCGCGAGCCGCGCGTTCTTCGGGTGGATGCCGGGCGGCCTCGCGGTCGTGTGCATCGTCGCCAGCGCGTTCTTCACGACGCTCACCGGCGCGAGCGGCGTGACCATCGTCGCCATCGGCGGCCTCCTCTACCCCGCGCTCCGCAAGCAGAACTACCCGGACAACTTCAGCCTCGGCCTCGTCACCGCGGGCGGCTCGCTGGGCCTCCTGTTGCCGCCGTCGCTGCCGATCCTCGTCTACTCGCTCGTCGCCGCCGTCCCCATCAACGAGACCTTCAAGGCCGGCCTCCTGCCGGGCTTCCTCGTGATGGTCGTGCTCGCGCTGTACTCGGCGTACGTCGGCATCAAGGCCAAGCTGCCGACCACCAAGCCCAACCTCAAGGAGATGGGCGAGTCGCTGTGGGTGATCAAGTGGGAGCTCCTGGTCCCCGTCATCATCCTCGGCGGCCTCATCACCGGCTTCACCGGCCTCGACGAGAGCGCCGCGATCACCGCGCTCTACACGCTGGTCATCGAGGTCTGGGTCTACAAGGACCTCTCGCTCCGCAAGGACCTGCCCCGCATCGCCAAGAACAGCATGTCGCTGGCGGGCGCGGTCATCCTCATCCTCGCGATGGCGAACAGCCTGATGAACTACGTCGATTTCGTGCGCGTGCCGGAGCACCTGCTCCACTGGCTCGAGACGCACACGTCGCTCGACACCTCGTGGAAGTTCCTCCTCGGGCTCAACGTGTTCCTGCTGATCATCGGCATGCTCATGGACGGCTTCTCGGCCATCCTCGTGAGCGTCCCGCTCATCATCCCGATCGCGACCACGTTCCGGATGAACCCGTTCCACCTCGGGATGATCTTCCTGCTCAACCTCGAGATCGCCTACGTGTGCCCGCCGCTCGGGCTCAACCTGTACATCTCGAGCTTCCGCTTCGAGCGCCCGGTGGTGTCGCTCTACAAGATCGTGCTCCCGTTCGTCGGGTTGCTCACCCTGTGCCTCGGCATCGTCACCTACGTGCCGCGCGTCTCCACGTTCCTGCTCGAGAAGCAGGTCGCCGAGGAGAACGGCAAGGACGACAAGTCGATCGAGTCCTGCGAGCGGCCCACGTTCGAGTACGACCGCCTGCAGTGCGTGCAGAGCGACCCGCTCAACCGCAAGCCGTGCGACGCGCGGAGCGAGCTCCGCCACTGCTTCGCGGCGCAGAACAACGACCTCGAGGACGCCGACTACAAGAACTACTGCGTCGACGCCTACGAGAAGACCTGCGTGAAGCGGTTCTGGAAAGACCCGTACGTCGACGCGGCCTGCGCCGGTGGCAAGCCGTGGAAGGACCGCTGGGTCGAGAACCGGGCCCGCTGCAACGCCAAGAACGGGATCGTCCCGGCGCCGAGCGCGCCGCCGGCCGCCTCGGGCTCGGCCGCGCCGGGTGGCGACGACGACGACCCGCTCCTCAAGGAGATGCTCGGCGGCAAACCCGCCGGGTCGGGCTCTGCCAAGCCGAGTGGTTCGGCCGCGCCCAGCGGCTCTGCAGCTCCTGGCGAGAACGAGGACCAGCTGCTCAAGGACATGCTGAAATAGGCTCGTTCCGGGGCTTGGCCAAACTGGTATTACCAATTTGCGTGCCGTGCGGTAGGCTTTCGCCCCATGCGTACCGCCGGGAAGTTGCTGGGAAGTCTGGTCTTGCTCGTCGGCTGCAGCGGCGCGACGGGCGAGAACACCGATGGCGTCACGATCAAGGCCGACAGCGGCGCGCCCGAGGTGAGCGACGTGTCGTTCGACGTCCCCGAAGACGTCGCCGACACACCGCCCAAGTGCGGCGACCTCACCTGCAACGGCACCGAGACGTGCGAGACCTGTCCGCGCGACTGCGGCGTCTGCCCCAAGTGCGATCGCGCGCCGTCGTGCACCGGCGCCATCGCGGTCCCGACGACCTCCAAGGACCTCACCTCCTTCGACAACGCCGGCAAGAACCTCTACGTGTGCGGCGTCGGCCTCGGCGACGCGGCCAAGGACACGACCTGCCTCGATCCGCGGCTGCGCATCCGCATCCGCCAGCTGAAGATCACCAAGAACGGCGTGTGGCCCGGCTCGCTCGACATGTACTGCATCGTCAACGCGACGGACGGCACCACCTCCGAGGTCGCGGTGACGCCGCTGCAGAAGGGGCTCGGCGATGGCGCGGCGCAGGTGTTCGACCCGAGCGTGGCGCTGTTCTGGGGGCAGAAGGAGCTGCGTACCACCACCAACAACCTCACCATCACCTACCGCTGCTTCCGCAACACGGACCCGAGCGCGTACACGAAGGTGTTCGGCGCCATCAAGGACGAGGCGGTGAAGGCGGGCGGCGTCGCGGGCCCGTGGGGCTGGGCGTTCGGCCTCGGCGCAGTGGCCGCGGGGATCGTCGAGGCGGCCATCGGATCGAGCGGCGGCGACACGCTGCGGCTCAACGTCCAGCAGACGATCGACGCCGGCGCGCTCCTCGAGATGACCAACGGCCGCATCTGGCGCATCCAGCAGTCGGGCGACGGCGGCGGCCTCAACGGCAAGTGGGACTGGACGATGGAGGTCGAGTCCTGGGGCTGCTCCGACGCGCGCACGCTGCCGAAGTGATCACAGCCGGAGGCCGACGCCGAGACCGGTGCCCCCGAGGAGCCCGAATCCGCCGACGGCGCCTCCGTTCGTGCTGCCGAGACGTCCTCCGACCCCGGTGTTGGTGACGCCGTCGTACGACAAGCGGTTCATCGAGAGCATCGCGAGATCGAGCCGGACGAACACGTGCTCGGAGACCAGGCCGATCAGCGCGAGGCCGACCGTCGCGGTCTGGGTGTTCGATGATGCCATGACCGAGTCCCCGCCGGTGTAGATCGACTCGGACGTGCCCTTCGTGACGTCCAACTGGACATACGGGGCCGCGGACACCCACGACGAGAGGCCGAACGGGAAGCTCACCCGCGCGGAGCCGCCGAAGACCCGGCTCTCGGTCGGTCCGAAGCGGAACGAGGACCAGCCCGCGAGGAGGCCGGCGCCCACTGTCACGTGGGGCGCCACGAGGACCTCCGCCATGACGCTGCCCTGGGCCACGCGCATCACATCGGAGCGGACCACCGCGGCGGTGGCCCCGACGAGGACGTCGCCCTCCTGCAGCTTCGAGATCTCGGGCCCGGCCGCCTGCGCCGAGGTGACGAGCAGGGGGACGAGGATGGCGGTGGTGGCGATCGTTCGCATGCGTTCCTTGGACGACGCGATGGGCGCGGCGTCGGGAGCAGGAACGAGGCTTCGCTGCGCTCTTCTCCCGAGCGGGCGACGTTTGTCGCAAAAGCACGCACGCCGCCGCCGCTTGCCACGCTGTCAGGCGACGACGGTCTTCCAGGTGCCGCGACGGAACACGAGCCCGCCGACGATCGCCTGCATGGAGTACGCGGCCGTGATCGCGAGGAACACGCCGAGCGGGCCGAGGCCCATGGTGTGCGCGAGGAACCACGCGAGAGGGATCTTGAAGGCCCAGAAGCAGCCGAGGTTCACGAGCGTGGGTGTCACGGTGTCACCCGCGCCGTTGAACGCCTGCATGGTGACCATGCCGTAGGCGAAGAAGCCGAACCCGAGCGCGACGAGGCGCAGGCACAGGACGGCAGACGCGGCGACCGCCACCTCCTTGGTGAACACCATCACCGCGAGCGAGGGCACGAGCGCGAGCACGATGCCGAGGCCGCCGAGGAAGCCGACGTTGTAGCGAGCGACCGTGCGCACCGCCCTCTCGGCGCGGTCCGGGCGCCTGGCGCCGAGGTTCTGTCCGACGAGCGTGGCGGCGGCGCCCGCGAGGCCCCAGGAGGGCAACATCGCGAACACCGCGATGCGCATCGCGATGGTGTAGCCGGCGATGACGTCGCTCCCGAAGCCCGCGAGGATGCGCACGAGGCCGAGCCAGCTCGCGGTCTCGACCAGCACCTGCAGCGTGCCCGCGGTCGCGATGCGCAGGAGCTCGCGGAGCGGCCCGAGGCGAGGGAGCAGGTGACGGAGCCGTACGGCGATCCTCGTCTTGCCGCTCGCGAGCACGAGCACCTGGTAGCCGACGCCGATCCCGCGGCTCACGGTGGTCGCGATCGCGGCGCCCTCGACCCCGAGGCGCGGCACGGGCCCGACGCCGAACACCAGCACGGGCGCGAGCACGAGGTTGCAGCCGTTGGCGAGCCAGAGCGCGCGCATGGCGACCGCCGCGTCGCCCGCGCTGCGGAACGCCGCGTTGATGACGAACAGCAGGAAGATCGAGCCGTTGCCGGCGAGCATGATGCGCGCGTAGCCGGAGCCGTAGCGCACCACCTCGGGCGTCGCGCCGACGAGGGCGAGGAGGCGCGGCGCGAAGGCGAGGCCGATCATCGAGACGACGCTCGCGCACGCGACCGCCACGAGGACGACCTGCATCGCCGCGACCGACGCGCCCTCGCCGTCCTTCTCGCCGATCCGCCGCGCCACCATCGCCGTCGCGCCGGCCGAGAGGCCCATCGCCACCGCGTAGACGAGCGACAGCATCGACTCGGTGAGGCCCACCGTCGTGATCGCGTGCGAGCCGAGCCGTGACACGACGAAGATGTCGACGATGGTGAGGAGCGACTCCATCGCCATCTCGAGCAGCGTCGGGATCGCGAGCAGCACCACCGCGCGCGGGATCGGGATGGCCGTGAGGTCGGCCTCCGACCCGCGCAAGGCCTCCTTCACCGTCGACCACCAGCGCTCCACGGGCGTCGCCATGACCCGGACGGCTTCTGGCGGGAAGTGCCGGATTGGCAGATCCCCGGCGAGCTGGGCTGTCCGGTTGACAAGGAAGGCTCGTTCGGGCGGAAATTCGGGCGTGTTTCGGGCCGGCACGTGGCTCGCAGTGGTGGCCGTCGTGCCCACCCCGCGCTGGTTCTACCTGCTCGTCGCCGCGCTGCTGCTCGGGAGTTCCGCGCTCGTCGCGCGGGGGGTCGCGGCGCTGGCGGCCGCCCGGTTCCTCCCTGCGTACGTCTCGGTCGCCTCGCCGCCCGAGGCTCCGCCCCTCGCGCCACTCGCGCCGGCGAAGAAGCTGGTGATCGAGACCGACCCGACCCCGAAGCCGAGGGAACCGCCCCTCGTCACGCGGTGCGCCGACGGCCGCATCGTCGTCAGCGCGATCGATCCGCTCGTCGACGACCGCTCGCTCGTGGTGGTCGAGACGACGCGCGGCAAGTCCATGGCGCGCAAGGGCGGCGAGATCGACGGTCGCCGCGTGGTCGCGATCGGGGTCGATCGCGTGGTGCTGCGCGACGGGTCGCGCCTGTGCTTCGTCGATGCGAGCAAGCCGACGAGCTCCGCGACCTCGGCCGTCACGAGCCCCCCCTCGACCGTGGCCGGCATCGAGATCGTGGACGCGACCCACGCGCGCATCGAGCGCACCCTCCGCGACCGGCTCCTCGAGAACCACCTCGAGCTCATGAAGACGCTGCGGGGCGGCCCCGATCTCGTCGACGGCAAGGTGGTCGGCCTGCGCCTGATGGCCGCGCCGCCGGGCAGCGTGCCCGCGGCGCTCGGGCTCCGCGCCGGGGACTCGCTGCGCTCGATCAACGGCTACTCGCTCGCGAGCCCCGAGCAGATGCTCGAGGCGTTCGCCAAGCTCCGTACCGCACCGTTCCTCGAGATCCAGTACGTGCGAGCGGGACAGTCGCTGGGCATGCGGCTCGAAGTGCTCTAGACAAGGGCCCCCCACGGTCGAGCTGTGCCGGGAACTACCGCTCGGCCTTCGCCCCTACTACAGTTCGTCGATCATGCCGCCGAAGTCGAAGTCGCCTCCTGTCGAGACCTTGCGAGAGCCCCCGTCGCGCCGCGAGATGCTCCAGCGGGCCGGCCTCGCCGCCGGGGTCATGGCGGGCACCGCGGCGTTCGCCAAGTGGCGCTGGGACAAGGGAGGCTTCGGGCAGCACTTCGCCGAGGGGCAGCGCCAGGTCCGCGATTTCCGCCTCCGGTCCGACCCGGGCCCGCTCGATCTCGCCATCGCGCGCGGCAAGCCCGAGGACCCGACCCGGGCCCCCGCCACCCCGACCCAGCTCGTCGAGGCCGTGCTCGCGGCGATGGGCGGCATGCAGCGATTCGTCTCCCGCGGCGACGTCGTCGCCATCAAGCCCAACATCGGCTGGGACCGCACGCCGCTCCACGGCGCGAACACCAACCCCGAGGTGGTGGGGGCGGTGGTGAAGGCCTGCTACGCGGCCGGCGCCAAGCACGTGGTGGTCACCGACGCGAGCTGCAACGACCCGGGCCGCTGCTTCCAGAAGTCGGGCATCTGGAACGCGGCATACGCGATGGGCGCCGAGGTGATCCTCCCGAGCGAGCACCGCTTCCGCACCATGCGCCTCCGCGGCGACGTGCTCGACGAGTGGCCCGTCTACACGCCGCTCGTCAACGCCGACAAGCTCATCAACCTGCCCGTGGCCAAGCACCACAACCTCTCCAAGTACACGGCCGCGATGAAGAACTGGTACGGCGTGCTCGGCGGGCGCCGCAACCGGCTCCACCAGAGCATCGATCTGAGCGTGGCCGACCTCGCGACCTTCATGCGCCCGACGCTCACCATCCTCGACGCGGTCCGCGTGCTCATGCGCAACGGCCCGCAGGGTGGCAACTTCGACGACGCACGCGAGGCCCACGTCGTCGCCGCGTGCACCGACCAGGTCGCCCTCGACGCCTGGGGCTGCCAGCTCATCGGCCAGAAGCGCGAGAACCTCGCCTACCTGAAGATCGCCGAGGAGCGTGGCATCGGCACGGCGCAGTTCGAGAAGCTCCGCACGCGCGAGGTCTCGCTCGTCTGATGGCCGCTGCACTCCAAGACAAGGGCCAAAGGGGAGAAAAAGGCCGCGAAGACGCCGTCTCGCACGACGCCCCCATCCCGTGGCGGGGTGTGGTCGGTCAGGTGCCGGCGCTCGACACGCTCGGCGAGGCGCTGCCTCTGCCCAGCCCGTCGGTGACCCGCGAGAGCCCCCCGAAGCGGCGGCTGCACCTCCGCCTCGTCGAGCGCCAGGTGGCGCACGCCGAGACCGAGGAGGCCACAGGCTCACGGTGTGCGCTGCCGGTGCAAGGCATCGTGGGCGTCACCGACCCGAGCCAGCCGGTCGCGAGCGCCGCGGTCGGCGCGAGCTCTGCCCCCGCGAAGGGCCCGTCCAAGGTCACCCAGTGGGTGAAGAAGCTGTTCCAGAAGAAACGCCGCGCCGGCTCCGGCATCCCCGCGCGCACCTCGATCCGCACCCTCGTGTGGATCCGGCGCCTCGCGCAGACGGGCTTCTTCCTCCTGTTCATGTACTGGCTCGTCAACACCGCGTTCCGCGGCAGCTTCGCGAGCACCGAGCAGAACATCCGCATGACCAAGCCCGTCGAGGGCTTCCTGCTCGCCGACCCGTTCGTCGCGCTCATCACGCTGCTCTCGAGCCACACGCTCTACCGCGGGCTCTTCTGGTCGCTCGGCCTCGTCGGGCTCACGCTGGTCTTCGGCCGCGTGTTCTGCGGGTGGATCTGCCCGTTCGGCACGCTGCACCACTTCCTCGGGTGGCTGCTCCCGTCGCGCAAGGGCAAGGGCGCCAAGCGCGTCGCCGCGAACCACACGCGTCCCTACCAGAAGCTCAAGTTCTACCTGCTCTACGCGTTCCTCGCGGCCGCGGCAGCGGGCGTCGTGGTCGGCGGGGTGTTCGACCCGATCTGCGTGATGGTCCGCGCGGTGGGCCTCTCGGTGTTGCCGGCCACGGCGTGGGTCAGCACCCACCTGCTCGGCATGGCCTCCAACAGCAACGTGCGCCTCCTGCAGGTGAGCGCCGACGCCACCCAGGATCTGCTCGCGCGCTCCGTGTTCCAGACCAAGCAGTACTACTTCCACCAGGCGTGGTTCATCGGCGCGCTGTTCGTCGCGATCCTGTTCATGAACCGCATCGTCCCGCGTTTCTGGTGTCGCGCGCTCTGCCCGCTCGGCGCCCTCCTCGGCGTGATGGCCAAGTACGCCGTCGTCGGCATGGAGAAGGACCACGCGAAGTGCACCGACTGCAACCTCTGCATCGTGCACTGCCAGGGCGCGGATTCGCCCCAGGGTGGCGTGAAGTGGCGGCAGGACGAGTGCCACGTGTGCCTCAACTGCGAGACTGCGTGTCCCGAGGACGTCATCAAGTTCCGCTTCTTCCCCAACTGGAAGAGCCGCACCACGGAGCTCGTCCCCGAGCGGCGCACCGCGCTCGCCTCGGTGGCCGCCGGCGCCGCGTTCTACGCGCTCCACCGCCAGAGCGACGCGAGCGTCGCCGAGGTGAACTACAACCCGAAGGGCATCCGCCCGCCGGGCTCGATCGAGGAGCACGCGTTCCTCGAGAAGTGCATCCGCTGCGCCGAGTGCATGAAGGTCTGCCCGAACAACGCCCTGCACCCCGCGTTCCTCGAGGCCGGCGTCGAGGGCCTCTGGACCCCGATCCTCATCCCGCGCATCGGCTACTGCGAGTCGAGCTGCGTGCTCTGCGGCGACGTGTGCCCCACCGGCGCGATCCAGAAGATCAACGAGACGCAGAAGCTCGGCAAGTGGAAGCAGATCGGCAAGGAGTGGGAGGTCGCGCCGATCCGCATGGGCACGGCGTTCTACGACAAGGGGCGTTGCCTGCCCTGGTCGATGGCCACCCCCTGCATCGTCTGCGAGGAGTTCTGCCCGACCTCCCCCAAGGCCATCTACACGCTCGACGACGTGGTCATCAACCGCAAGGGCGAATCGATCAAGGTGCAGAAGCCGGTGGTCGACCCGAACCTCTGCATCGGGTGCGGCGCCTGCGAGAAGGTCTGCCCGGTCGTGGACCAGCCCGCGGTCTACGTGACCAGCGTCGGCGAGAGCCGCAGCAAGACCAACGTGATCCTCCTCGAGAACACGAGCTACAACACCAAGACCTAGATGATCGTCGAGACCTTCCCCGCCGGCCCGCTC
>JAEUKC010000216.1:0-4531 GCA_016794445.1 Myxococcales bacterium
CGGCGCCTCGGCGGGCGGCAGGGGCTCGGGGGTCGGCGTGGGTGTCGGTGTCGGCGTCGGCGTCGGCGTCACCTTCGGCGTGGGCTCGACCGGCGCGGTGGGCTTGGTCGGCGCCACGGGCTTCGGGTCGAACTCCACGCGGATCACCGCTGGCACGAGCGGCGCGATCATCTCGTCGCGCACGATCTCCGGCTTGCCCGGCAGCGCGAACACGAACTTGTGCGAGCCCGGGGTGAGGTGCATGAAGAACGGCGTCTTCTGGGCGATCTCCGTGCCGTCGATGCGCACCGACGCCGACTCGGGCGCGCTGTCGAGCGTCACCTTCACGGGCTTCTTGCGCAGCGCCGCGGCCCGCGTGACCGCGTCCTTCGCCAGATCGGCGGGGATCTTCCCGGCCGTCGCCGTGGCCTTGTCGTAGGCCGCGGCCGCGTTCGCGTCCTCCCCGAGGCCCTCGTAGGCGCGGCCGAGGTAGTAGGCCGACTCGGGGTCGCCGAGCAGCTCCTGCGCCGCGAGGAGCTCCACCTTCGCCTTCAGGTATTCCTTCTTCTCGAGCAGCTTCTTGCCCGCCTTCAGGTGGGCCGCAGGGTCCTTCTTCTCGTCGGCGTGCGCCGGGGAGACGAGGAGGGAGCTGGTGAGCGCCGGGGTCACCGCGAGGGCGACGGCGAACGCGAGTCTCTCGAGGCGGAGGGTAGGCATTGCGCTACCGAGAGCCTACCCCCCGGTCGCCGCCTGGGCCACGAACCCCGCGGTTGCGCCCCCGCCCGGGGCGGATACAGTCCCGCGCCGTCGAAACCCTTGCTCGGGAGACCCTCGTGACCGCATCCATCGCAGACGACCTCGTCGTCGGACTCCGCTACACGCTCCGCAACGACGCAGGCGAGACGCTCGATCGCTCCGAGGACGACGATCCGCTCCAGTACCTGCACGGCCACGAGAACATCGTCCCGGGCCTCGAGAGCGCGCTCACCGGCAAGAAGGTCGGCGAGAAGCTGGTCGTCGTGGTGGCGCCCGAGGAGGGATACGGCGCCCGCGACGCGGCCGGCGAGCGCAAGGTCCCGCGCAACGCGTTCCCGGACGACGTGGAGCTCGAGGTCGGCATGGAGCTCGTGATGGAGGACACCTCCACCGGCGACGAGCAGCCGTTCTGGGTCAAGAGCGTCGGCAAGGACGTCGTCACCATCGACATGAACCACCCGCTCGCCGGCGTGCAGCTGCACTTCGACGTCGAGGTGCTCTCGATCCGCGCGGCCACCGCCGAGGAACTCGATCACGGGCACCCGCACGGCCCCGGCGGTCACGACCACCACTGAAGCGCAGAGTCTGCGGGGCCCCGCACCGGATTCAAGTCGGTTTTCGATCCAAGGAGCGCCAGCTGGGCGAGGATGGGGCGATGCGCGTCGCCGCTCTCTCCGCTGTCCTGTTCGTGGCTGGATGCAGCAGCGCCGGCGCCCCTTCGTCGAACGAGGCGCCGGACGCGTCGCTGCCGTCGCGGGAGAGCGCCTCTTCGCTGCAGGTGGCGCGGCGGATCCCCGGGGTCGCCGCGCGCCTGTCCTCGCGCGTCGGTCTCGCGCGCGACGCGGCAGGGTATCGGGCGAACGTGGGCGGCGCGCTCGCGGTCGCGGTCCCCCTGCGCGCGGACGCGCCGCTGCACCTCGCTCCGAGCGGTCGACCGGAAGCGTTCCTCGACGTCGCCGTGGAGGCCTCCGCCGTGGAGGGCACCGCCGAGGGTGGCGTGGTGGTCTACGCGAAGGCGCTCGCGGGCGACGACCTGCTGCAGGTCGTGCACGAGGACCGCGTGGAGGAGCTCCGCGTGCTGCACACGCCGCGCGCCACGACGGCGCTGCGCTGGACCATCCGCAAGGGGCCCGGCGTCCAGACGCTGCGCCTGGTCGAGGGGCGCATCCACGCCGTCGTCGACGGAGTCGCGGCGATCGTGAGCGATCCGCTCGTGGTCCTCGACGCAGAGGGGCGCGAGCGACGCGGCGTGCTGCACCTCGAGACCAAGGGGGACGTCACCGTCGTCACCGCCGACGTCGCCACCCACGATCTCGCGTTCCCCGTCGTGGTCGACCCGGGCTGGTCGCGCACCTTCGACAAGCTCAACCACATCCGCGAGCGCATGGTCGGCGTCCCGCTGGCCGACGGGCGGGTCGTCGTGTTCCCCGGGTTCCTCTCGTCGGTGCTCACCCCCGACATCTACGATCCGGTGACCGACCGGTTCACCAAGGGCCCCGACACCCTCGTGTCCCGCTCCCGCGCCGGCGTGGTGCGGCTCGCGAGCGGGAAGGTGCTGTGGTTCGGCAGCGAGTTCGGGGCCGACAACGCCACCTACGAGGTCTGGGATCCGACGACTGGCTCGGCCGCCAAGAAGGCGATGGCGCTCACCGGCGTGTCCGGCGATGCGTGGACGACCCTGCCCAGCGGCAAGGTCTTCTCGCTGGTGGGCAGCGGCAACAGAGCCCAGATCTACGACCCTCCGACCGACACCTGGGCGGAGGTCGCGAGCGCGCCCACCGGTCACTCCGACGGCGCCGCGGTGACCCTGGCGAGCGGCAAGGTGCTCGTGGCCGGCGGCTGCTGCTCGAGCGGGTACGCCGAGGTCTACGACCCCGCGACCAACACCTGGTCCGCCACGTTCAACATGAACGGCGCGCGCGTGAACCCGACCATGCTCCTGTTGCCGAGTGGAAAGGTGCTCGTCGCCGGCAACGACACGATCGGCGGTCGCGCGGAGCTCTTCGATCCGGCGACCCTCAAGTTCACCAAGCTCACGGCGCCGGTGGATCTGCCGGGAGGAAAGATGCACGGGGCCATGCTGCCCGACGGCCGCGCCCTGCTCATCGTGCCCGCGACCAAGCAGACCTACTACTACACCGAGGCGGGCGGCTTCGTGCTCGGCACCGACCTGCAGATGACGCGCACCAACCCCGTGCTCGCCCCGCTCGTCGGCGGGCGGCTGCTGGTTGCCGGAGGGCTCGGCGGCACGGCCGGGGTCGACGAGAGCCGCAACACGGCGGAGGTGTGGACCGACGCCGTGAAGGCGAAGACCTGCACCACGACCACCGACTGCGGCGGCGGGCCGTGCGTCGACGGCTACTGCTGCGACCGCGCGTGCACCGAGACCTGTTACGGCTGCAAGGTGCCCGGGCGCGAGGGCTTCTGCTCGCCGATCACTGGCAGCGCGCCGACGGGCAGCGGCAAGACCTGCTCCCCGTTCCTGAACTGCTACGGCGGGGCGTGCGTGGCGACCTGCATCTCCGCCACCGACTGCGCGGCCGGCCTCGCCTGCCTCTACGGCACGTGCGCGACCAAGCTCGCGGCGGGCAAGGGGTGTCTGCTCGCGGCCGACTGCACCTCGGGCAACTGCGTCGACGGCGTGTGCTGCGACACGGCGTGCACCGAGCAGTGCAAGGCCTGCGACGTGCCGGGCAAGCTCGGCACCTGCTCGACGGTCACGGGCGCCCCGCACGGTGCCCGCACGACGTGTACCCCCTACCTCTGCGGCGCGACGGGCTGCCTCACGAGCTGCGCCACGAGCGCCGACTGCGCCAAGGGGGCCTACTGCTCGGGCACCGCGTGCGTGACGACGACCAAGGCCAACGGCGCCTCCTGCGGCGATCCGCGCGAGTGCACGAGCGGGTTCTGCGTGGACGGTGTGTGCTGCGGTACGGCGTGCAACCAGCCCTGCCAGGCCTGCGGCGCGGGCGGCACCTGTGCGTTCGTGACCACCGGCACCCCCGATCCGCGGAAGCTCTGCGTCGGCGAGTGCGCCGGCGGCTGCGGAACCAGCGGCTGCTCGTTCAAGCCGTCGACGACGCCCTGCGGAGTCTCCTGCGTCGGGGCCACGCTGAGCAGCGGCGGGCGCTGCGCGGGCACGAGCGAGGCCTGCGCCGGGTCGAGCACGGGCGCGTGCCCCGCGGGGCTCGTCTGCGCGAGCAGCACCGCGTGCCTCGACAAGTGCGCGAAGGACGCCGACTGCGTCTCCGGCAAATGCGACACGGCGAGCGGTGTCTGCGGCGCGCTGCCGGTCGACGCCGGCCCGGAGGTCCCTGACGCGAGCGGCGACACGGATGTCCCCGACACTGGCGCCGTGGACACCGGCTCCGTCGTCGACACGGGCTCCGTCGTCGACACGGGCACCGACCTCGGGTTCGCCGACGGCGCGGCGCCGGTGATCGCCGATCGCCCCGCGCTGCCGCCGGGCGTGAAGACGTGCACCAAGGACGCCGAGTGCGAGACCAACCACTGCGTCGAGGGCGTGTGCTGCTACACCGCGTGCGAGCAGAAGTGCTACTCGTGCGCGCTCCTCGGCAGCCCCGGCATCTGCACGGTGGAGCCCGTCGGCGTCGACCTGCGCCAGAACTGCGGCCCCGCGCGCACGTGCCTCGGCACCTGCGACGGCACCGGCGAGTGCATCGGCGCCGGCAAGGGCACGATGTGCGCTCGCAACCGCTGCACCGGCCCGAGCACCGGCGTCGGTCCCGCGTACTGCGCGGCGCCCGGTGCCAAGTGCGAGGAGGGCGGGAGCGTC
>JAEUKC010000237.1:0-9773 GCA_016794445.1 Myxococcales bacterium
GGCGCTCACCGTCGGCAACGTGATCTGACCGCGGCCTGCATCCTGGCGCGCGCGGTCGCGTCGAGCCGCTCACGGGCCGGCAGGCGGGTCGCCGACCGGCTCGAAGGACGCCTCGGCCGCGATGTACGGTACGTAGCGGTAGTCGCGGATGGAGGTGACGCGGCCGTCCACGACCTCCAGCAGCATGAAATAGGCGGGATTCGTCGCGCCGGCGACATGGGCGGCGAGCGCGAGGCGACCCTCGAGGCGCACCAGCGCGAGCCGCACGTCCTCCTTCTCGTAGCGGCCGAAGTACATGCCGACCTGCGCGCCGCGGCGCTGCGAACGCGACACGAGGTCGAGCTCGCAGTCGCTCGACACGAGCGCGCGCACGCCGTCCCAGTCGCGCGCGTTGAAGAGGCGCGCGTAGCGCTCGAGATCTCTCTGGGTCTTCTCGCTCACGGCGGCCTCCTCGTCTCTGCCCGCCAGCAAGGTGCGGCGGCCGCGCACGAGCGCCGCCTTCACCGCGAGCACGGTCGTCCCCATCGTCGCGGCGGTGTCCTCGAGCGAGTGGTCGAGCACGTCCTTGAGGATCACCGCGCTCCGCTGGGTGACGGGGAGCGCGAGGAACCGCGTGAGCGCAGCGCGCACCACGGCCGGATCGGGCGCGTCCTCGAAGCCGGCGATGACGTCGAGGTCGTCGCGCACGTCGACGTACTTGCGGCCATGGCTCTTCAACCAATCCATCGCCGTGTTGTGGGCGATCCGGAACAGCCAGGGCCGCAGCGCCGGCACCTCGGGTGAGAGCGAGAGCGCGTAGAAGGCCTTCGCCAGCGTGTCCTGGACGATGTCCTCGCCCTCGATGACCGACCCCGTCAGCCGCGCGCAGTAGCGGTGCAGCTCGGGCCGCAGGTCGGCCACCATCGCGAGGAACTGCTCACGGATCTCGGCGAACGCGCTGGGGGTCTCGGCCACGGGACGAGCGTATCAGCTCGCGCCGCCGGCTCGGGCCTCGGCGGCACGCTTGAGATCGCGCGCGTAGGCCCCGAAGATCGGGGCGAAGTCGGGGAGCGAGCCCTTGATCATCGGCAGCATCACGCCGCGGAGCTCCTCGCGCATCTCGAAGTCGGTCGTGCCGTCGTCGCGCGCGGTGAGCCGGAAGGTGCGCACGCCCTGGAACATCGGCGCCATCCCGTCGCTCCAGGTCATCGCGCGCCCGGGCTCGACCGCGGAGACCTTGGGCGTGAACACCCGGTCGCCGTTCGGCAGGCGGAGCTTCAGCCGCTGGCCTTCGGCGATCTCGCCCTCGATGCTGGCCACGGTGGAGTTCCACGCGGGGAACCCGGCGGCGTCGGTGAGGAGCGCCCACACCGCGTCGGGGGGCGCGGCGATGGTCGCGGTGATCGCGCACTCCATGCGGAACGCGCTCTTGGTGGTGCGCGACTTCATGTCGCCGCCTCGTACGCGCCGACGGTCGAGACCTCGGTCACGACGGGTGGCTCGTCGCAGGCCCCTCGCAGCTTCTCCTGGAACGCCCTGAACTGCGGCAACGAAGTGAGCGGGTTCGGGTCGGCGTGGGTCGCGACGTGCAGGAAGGTCACGCCGTCGGGGAACCGGTAGCTCGCGTATCGGAGCCCGGCGGGCGTCGAGCGGTGGAGCTCGGCGAAGACCTCGCCGACGAGCGCGGCGTTGGCGTCGGCGTGGGCAGCGGTGGTCTTGTAGCGGACGAGGACGGTCTTCATGCCCCCACGACGACCGAGGGCCGCGAAAGGATGCGCATCCCCTGGCGGACTTCTTCGACCACGACGGTGGTCGTGGACGACATCTAGCGGATTCGCTAAATGTCTGACCTCACCCTGGAGGCGACCATGAGCGACCAGCACGAGAAACGTCACCGCGAGAACCCCGACGCGCCCGTCACCAACATCGTCACCTACGTGCCGAAGGCCGGGAAGGAGGCCGAGCTGCTCGCCCTCGTGAAGAAGCACGAGCCCGCCCTGCGCGCGGCCGGCCTCTGCACCAAGGAGCCGTTCGTGGTGTGGAAGGCGTTCGACATCCGCAAGCAGCGCACGTCGTACGTCGAGTGGTTCCAGTGGAAGGACGGCACCGCCGCCGATCTCGCCCACCAGACGCCCGAGGTCATGGCGGTCTGGGAGCCCATGGGTCCGGTGCTCGAGGACCTGGTCATCTGCGAGGTCGAGCGCCTCTGAAGCCCCTCCGCTCCCCCGAACAGGCGGCGGCGATGACGCCGATCGCCAAGCTGCGTGCGCTCGACGAGGTCGTCGACGCCATCGCCCACCCGGCGCGGCGACAGATCCTCCTGACCCTGCACTTCCGCGGCGGGAGCGCGACCGCGGGGGAGCTCGCGGCGCGCTTCGAGCACGCGTGGCCGACGACCACGCGCCACCTCCGGGTGCTCGAGGACGCCAAGCTGCTCCGCCACGAGCGGCAGGGGCGCACGCGCGTCTACACGCTGGACCGCGAGCGGCTCGGGCTGGTCACCGAGTGGCTCGGGTGGTTCGCGACCTGATCGGGATCAGAAACGCACCTTGGTGGGGGTCGGATCGAACGTGGTCCAGGAGGTGACCCCACCGTCGACATCGAGCACGCTCGTGGCCCAGAGGTTCATCGAGATCGCGGCGACCTTGCCGAGCCCTTCGATCCGCGCCGGGTCGCGGCGCACGCCCGTGCTCGACGTCACGCCGAAGCACCACACGTCGCCCGAGACCGTCCGGGCGCACGTCTCGTGCATCGCGCTCACCACCTCCGCCACTGCGCCGATCTCCGAGAGGACGACGGTGCGCGGCGCGTCCTTGGTCAGCACCGGACGACCGAGCTGCCCGCGGTCGAGGCCGTGACAGGTCAGCGTGCCGTCGGCGCCGATCGCGCATCGATGGGACAGGCCCGCCGCGAACGCCACCGCCGGTCCGAGCGGATCGGCCGGCGCGTTGCACGAGGCGTGGACACCGCCGTCCGTGCGCAGGACGGCGGTGTCGCCGCCCGCCGAGATCGCCTGCTTCACGCCCGACTCGCAGCCGGGCGGCGTGTTCAGCGTGCACCCGGACGTGCACGCGGACCACGCGGCGCCGAAGCACGCGAGACGGCCGCCCGCCAGAACCGCGCAGGTCGTGCCTTCGCTGCCGCCCGAGACGAGATCGAGCGCGCCCTTCGCCGCGGCGACGTCGAGCGGTCCGACGCGCTCGACCGTCTCGCCACGCGTTGCGTCGACGCTCGTCTTCGAGCCCCAGCACGCGACCGCCCCCGATCCGAGGAGCGCGCACTGCGGCTGACCGAAGTTCGCGAGCCGCTGCACGTCGTGAAGATCCGGCACAGGCGCGACAGCCTTGCCCGTCTTGTCCCAGCAGCGCACCGTGCGGTCGCGCATGATCGCGCAGTCGCCCGACACCGCGAGCGCCTTGGTCTCGTAGGCGGGGGTCGTGGGTTCGGTCGTGCTGCCGCAGCCGGCCGAGAGAGATCCGACGAGGAGGAAGAGAGGGAGCGAAGCCTTCATGAGCGTCCTCTCAGCAAGACGTGTGCTCGGCGCCGGGCGCGGGGCGGCGCCTCGACGCTGCCTCGTCACGGCCATGGAGCGTGTCCGGAATCGTGTCCTTCCGGTCGGCCGCTGCGCTCCGCATACTCCGGGCATGTACATCATGGTCGACATCGAGTCCGACGGCCCGATCCCCGGCGACTACTCCATGGTCTGTTTCGGTGCGGTCGTCGTCGAGCCAGGCCTCTCGCGCACGTTCTACGGGCGCCTGCGCCCCATCTCCGACGCGTGGGACCCCGAGGCCCTCGCCGTCAGCGGCTTCTCGCGGGAGCAGGTCCTCGGGTTCGACGAGCCGAAGCAGGTGATGCAGCGCTTCGCCGACTGGCTCGCCACGCTGCGCACGAAGCGGCTCGTGTTCATCTCCGACAACAACGGCTTCGATTTCAGCTTCGTCCACTGGTACTTCCACCACTTCCTCGGGAAGGACCCGTTCGGGCACAGCTCGCAGAACCTCGGCTCGCTCTACAAGGGGCTGGTGAACGACACGTTCGCGAACTTCAAGCACCTGCGCAAGACCGCCCACACCCACGACCCCGTCGACGACGCGCGCGGCAACGCCGAGGCGCTGCTCCACATGAAGCAGCAGATGGGGCTCAAGATCTCCCTGGATTGAGCGCCGCGCGCTCGAGGCGCAAGAGGAGCGTCTCGTCCTCGAGGCGCCGCGAGATCGCGACGGCGCGGTCCCGCGCGCCGACCTCGCGCGGGTCGATGCGCGCCAGCATCGAGAGGGCCATCACGCGCAGCCGCACGTGGCCGCCGTCGCCGGCGTGGCGGGCGGCCTCGCGGGCGAGCGCGGCGGCCTCTTCGTCCCGGCCCCGGCGGTGGAGGGCGTAGGCGAGGCCGTTCGCGCGCCGACAGAGGACGAACGGCGGACCTTCGGTGGGGAGCGCGCGGTAGGCGGCCTCGGCCGCGGCGAAGTCGCGTCGACGATTCGCCTCGTAGGCCTGCTGGTCCGCGAGCCGCGCGCCGAGGCAGGCGCGCTCCTCGGCGTCCGTCACCCGCGCGAGGCGCGGCGCGACCTGGGCGAGCCACGGCGCGACCTCGGCCGGGGCCGTCGCGCTGGCCATGAACGCGCGGACGAGCAGCAGCTCGACGGCGGCCTCCGCGGGCAGCCGATCGAGCTCGCGGATCAGCGGTTCGAGCCTGCACAGCGCCGACGCGTGGTCGTTCTTGCGCAGGTCGAGGGACGCCCGCGCGAGCGCGAGGAACGCGCGCGCCTCGCGTCGCTCCGTGGTCGGCGGGTGCTCCCAGAGACGCAAGAGATCGTCGGCGACGGGGACCGGCAGATCGGTGAAGCGCGAGTGGTAGGCGGCCATCCAGCGCAGGCGCGCCTCGACGCTGCCGGGGAGGCCGAACGTGGCGAGCAGACGCGCCCCCCACTTGCCGCCGGCTTGCTGGCCGCGGGTCCGCAGGCGACGCAGGGCGCGCTCGATCGAGCCCACGTCCTCGGCGAAGCCGTTCTCGGCCGCGAGGCGCTCGGCGACCGCGGTGAGCGTGCCGAGCCGCCCGACGAGGTCGTCGATGCAGTCCTGCCACGTGAAGCCCGCGAGGGTCTCGCCCACCCCGCGACTCTACCCGGGAGGGGCGAGCGCGCGCAGCACCTCTTCGAACGGCGCCGCGGGTTCTCCCAGTTCCTCGGTCCAGTAATGCGCGAGCGCGGCCTCGTCGGCGCACGTGCGGTTGCGCACGAGCCGCCTCACCAGCACGGCGCGCTCGTGCTTGCACTGCGCCACGCTCGAGTGCAGGCGACGCGCGCGGTCGAGCCGGACCAGCGCGAGCAGATCCGCGGAGGCAGGGACCCAGCGGTCGACCTGGCCGAGCAGGAAGGCGACCGTCGTCGCGGGCACCATCGCGTGTGGCGCCACGTCCTTCGGGGTGTACGCCCAGACGTGCTTCTGCGCCTTCGGGTCGAAGTCGGCGGCGTCGAAGCCGTCGTCGCACCCGAGGAACACCTGCGTCGTGGGCAGGAGCACGCGGGTGCCCTTCACGGTCGCCCCGGGCGGCTGCCACGCGACGATGGTGTGGTTCCACGTCGGGTAGAACAGGCCCACCGGCTTCACGCCGACGCTGCCGGCCAGGAACGAGGTGAGCGCGCTGATCTCGTCGCACTCGGCCGTCGCCGACGCGGGGCCCGCGCCGAGCGTCGCGCTCTTCGCCCACTCGGCCCAGATGCGCTGCGACGAGGGCTCCTGGTTGGTGATCGCCCAGCGCAGGCGGAAGAAGCCTCCGTCGCGCGTGGCCTCGAAGAGGGCGCGCAGGCGGCGATGGTCGCGCGCGAGGTTCGCGTCCGTCCCGTCGAGCCCGTGGCGCGCGGCGAGGACCGCGAGCTCGGCGTCGAGCGGCGGCGAGGCGCGGTCGATGTGCTCGGCGAGCGCGGCCGCGAAGGCGTCGAAGCGCATCGGCTTCGCCGGGTCCGACGCGACCGGCGGGTCGAGCGGGCAGGTGGGTGGGGGCGTGATCTCGGCGACCACCGCGCGACCCTGGATGGGAGGGCCGGGGTCGATCGGGGACGGCGCCGACCGGGGCGCCGCGGCGCTGGCCGCGCACCCGGCGAGGGCGAGCAGGGCGAGCACCGAGGGAGTGACAGGACGGGCCATCGCTCACTCGTCGAGCGAGGCGGCCGGAGTGTGACCTTCAGCTCCCGATCAGCACTTCGATGAGCCCCTCCTCCTCGTGGAACAGGATCCCTTCGATGACCAGATCGTGGATGCCATGGTAGGCCTGGCCGTACGAGCCCTTGACGTCCTCGTTGCCTGGCAACCCGGCGATCGGCGCGTGCGACGCGCCGCGGTACATCTCGCGGAAGCCGCGCCGGATGGCGTCGATGATCTGTCGGAGGGTGATCTCCCCGGTGAGCTGGGCGCGATATTCTTGTTCGAAGGGGTAGTCGAGGACCAGGTCCACCTCGTCGCACTCGAGGACCACGTCGTCGAGCCCCTCGATGACCGCCTCCACCTCATCGCCCGATTCCGGGTCGTACGAACGCGCGACGTAGTCGTCCGAGTCGACGTCGAGGGTCTGGTCGCCGTACAGCTCCACGGTGGGCATGCCCGTGACCATCGCGAGTCCGCGCGTCCGCGTCCAGCCCGAGCTGCACTCCCGACACCTCCGGCTCACACGACGCCGCGGTAGTAGGCGAGCTGTCGGGCGCGGGCGCGCACGGCCGCCTCGAGTCGGGTGGCCTCCTCGTCGTCGAGCGGCGTGTGTTGCGCGAGGTCCTGCGCGACCTCCGCCGGCGAGGCGCAGCCGACGACGAGCACGTCGGCGGGGGTGCGGAGGGCCCAGCGCAGCAGCGACGCCGGGGCGAGCCCGGCGCGGGTGAACATCCCGCCGCCCATCACCTTCATCCCGATGACCGACAGCCCGCGCGCGTGTGCTGCGGGCAGCACGCCGTCTAGGAATCCACCGAGCACGCTCTCGACGACGTTGACGGGCATCAGCACCGTCTCGACGGGGAGCTCCTGGATCGCGCGCAGGAGAACGGCGGGATCGTGGTGCCCGGTGACCCCGAGGTGCCGAACGAGGCCCTCGCGCTTCGCCGCCTCGAACGCGTGCAGCGCGCCACCCGGACCGGTGATCTTCGCGAGGTCCCGGTCGGTCCGCACGTCGTGGATCTGCCACAGATCGAGGTGCTCGACGCGCATGCGCTCGAGCGTGCTCTCGAGATCCTGACGCGCCCCCTTGGCGTCGCGGGAGGCCGACTTGCTGCAGAGGAACACCTCCGCGCGCGCAGCGGGATCCGCGCCCCACACGAGGCCGTGGTACCGCTCGGAGTCGTCGTACGCGCGGGCGCAGTCGAAGTAACGCACGCCCCCGGCGAGCGCCGCTCGAAGGACGGCGGTCGCGTCGCCTTCGCGCCCGAAGGTGCGGAGCACCCCTTCGCCGCCGAGACCGAGCCGCGGCAGGCCGGCGAGCACTCGTGCCATCATGGCCGGAACGTAGCGCAGCCGCGAAACCACGGTACGCTCGGTTGCGTCTTGCGAAGCGCGCTCCCGCGGAAGAAGTCCGGCCTCGACGAGCTCTCGCTGGTCGAAGCGACGCGCGCGGGCGGTGCGCACAGCGCCCGGAGGGACTACCGTGACTTCGCGATCAACCGACGCAGTCTCCGCGACGTGCTGGAGCTGGGCGACTTCGTCTCCGTGTTCGGCTGGCTCGACCGTCGCGCCGAGCGCGAATACGCCCGTCAGCTGCTGCCTCGCGCCACGGGAGCGCCGACGCGCGCGACCCTCTACGTGTGCCCGGAGTGCGCCGACCCAGGGTGTGGCGTCGTCACCGTGCGGGTGGAGGCGCGCGAGGACTGCGTCGTCTGGTCGGAGCCCGCGTGGGGTGACGCCGTCGGCGCCGAGTCGCCCCTGGACGAGTCGTGGCGCGACCTGTGGTTCGACCGCGTGGCCTACCACAGCGCCCTCGCGCTCTACCTCTGACGGACGCGGTACGCCGGCGCGCAGGCGTGCACCCGCGCCCACGACACCACGGCGCGCGGGGCCCACTCGACCGGCGCGCCGAAGCTCGCGCGCCCGAGCCCCTCGTCGCGTACGGCGCAGGAGTAGCTCATCGCCTTTGCCGTCGCGTCGTCCTGCCACGGGATGTGGTGCACCGCGCCTCCTCGCAGGGTCAGCAGCGAGAGCCCCGAGGACAGCGCGGAGGCGATGGCGCCGTCCGCGGTCGTCTCCAGCGAGAAGTCGCGGTCGTCGGCCCGCAAGGTGACCGCGAGGCCGCGGGCGTCCCCCTCCACGCGGAAGCGCTCGGGCGCGCGGGTGTCGTAGCGATCGAACACCGCCGCGAGCCAACGCGGGACCGTCGGCCACACGTCGCAGCGCAACACCAGCCACGCGGGCGCGCTGCGCCACCGACCACGCACTCGCCAGAGGGCCTCGACGTAGTCGAAGCGGGGCCCCGGGAGCCCACGCACGCCGAGGTCGAAGAGGCGGAGGACGCAGAGGTTCACCTGCAGGCGCGCGCCCTCGCGGTCGGGTTCGAACACCGGGGACCATGCGAGCCCTGCGCCGTCGCACGTGCCGTCGAGCTCGAGGGTCACGTCCTCGCGGCCACGGAACTGCACCACCCCGAGGGCTCGCGTCGGCATCGAGCACCGAGTCTACAGGACCGTCCCGCGTCGCGACGGTCACCGGCAGGTCGAGAGCGCGGGCTTGTCCCAGGCCTCGCGGAAGAACACGCGGGTGGGTCGGGTGTGGTCCTGCTCGTCGGGGGAAGCGAGCTGCCCGGACTGGTTGCTGCCCCAGCACCAGAGCTCCCCGTCGAGGCGCAGCGCGCAGACGTGCGCGCCGCCGACGGCGATCGAGGTGACGTCGCTGAGTCCCTCCACGCGCACGAGGCTCCGCTCTCCTGCGGTCGTCCCGTTGCCCAGCTGCCCATGGAGGTTGTTGCCCAGGCAGGCCACCTCTCCGCCGGCAGAGCGAACGCAGATGGGGCTCTCGACCGTGGCGCCGGACTCGACGGCGAGCGGATCGAAGGAGGCCAGGAAGCCGATCGATCCCGGGGGTCGAGGGGGCTCGTCGACGCCGCTCGAGGGGAGCGTGCCCCAGCAGACGACCTCGCCATCGGCGACGGCGCAGATCGATTGTGCGCCGCCCCCGAGGGAGGTCGCGTGCTTCACGCCGGGCACGGGGCCGGGAACGGCACGATCGATCGTGCTCCCGTCCCCCAGGCCCTGATCGAGGGCGAGGCCCCAGCACCACACCGTGCCATCGCTTCGCAACGCGCACGAGCGCGCTCCGGTGGCGGTGACCTGGACGACGTGGGTGAGGTTCGCCACGTCGGCTGCCCACGGGCGGGTCACCTTGCCGCCGTCGCCCAGCTGCCCGAAGCGGTTGTCGCCGAAGCACGCGACGCGGCCGTTGGTGCGCACCGCGCAGCAGGTGAAGCCCCCACACGAGATCGTGCGGGCGTCGGCGAGCCCCTCCACCGCACGAGGGACGGGCGTGGACCGACCAGGTCGCAGCGACTCGTCGACCAGCGCATCGAAACCCTCGAACCCCCAGCAGAGCACCTGACCGTCGTGTCGCACCGCGCAGGCTCGGGTCCATCCGGCGGCGACGTCGACCGCGTCGTCGATGACCCGATGGGGCCGCTGCACGTCAGGGCCCTTCGCGGAACCGACGGCGTGGTCGGCGTTGGATCCCCAGCAGATGACCGCATGGGTGTTGGTCAGGCCACACGTGAAGCCCTTGCCGGCCGTGATCCTGGTGAGTCGACCGAAACCGGTCTCGCCGCAGGGCGAGCG
>JAEUKC010000261.1:0-12117 GCA_016794445.1 Myxococcales bacterium
TCCAGCGTCGTCCCCACCTCCAGCTTCTCGTTCGCCCCGATCTTCTCCGTCTTGTTGTTGTTGACCTGCTCGTTCCAGTCCTTGCTGGCCGTCACCCCGAACTTCTGCCCCCCGCCCCCGTCCTCCATCGTGATCTCGTTGTACTTCCCACCCCCCGGGCTGGAGAGCGTCTTGAACGACATCGCGCTGGCGGCCTTCGGGTAGCTGTACGGCGCCGTGTGCGCGCCGTTGTCCACGCGGCACACCGCGATGGGCCGGTCCGGGTCGCCGTAGGCGTACCGCACGATCATCTCCCACCCCACGCGGGCGAGGGCCTGCGAGCCGCCGATCGGCAGCTGGATCACCCGCATCCAGCAGGTGGCCTTGTCGTCTTCCTTGCCCTCGCGATCCCAGAAGAACTTGCCCTTCATCCGGCCGAGCGAGTCCGTGTGGATCTCCTCGCCCGCCGGCCCCGTCACCTTGATCGAGTGGGAGCCCGGCACCACGGGCCACTTGTGCCGCCGCTTGGGCCGGTAGGCCTGGTCGGCCGGGCTCGCCTCGAACCGGCACGAGTAGGAGACCTGCTGATCACCCCCGGTTCGCTCGAAGCGGTGGGTCACCGCGCGCACCAGCCACGTGACGTTCAGCGCGTCCCGCGTCGTCTCCGTGAGGTCGAACGTGCGCCCAGGCCGCAACTGCGGGTTGTGCGCGAGCCCCTTGGCCACGGTGCGCTGGGCCAGGTGCTCCTCGAGCCGGATCTGCGCCAGCGCCTTGCCGTCCGCCTGCGTCTGGTAGCCGCCGGGGAACTCGTACCGTGAGGACTTGGCCCCCGAGACCCCGGCCGTCGAGGTGAGGTCCACCCCCGGCGTCTCGTAGTTGTAGTCCCGCAGCACCACCTCCTCGGTGATCACCGAGTGGGTCGCCTCGAACTCGAGAACGCCCGTGCCGATGCCGCCGTCGAGGAACGGCAGCACGTGCTCGCCTTCGATCGGCTTGAACACCGTCTTGTCGTCCGCGAAGATCGTCTTGGCCGCGTCGGGCTCGTCGGCCGGGATCGTCCAGATCCCCTCGAAGTCCATCAGCCGCTCGGAGAAGTCGCGGTCCGTCTCGCGGTACTGCACGCAGTAGACGCGCTTGGGCAGCGTGCGGCTCACCTGGAACTCGCAGGTCCCGACGTCGATCCCGGCGCGCTCGAACACGAGCTTCACGATGTCGACGCTGGTCTTCTCCTGGAAGATGCGCAGGTCCTTGCGGAGCTCCAGCATGCCGAAGCGGTCGAGCAGATCGAGCTCGAAATCGTGGCCCTCCACGTTCTCGCCGTGGTCGAGCACCCCCTGGACCACGAGGTGGAACGCGCGCACGGGCGTGTCGTCCTCGAGCATCTCGAGCACCACGTCCTTGCCGAGCGCGGCCTCGGCGTCGAGCGCCTGCGGGAGTTCGAGCCTCAGCTTCACGTGGGCGCGCGTGGGCATCGACAGCCCCTCGTCGACGTCGGCGACGACGACCTCGTAGGGCTCCTCGAGACCACTGAGACGGAAGGTGCGTTCGGTGATCGCCATGGCCCCGGTTCTGGTGTCGGCTTGAGGACCGGGAACGTTACCGGTTCCGTCGAAAACTCTCATTGATCTGGCGCAAGCCTCGCCACGTCACAGGCGTGTGACACCACTGCCGAGGAGCCGAGCGATCGACTACCCTCCCGCGCCGTGATCCCCGACGTGGTCGTCCTCGGTGTCGGTGCCCGTTCCCACGTGGGCCTCGACGCCCTGCAGGTCACCCTGGCCAGCCGCGCCAACAAGATGCGGCCGCGCGAGTCGCACATGATCGACCGCCACGGCGAGCCGATCGGCACCTGCCGCCTCGCCTCTCTCTCCGACGCCGACCAGGGCTTGCCGCGCTTCGTCGCCCTCGCCGTCCCGGCCCTCCTGCAGGCCACCTTCGCCTGGCGCAAGGAGCTCGGGCTGCGCGGTCCTCTGCCGCCCCTGCCCGTCGTCGTCGCCCTCCCCGACACCTCACGGCCCGGCTTCGATCGCCGCCTGCTACGCGATCTCTTCCCCTGGCTGCAGCACCGCTCCGGCATCGTCCTCGACGCCCGCCTCTCCATGACCGTGGAGCAGGATCGGGGCGGTGGCGTCCTCGCGTTCGTCCGCGCGCTCGAGCTCCTCGAGGAGAACCTCTGCGACGTCGTCGCCGTCGGCGGCGTCGACAGCTACTTCGACCCCGACATCCTGGAGCACCTCGACGCCGAGTACCGCCTGCACGCGCTCGAGACCGAGAACGGCTTCATCCCCGGCGAGGGCGCGGGCTTCTTGCTCCTCTCGCGCCGCAGTCGCGCGAGCGGGCTGCCCAAGATCGCCAAGCTCATCGGCGTGGCCGTCGAGGACGAACCGCGCCCCTGGGGCCACGAGGACCCGTGCCACGCCGTGGGCATGACCGCGGCGATCCGCGGCGCGTGCGGCAAGGACTTCGAGAAGGCGCGGCGCATCCCGTGGGTGCTCACCGACGTCGCCAACGAGCGCCACCGCGTCGACGAGTGGCAGCTCGCGTTCGGTCGCACGTTCCGCGCGTGGTCGTCCGAGGTGAAGCACGACCAGCCCCTCCTCAAGACCGGCGACGTGGGCGCCGCCAGCGCCGCCATGCTGGCCGCCATGGCCTGCGTACAGTGGGCCATCGGCGGCGCCCCCGGCGACCTCGCGCTCGTCGCCACCCACTCCGATGGACCGGAGCGCGGCGCGCTCCTCCTCGGCACCGCCGACGACGCGGGCGGAGGTCTCCCGTGAGCGACTTCCTCGAGCAGCTCCAGCACCCGGCCCGCATCGCCAAGAACGCCGTCGAGGTGGCGAGCCGCGAGCTCACCGCGGCCGCCCTCGTCTACGACCGCACCCTCGTCGCCGAGCTGCTCCGCCAGGCCGTCGCGGGGCTCTACCTCGCGCTCGACACGCGCCCCGAGGAGGCCGCGCACGCCGAGGCGCTGCACGAGTCCGCCGCCCGCATCGGCGACGCCGAGCGCCTCGTCTCTCGCGCCGCCGAGAATTCCCCGCTCGCGGCCACCGTGCACAAGCCGCTCGCGATCCTGGCCGACGCGCGCAAGCTGCTCCTCGAGCAGGCCGAGAAGGTCACCGACGAGCAGCTCCGGCTCCTCTCCGACCCCAAGCGATGGGCCATCGCGAGCGCGCACGGCGACGCGTCGAGCGAGGTGCCGCCGTTCCGCGCGAGCCTCGGCGTGCCGCACGTGCACCACCTCCGTCGGCCGCGCATCCCGCCGGCGATCGACCTCGGCGAGAACCCCGCGCCGCCCCCCAAGGCCGCCACGTCCGTCAGCATCCCGCGCCCGAAGACCCTCGAGGAGCTGGCCGCGTTCGCCAAGGCCGCGCAGGACGGCTCGCTCGCCAAGAAGCTGCTCGAGGAGCCCGAAGAGCCCCCCGCGGCGCCGCCGCCCGCCGAGGTGATCTACGCCTACGAGCCCGCCGTCGAGGAGCGCGAGGTGCTGCGCGCGCTCGCCCGCGACACCCTCGAGGACATCGGCAGCCTCGGCAACCTGCGCCACCCGATCCCCACCGAGACGTGGCTCGATCAGGCGCCGTTCGAGCAGCGGCTGCTCAACAACGTCGACTACTTCGCCTCGCTCGGCGCGGGGGTGCTGGGGCACGTCGCGATCTACCACCGCGAGTCCGAGGTGCCCGACCCCATGCGCGCGTTCGCGCTGTCGTTCACCCTCGGGTGCATCGAGGGGCGCGACCTGATGGGGCTCGTCGTCTCGGTGCTGAAGCAGCGCCCGCCCGAGGAGTGGCCCGGGTTCGTCGATGGCCTCACCCTCGCGCCCAACCCCGCGATCGACGAGGTACTGCCCGAGCTGCTGACGCACCCGAACCTCGGGCTCGTGGGCCTCGCGGTCGACGTGCTCGGCGAGCGCGGCACCCTGCCGAAGGACGTCGTCGGGTGGGTGCGCGGCCGCGAGAACGCCGACCTCGACGTGCGCCTCTCGCGCGCGCTCGCCCGCAACCTCGACCAGGAGACGGCCACCCTCGCGCTCGAGGACCTGTTCCGCCGCAGCGTGGACCTCGGCGACGACGCGCTCTTCGCGGCGACGACGCGCGCGCTCCTCTCGCGCGGCCACTCGCCCACCCGCGAGGCCCTCCGCGACGAGCTCGCCACGCGTCGCTCCGCCGCGCGCACCCTCGTCGGGCTCGAGCTGCTCGGGATCGCGGGCCACCCCGACGACCTGCCGTTCCTGCTCGAGGCGGTGCAGCTGCTCGAGCTCCCGCCGCCGCACGTGCTCCGTGCGCTCGGGCGCTACGGGCACCTCGCGCTGTTCCCGTTCCTGGTGGACGTGCTCCGGCGCTTCGAGGGCGAAGAGGCCGTCGTCGAGGCCGCGGGCGAGGCGCTCGACCGCATCACCGCCGCGGGGCTGCGCAAGAAGGTCGAGGAGCCGTGGGAGACCGGCCTGCCGCCCGAGCTCCAGGGCGCGGCCGACGCGGTCGGGGCGCCGAAGCCGATGCGCACCGTCGAGAAGGTGATCCTCGATCCGGCCTCGTGGGACGCGTGGGCCAAGGAGCACCTCGCCGCGCTCGACGCGCGCAAGAAGCACCGCGGCGGCGAGCCGTTCCGGCCGCTGTTCGTGATCGACGAGCTCGAGGCCAAGACCACCCCGTGGAAGCAGCGGCCCGACGCGGCGTTCGAGGCCGCGTGCATCCTCGGATCGCTCCAGGGCTTCCGCACCGACGACTGGGTCGCGACACAGCAGGCGAAGCTCGCCGAGCTGCGCCGCGACGCGAACAGCCTCGACGGCGCGCCCGGCTCCTGGTGGTTCGATCGCTCGCCCGCGCCGCGCGACGCCTGGTCGTGGGGCCCCGCGAAGCCCCTCCGCACGTCGAAGCCCCCGCCCTGACTACTCCTCGGGCGGCGGCTGCAGCGCGACGTACCGGGCGAAGAACTGCTCCTGCTCCATCGGGTCGCTCGAGAGGCGCTTGGCGAAGTGCCGCGCGAGGCGCAGGTAGTCCGCGAGCGAGAGGTTGCGGCGCGCGAGGGGCTCGCCGGGGCCACCCTCCTTCTGCACCTCGACGGTGAGCGTGGCCCAGTCCTCCGGGGTCATAGGGGGGACCGGCGCCATCGCGTCCTGCGCCCTGGAGAACGCGTCCGAATAGACGATGGCGAGGCGCGCCTGCACGCCGTTCTGCATCGCGTCCTCGGCGAGCTTGGGCATCCAGTAGGCCGTGGACTCGTTCCACTGCGACTCGGTCAGGCGCACGCTCTCGAGCACGTCGGCGTACTTGCGCGTGCCCTCGGCAATCGCGGCAGCGATCTCGGCGTGCGCCTCCAGCGTGATGCCGTGGGGCGGGCCCTCGGCCGCCCCACGCGTCGGGTGATCGTCTTGCGCTGGATCAACCGGCGCTTCGGGCTCGCGCTCCATCGCTGCGTTGCTTAGCATGCCCCGCGGTGACCGAGCGCCCCGATCCAGCGACGATCGAGTTCCCTGGTGGCCCGCGCGCGGGCGAGCCGATCCCCGACGATCCGATCGACGGCATCGACTTCGGCACCTTCGTGAAGATCTCCGCCGAGATCGCCGAGGGCGACCCACCCCGCGCCGCGATCTTGCGCGCGGTCGGGCTCGACGAGCTGCGGTGGACCTTCATCGAGCAAGGCTTCATGCTGCGGGTCGCGACGGCCGCGCTGCGCGGGGACTCGAGCCTGGCCGAGGATCTCAATCGTCGTTACGTCGAGGCGCAGGACGCGCTCGGGCCGACGGAGCCGACCCACGGGCTCGACCGGTATGCGTTCATGGTCGCCCACGCGGAGAAGGGCGCGCCGCTCTTGCCGATCCTGAAGGCTGAAGGGCTCACGCTGGCCGGATTCGCGCGGCTCCAGCGCGCGTGGACCAAGCGGCTCGTGGCCGACGAAGCGCTTTCTTCGACGTTCCGTGGGTGGGTGGAGCAGGTCAAGAAGCAGCTCTGATTGGTGCTTGCTCGCCGGGCCGTGGTGCTGGCATTCTCCACCCATGGCGGAGTTCGACAGGCGCTGGGTGGTGGCGGCCGCGCTGCTGCTCGCCGCGTGCAGCGATCCAGATCGCGTCGTGGCGACGACCGACTCGGGCACGGTCGACACGGGCACGGGCGACGCGAGCGACACCGGCACGGGTGACACCGGCAAGCCCGACACGGGCGTCGTCGACACCGGCACCACCGAGACCGGCGAGACCGGTCCGCTGGTCAAGCCCACCACGGCGTTCTCGCTGGTCCCCGGTGGCGCGCGCATGGCCGACGCCAAGTACATCCTCGTCACCAACACCTCCCCCGTCACGGGCTCGCACCTGAGCTCGTCCTCCAGCTACGTCCTGCACGGCGGCGTGATCGGCGCCGTCGAGTCCTCCCAATGATCTCCGAGGGGTTTTCCATGAAGCGAGTCCTGCGCACCACGCTCCTGTCTCTCGCGGTCACGGCGGCCCTGGCCACGGCCGTCGGCGCGGCGGTCCCCAACGTGCTCACCCAGCAGGGGCGCCTCGTCGACAAGGCGACCGGCAAGCCCGTCGTCGGGGCGAAGGATTTCACCTACAGCATCTACTCCACCCCCACGGGCGGCACCGCGCTGTGGACGGAGACGCAGAGCCTCACCCTCGACGACGGGTACTTCTCCACGCCCCTCGGCAGCACCAAGCCGTTCCCGGCGGGTCTGTTCGACGGCAGCGGGCCTCGCTACCTCGGCGTGCAGATCGGCACCGACGCCGAGCTCACCCCGCGCGAGACGTTGAACAGCGTGCCCTTCGCCATCACCGCGCAGAACGTCGCGGGGCCGTCGGTCGTCGCGCTGCGCGAGACGGATGGCACCGACTCGCAGACGATACCCGCCAGCTACGGCTTCATCTACACGTGCAAGACCCCCGCCTACACCGCGGGCGTCGGCGAGAAGGCCTTGGTCTTCACGCACGCCTCGTGCTCCGTGCCGCAGAACTCGGGGATGGGTGTCCGCGTCGGCCTCAACACGGGCGGAGCAGACTCCACCATCGGCAACTGGCACTACCACGCGCAGCCCGTCGCGGGCACGTGGCGCATCGACAATTCCAAGAACGGCTCGGTCGCGCTCACCTCGGGATCGACGTACGTCTTCTCGACGGCAATCACCAACTCCGAGACGCCGACGAGCTACGCCGGCAATTGCTACTGCCACACGATGGTGCTCATCACGCGTGGGCTCTGAGCGCGGGTCGTCCAAGGGTGGGTCGATTCCCGCCGCCATCGTCGTCGGGTCGCTGATCATCGCGTTCGGGCTCTACAAGGGGCTCGCGGCGCGCGCACCAGCGCCTGGACCCGCCGTCTTCGTCCCGACGCCCCCCGCGCCCACCGGCTCCACGCCCCCTGGGCCCGTCACGCCCCAGCTGCTCGCCCTCGACCGTCAGGCCGCCGTCGACGAGCGCACGCGCAACGCGCTCGAGAAGGAGCGCACCACGCTGCTCGACCGCTGCTGGAAACCCTTCGTGACCGACGGCGGCGCGCGCCAGTCGCTCTACAAGTTCGAGGTCTGGTTCGACGCCGCGGGCAAGGAGACCCGCCGCGACATCTTCCCGGTGCCCAACGCCGAGGCGCGCCCCGACACCCTGAAGTGCTTGCGCGCGTGGGAGACGAAGCTATCGATCGTCGTCCCGACGCCCGCCAGCGAGGTGAAGGCGGTCGTCGAGCTCCCCTTTCCCTGACGACGGCCCCTGAGGAGGCACCTTGCGCTGCTCGGTCTTCATCGCCACGAGCCTCGACGGCTTCATCGCCCGCGCCGACGGCGCCATCGACTGGCTCTCCACCGTGCAGGTGGAGGGCGAGGACTACGGCTATGCCGCGTTCTTCGCCACCGTCGACACGCTGATCGTCGGCCGCAAGACGTACGACACCGTGCTCGGCTTCGGCGAGTGGCCGTGGAACGGCAAGCGCGTCGTCGTCCTCACGCACCAGAGCCCCGCACCGCGCGCCGACGAGACCTTCTTCGCCGGCGAGCCGGCCGCGCTGGTCGCCGAGCTGTCCGCCGAGGGGGCGCAGCGCGCGTACATCGACGGCGGCGTGGTCATCCAGCAGTTCCTCGCCGCCGGGCTCGTCGACGACCTCACCCTCTCGATCGTGCCCATCCTGCTGGGCGACGGCGCGCGGCTCTTCGGCCACAGCGGCCGCGACGTCCCCTTGCAGCTCGTCGGCAGCCGCGCGTTCCCGAGCGGGCTCGTGCAGATCGACTATTCACTGCCGAAGTGACCGCGGCGACGGCGGCTCGACAACTTTCGCCGGTCCGTCGTGGGCCGCGGGCCGCGCGCGGTGCTCTCCTGCAGGCATGGCCCGCCCTGCCCTGCTCCTGCTCGTCGCCCTCGGGTGCGGCTGCGGCGACGGCGCGCCGGCCGACGGCGTCGACGCCGACGAGGCCTCGGTGCCGCTGCTCGAGACCGGTGGCACCGACGCCACCGACGCGAGCACCGACGCCGCCTCCGACGCCCCCCGCCCCGTGTGCGACGCCCGCACCTTCGGCGCGAAGGGCGACGGCAAGACCAAGGACACCAAGGCGCTGCAGGCCGCGATCGACGCCTGCTCCCCCGGCACCGTGGTGCTGCGCGACGGCACGTTCCTCACCGGCATGCTCCGCCTGCGCAGCGACCTCGTGCTCTCGATCGAGAAGACCGCGACCTTGAAGGGCACCCAGGACGACGCCGACTACCCGAGCACCTCGCCGCCCACCAGCAACACCCAGCTCCTCAACTGCCGCAAGGCCCTGCTCTACGCCGAGGGCGTGCACGACCTCACCCTCGAGGGCGGCGGCACCATCGACGGCAACGGCAACACCCCGAAGTGGATCGGCCCGAGCAAGGTGCACCCCGAGGCCACGCGGCCCATGGCGATCTACACGGTGCTCTCGCGCAACGTCACCATCCACCACCTGAAGGTGGTGAACGCGGCCATGTGGGGCGTCGTGAGCCTCGAGGACGACGACCTCTCGATCCACGACCTCGTGGTCGACACCCCGCTCTCGGGCAACCGCGACGGCATCGACGTCGTCGACTGCCACCGGGTGCGCATCGAGAACGTCACCATCACCTCCGAGGACGACAGCATCTGCCTCAAGAGCGGCGTCGACCGCGGCGTGCACGACGTCGTCGTCAAGAACGCCCGGGTCAAGTCGTTCATCGCCAACGCCCTGAAGATGGGCACCGCGAGCTACGGCGCGTTCGCGAACGTCACCTTCGAGGACGTCACCGTCGAGTCCGCCGACAAGGCCGCGATGGCGGTCGAGTCGGTCGACGGCGCCGCGATCTCGAACATCGTGTTCCGCCGTATCACGTTCAAGGACGTCGGCTCGCCGTTCTTCGTCATCCTCGGCGACCGCGGCTCGACCCCGCTCGGCTCGGTGCGCCGCGTGGGCACGGTGAACGGCGTGCGCTTCGAGGACATCGTCGGCACCTCCACCCGGCACACCTGGGGCTCACCGATCTCGGGCACGAAGACCAAGGACGGCGTGGTGCACCCGCTGCAGAACCTCGCGTTCACCAACGTGGTGGTCACGAGCAAGGGCGGCCTCGGCAAGGTCCCGGGCGATCCCCCCGAATACGCCGGGCAGTACCCCGACCCGAACCTGTGGGGGGATCTTCCCGCGTACAACTACTTCCTGCGGCACGTCGACGGCGTGACGTTCACGGGCAGCTCCACCAAGACCTCGAGCGCCGACGCGCGCAAGGCGATGGAGACCCGCGACGTCACCGGCCTCGTGGTGAAGTAGTGGGAGCGGAGGACCGGACAGGGACGGTCCGGGAGCGACCAAGCAAAATACCCGAGGGCTGCAGGCCGAACCGCGCGCGGAACGCGGCGGAGAACGAGGCGAGGCTCGCGTAGCCCACCTTGGTCGCGACCTCGCCCACCGAGAAGCGGCGCGTCTTGAGGAGCAGGTTGGCCTCGTCGAGGCGCCGCGCGCGGACGAAGGCCAGCGGCGCCAGGCCGAGCTCCCGCTTGAACGCGCGGAGCAGGCTGCTCTCGCTCGTGCCGCACGCCCTGGGCAGGCGGGTGACGACGGTGGCCTCGAAGAGGTGGGCCTCGATCTCGGCGAGCGCGCGGGTGACCAGCGGCCCGTCCACCTCGAGGCACGTCTTGCGCACACCCTTGCGCTCGCGATCACGGCAGAGGAAGTAGACCTCCTTGACGATCTCGGTCTCGAGGAACCGCGTGGCCTCGGTGTCCCGCTTGCGGCAGACCGCGCGCTCGAACAGGTACCGGTGGCAGAGCTCGTTCACCCACGTGGTGCGCGGCAGGAGCTGCTGCTCGCCGAGGTAGCGGCGGAGGGCCGCGGTCTCGATCTCGCCCTCGTAGGTCTCGACGACGTGCCGCACGAGCGCCGGGCTCACCTCGAGCACGAGCGCCCGACCGAGCGGCCCGCGCGCGGTGACCTGCGCGACGGTGCGCGCCGGGAGCACGAGGAAAGAAGCCCGATCCACGTGCTGCACGCTGCGCGTCCGGACCTCGAGGCTGCCCGCGTCGGTGTTGACGAGCAGCGCCGGCCACCGCGGACAGACCTCGAGACGCGCACCGACGGAGAGCGGGACGAAGCGCATGGCCATCGGGCCTTCGCGCTCGTCGACCGGGGTCTCCGTCGCTTCGGCCACGCTCAGACGGTGGTGGAGAACGAGGTGAGCCGGCCGACCATGCCGGGCGCGGCGAACCACGCGATCCAGTGGAACCGGTGGCGCCGACCGGTGATGGTGTCGGTGGCCTCGAAGACGAGCATGGCGCGGTCGTTGTGGATCGCGCACTGCGCGACGGTGATCTCTCCGTGCGGATCGGCGTGCTCGCGGTGGGCGAGGAACTCGCTGCGCTGCGCGAGGCCCACGCCGCCGAGGTCGCTGGTGAACGAGGTGGCGATGGCCGCGCTCATGTCCTTGGCGTGCGGGGCGCGCGACCACCAGTTGGCGAGATCGACGAGGCACGCCCGCGAGGCCTCGTCGTCCCACTTGGGGGCCGGCGGCGGGATGCTGCCGTGCGAGACGCGCTTCACGACGCCGCGCGACCCCTCGACGTGCCAGCGGGCGATGGAGCCGTCGATGGCGCGCGCCTCGCGGAGGCGGGTGTTGACGCCGTGCGCGTCCAGCCGCAGCGGCAGGTGCTGGAGCGCGGTGTGCGACACGCGCAGGCCGATGCGGGCGAGCGCGTCGATGGCGCGCGGGAAGTCGAACACCTCGGTGACGACGATGGCGAGGTTGCCCTCCTCGAGGAGGCCCGCGTCGTAGCCCCAGAGCCAGTCCTCGAGGCGCCCACCGGCGCCCAGCGGGGTGGCGTGGCCGGTCGCCTTGTCGACGACGACGCCCGCGCAGCTCTTGGCTTCGACGGGGAAGAACCACCAGCGCTCGGTCTCGCGCACCTCGCCGTCGGGCTGGAGCGGGTGGCCGACGGCGTCCGCACGGGTGCGGGCTTGTGCCAGATCGATGGTCATGGGGGGACCCTAGTCGAGAAACGCCGGCGCCTCACGCCGGACGCGAGAAGCGGGCGATGTGGGCGAGCGCGGCGCACCGGCTTGGAGGTCAGGTCGGCTCGAGGGGGAGGACGGGCTGCGGGTGTGCGAAGGGCCCTCGGACACCACGCGGGCCTTCGACGTGCCACCGCGCGATCTCGGGCGCGAGCGCGCGCAGCTCGGCGAGGCGCATCCAGCTCGTCTCGGCGCTGCGACGGAGCGGGAGGGTCTGCAGGTCGGCGGTGGTGACGGAGAAGCCGGCGGTGCGCAGGAGCTCTCTCGCTCGCGCGGGGTCGGAGACGTGCGTGACCACGAGTTCACCCGGGTCGAGGAGGCCCGCGTCGTAGGCCCAGAGCCAGTCCTCCAGTCGCCCGACGGAGCCGAGACACGTGCAGCGACCGTCGGCCTTGTCGACGACGACGCCGAACGACCCGATCTGCAGGACGGGGATGAACCACCAGCGGTCGGTCTCGATCACCCCGTCGGCGCACAGCGGGAAGCCGCAGGCCGCGGCGCGGGTGCGCGCTTCTTCGAGGTCGATCACGCAGCCATCGTTGCCTCGGCGACGTGTGGGCGCAACGGCTACCCGAGACACGCGTGGACGACGAGGTTGCCTCCTCGTCGGTGCACATCCGCAGGGTCGGACCGTAGGGACAGCTGCCGGACACGAAGAACAGCGTCGTATCC
>JAEUKC010000266.1:0-10270 GCA_016794445.1 Myxococcales bacterium
GCGCGCAGCGGGCATCGTCGGCGTCGACGTGGTGGAGCAAGAGATCGAGATGTTCGGGCGCCTCGGCTGCCCCGGCTCCAAGGCTCCGACCGGCGGGTGGACGATGGTCGCGCTGAAGGCCTGCCCCGAGGCCACGCCGCCCGCCCGGCTCGCCGCTGCGAAGGCGGAGCTCACCGCGTCGCCGAACGTCGCGACGACCGACGGGCTCGTGCAGCTGCTCGCCGTCCTCGACGCAAAGGCGTTCCTCGGGCCCGAGCGGTCGCAATGGCTGCTCGACGTGCTCGCGGGCACCAAGACCGGGCCGAACCGCCTCAAGGGCAAGCTGCCACCCGGCGCGCGCGTGGAACACAAGACGGGCACGGGTGACACGGTCGAGGGCTACAACATCTCGACGAACGACGTCGGCATCCTGGTCCTGCCGAGCGGCGCGCGCGTCGCGGTCGCCGTGCTGACGGCTGGATCGACGAAGGAGCTGGGGGCTCGCGAAGCGGTGATCGCCAAGCTCGCCCGCGCGGTGTGGGATCGCTTCGCGCCGCCGACCCAATGACCAACATTCACCGACTTGGACCCGGCTGGCCTCACGGCGCGATGCGCAGACACGAATAGCTCGGGGACGAGCACGCTCCACCGAGGCCGGTCTCCATGTGGCACGTGCTCGTCGCAGCCACGGAGAACTTGCAGCCGGCCCAGCCGGTGTGCGCCGGGCAGTCACCCATCGAGCCCGCGTAGGTGTACGGGCTGCAGGTCCCGGTCGGGCCGGTCTGGATCGTGGTGGGGATCCCTGCGTTGCCTGCGATGGTGGTGCCGGCGTCGTAGCTGAAGATCTGCAAGCTCGTCACGCGCGTGGTCGCACCCGTCAGCGTCCAGCTCGACGGGTCGTAGCTGAGGAGAGCGAGCTTGAACGAGGTGCTACCCGGAGCGATGTCGATCGTGCGGGCCCCGCCTGCGTAGTGACCGATCACCACCGCGCCGGACGCGCACCCGGACACCGGTGACACGGTGCAGCCGCCCGTGTCCGGCGTGCCCGTGTCCGGCGCGCCCGTGTCCGGCGTGCCCGTATCCGGCGTGCCCGTATCCGGCGTGCCCGTGTCCGGCGTGCCCGTGTCCGGCGTGCCCGTGTCGACGGCCGTCTCGGGCGCGGCGCCGGTGTCGACGCTCGTGCTGTCGGTTGCGCCGCTGTCGACCGCATCAGTGCCTGAGTCCGGCTTCGTCGTGTCACCCGCACCCACGTCGAGCGTCGCCCCATCGCGACCGGCGTCGGTGGCCTCGTCGTCGTTGGCCGTCGCGCAGCCACCGACACCGAGGGACAGGCACAGCAGGGGCAGCGCGCGTTGCATCCCCCCAACGTGCCTGTCCCCGATGCGACAAGCAACCCTGCTGCGGTCGGCCCACTCCGTGATGCGGGGGGACGTCGGCAAGAGCGATCTGACCGCCGCCGCCGGCGTCTTCGAGCGCAGCTACGGCGCGCTCGATCGACGACGCGAGGCGCGAGTCCTCGAGAGGGCGGCGCCGACCAGGACGATCGCCACACCAAGAACCAGGTAGAACGCCTGCAGCGGCGGAGTGTTGGTGTACCCGACGATGGCGATCTCGACGACCATCCAGGTCAGCAGCGCGATGCCGACCGCGACCGCGAGCAGCGGCGTGGAGCGGCTCCGGCGGGCGGTCAACACAGCGGCGACGAGGGGACCCACACCCAGGACCGAGAACAGGATGGCGCCGGGGACGAAGTAGTCCGCGAACGGCGAGTCCGCGAGCGCCGCGACGGGCAGGGGGAGGATCTCGCCGTGCGGTCCGAGCATGAGCGCCGCGCCCCCGCCGAGCGCGCCGAGTCCGAGGAACACCTCCAGGACGAGCGCCGTCCACGCGAGGCGACCCATCGTTCCGGGCCGAGAGGCGCTCGTCCCGGGATCGACGCGGCTTGCCCGTCCAAGCGCGGACGGGGTGCTGTCGGTAGCGACGACGGGCATCCTCCGCCTCGGAGCAAAGAGCGCGCCGTCGGTCGAGTGGGCAAGGCGCAGTGCTGCGACCGAGGCGTCGCTGCAACGACGCCACGGGGGCGCACTCGGTGCGGCGTTCCTGTCAGCCCGACGACGCCTCCCAGCAGCGGCCGGTCTCGGCGAGGTCCCAGAAGAAGAACGGCACGCTGCGGGCGACGCGCACCACCGGCGGCCCGTTCTCCTCGAACGAGAGCCACACCTCGCCGTCGTCGGCGCCGTCGTCGAACACCACCCACCAGCCGTGGTCGCCCTGGTGGGGATCCATCACCTTCACCGCGAGCTGGCCTTCGAAGCGTGACGAGGCCTCCCGCCTTCGCAGCTCCCACAGCTTCGGGGCGCGCGGCTCGGGGTTGTTGCAGTGGGACTCCTTGATGGCCTCGAGCGCGCCCTTCCTCGACCACAGGCGCACGAGCGTCTTCGGGAGCACGACGCCGTGCTGGGTCATGACCGCCGCGACCTCTGCGGCCGATCGCTTGCCGATCTTCGTCGATGCGAGCCGCAGCGCGGCGAGGGCGTCGCCGAGATCCTTGCTGGCACCGACGTCGCGCGGGTCGCGGCCGCCCATGCGCACCTGGTTCCAGTAGAGCTTGTAGAGATCCTTCGAGGGGAAGGTGCGCGTCGCGATCTGCTTGGCCGCGAAGCCCGCCGACACGAAGAGCTCGTGGGCCTGATCGCGGTCCAGCACCACGCGTTCGGGCTCGACGCCGGGCGCGAGGGTCTTGCAGCGGTCGGCCCAGAAGTTCGCGAGGTTCTCGTCGTTGACCTCGACGCCGAGGTCGGCGAACGCGCGGCCCGCGGCGGCCCGATCGAGACCTTTCTGGCTGCCGCGGAAGACGTCGAACAGCGGCCCGAACAGGGCGAGGTCGTCGAAGGAGAGCTCGTCGCGCGTCACGCCGTGCCAGCGGTCGAACAGCGAGTCGGCGGTGCCGTCGGTGACGTCGAAGGTGCCGTCCTCGTTCTCGCGCGCGACCTTCGCCTTGACCCAGCCGTCGCCGAGGAACGCGAGGCACGGCGTGCCGACCTTCGTCTCTGCTCCCATGCCGGAATCCTACGACTGCGGGCGCGAGGGCGGAGGAGCCTATTTTTGCGTCCGCACGAATGTAAAACGGGCGTTTTACATTCGTGCAAAAACAAAATACGCCCTCATGCCGCTCATCGCCGGAGACACCAGTAGTCGTTCGCGAGAGCCCCCGGCCGTAGGCACCGACCGCCGAAACAGACGGAGTCGCATTCGGTGTGGGAGGTGCAACGTGCACCGCGCGGTGTCTCTGCCCGCCCGCAGACATGAGGAGGGCCCTCATCGCCGCATCGCAGGCCCTCGATGCACGAGATGCCAATGTTGCGATCGCAGACCTCGCCCTCTCTGGCCTGGGGCACGCACACGCCTCGCGAGTGGCAAGTAGCTGCCGGACGCGCATTCGAGGCGCGTCAGACCCTCGAGACCGCAGACCCCCCACGAGGACGGATCGCTTGCGCATGCACTGCTTGGTCGTCGCGCCCGTGGCGTCGTCTCACAGTAGCCGGCGGCGGTCGGCGTGGACGCGCACTCCCCCCACCAATCCGAGCACTCCGCACCTGGTGGTAGAGAACCGGTGTAGGGAGCCAGACACTCGAAGAGTTCGTCGTCGAAGCACCCAGCAGATCGGATCGCCGCCAGGCACACCGTCGCCGCCGCTCCATCGAAGCGCCCTCGCGCGCGGGCTCGCTCTGCCGCCTCGGCGATGGTCGCAGCGATCTCCTTCGCGCATTCGGGCTTCGGTCCTTGGTAGCCGACGGCCGCGCAGCAGTCGTTGGCACGCTCACAGTGGGCTCTTGCGAGGAGCTCGGGATAGGACGCCTCGTCAACGACCTCCGTGACCGGTTCCGTGCGCGTCCCACAGCCCGACGACAGGAGCACCGACCACAATCCGGCTCCTGCGAATCGTGCGGCCATCCACCCCATGGCGTCACCCGCTCAGCTGCGGAACACGTTGTGGAACCGGCCGCCGACGCAGCGGCTCTCGAGGCCGCGGATCGTGTCGAGGCCGGTGGAGAACGTTCCATAGTCGCAGACCAGGCCCTCGGTCGTGCAGAGGTCACCTTCGTTCGGGCCGGGGAGCGGGCAGCCCTCGGCGACGGTCTTGCACGTCCACTTGCCGTAGCCGCAGCCGCAGACACGCCGGTCGAACACGCAGCTGGCCCCGCTCGATGCGCAGGGATCCCCATCGACCGCGGGTGTCGTGGGACACGCGGGACACTTCCAGTCGACGACGCTCCACGCTCCCCCCGAGCAGGTCGCACGCGGTCGGCACCACGGCAGCCGATCGGCGCCGCCGTACGTGCACGTCGCGGTCGCCGACGCGCTGCACGTGGCGCCCGTCGCAGGGAGCGCAGCCGGGCAGGCCGTGGACGCAGCGTCGGTCGTGATCGCGCCATCTCCGCCCGTATCGACTGCACCGTCGGTCGGCGCCGCGTCGTCGACGCGCGCTCCGCACCCCGCCAGCAACCCCGCCACCACGAGCACGCGCATGCGTTCATTCTGCCACGAGGGCCCACGGACGAGACCCGACCACGCCGCAGCGCTACATTGCCCTCGTGTACGCGCTCCGACAGGACGACCGGCCGCAGGAGGACCACTACGTCCATCTGCGTGGCGCCACGTGGGCCGACTACCAGCGGCTGCTGGAGCTCCGCGGCGATCGCTCTGCGCCGCGCATCACCTACCTCGACGGATGTGTGGAGATCATGCGTCCCTCGCGCAGCCACGAGTCGATCAAGTCCATCCTCGGCCGTCTGCTCGAGGCGTACTGTCTCGAGAACGATCTTGAGTTCAGCACCTACGGCTCGTGGACCCTCGAGGACAAGGAGGCCGAGCGCGGCGCCGAGCCCGACGAGTGCTACGTCTTCGGCCGCGATCTCGACCCGAAGCGCCCCCACCTGGCCATCGAGGTGGTCTGGACCTCTGGCGGGATCGACAAGCTCGAGGTGTACCGCAAGCTCGGCGTGCCCGAGGTCTGGTACTGGCGCCGCGGCAAGCTGACCCCGTTCGTGCTGCGCGGCGAGCACTACGAAGAGGTGCCCCGCAGCGTGGCGCTCCCTGGGATCGATCTCGAGGAGCTGGTCCTGCACCTCGAGCCCCCGACCACGAGCGCCGCGATTCGCGCGTATCGCGCGGCGCTGGCGCAGAAGCGCTGAACCCGCGGCTCAGCCCGCGTCGGCGGCGTCGCTCGTCGCGGCCTCGGCACCGTCGAGGGTCTCGACCTCGGCGGCGTCCGCGTCGTCCAAGAACACGGGTCTGCCGGTGTCGTACACCCAGTCGAGGCAGCTGCCCGTCCCGACCACGACTGGGCAGCCGTTCTTGTCGATCTCGAGGTGACTGCCCGTGGAGTCGACGTCCTGCATGTTCTCGCACTTGCCGTACTCGCGCAGACCTCCGAGGAAGAACCCGTTGCAGTCGCCGCCGGTGGGGCAGCACCGATCGTCGTCGGCGCATGCGGCGCCGCCGATTGCCACTCCGCCGAGCAGCAGCACGACGGCGCAGACCAGCCGGTCGACTCTCATCGGACACCCAGCTTGCACGAAGTGATCCGCCGAGTCACGGCCCGGAATCACGTCGCGCGTGCCGACATGTGCCGCGCGCGCCGGGCTGGAGACGGAATTCGCGCCGGCCTGGCTGTCGTCACGATGCTCGCGGCGCTCGGCTGTGGCAGGGCCACTGTTCCCTCGCACCCCATAGCGCTGCGCATCCCGTCGAGTCCGCCACCGCTCGTCGGAGGCACGCAACACTCGACTCGAGCAGCGCGCGGACGGGATCCATCTCGTGACGGAGGACGCCACGACCGACGCGCTCGTGGCCGCGGCCGCACCCCACGAAGCCTGTGTGGTGGAGGCCATCCGACCGCGCTCGCACTCGCAGCACCACTGGGATCAATGGCAACCAACCATTGCACACCGTCGCCGCCTACTGGTTGCCGTGTGGTGCCCGCGTCGAGTTCACCAAGGTGAATCATCGCGTCCCTGGGTGGGTGCCGCTCGGCGGCGACTGCCCGGAGTGCACCGCAGCATGGGACCAGTGTGTCGACCCGTGCTTCGATCACATGACCGACCGCGATGGCGCGTTCACCATCGCTGGGGTCGCCTGCGAGCAGGCGTGCAGGACGAAGTACGATGCCTGCACCAAGGCGTGCGGGCTGACGTGACGCATCGGCTGCGACGCCCTCACCCCACGTTGACGGCGTCGAGCACGCGCTCCGACTCGCCGCGCTCGTAGGCCGCGAAGAGGCGACCCCAGTGCGTGTTGGCGCGCCAGTCCTCGAAGGTCTTCTTGTCCTTCAGCGGCCAGCGGTAATAGTCGTGGTAGGCCTCGCTGCCGAAGATGAACGCGTTCACCAGTGGCGTGTGCATCAGGAGCTTCTGCACCGGCTTGAGCGGGCCGAACCAGATGAAGTCGCCGACCATCGAGGCGCCGTTGTCGCCGACCGAGAAGCCCCACGACTCGCGGCGCACCTGGTCCGGGTCGTCGCCGACGATCTCGATGTCGCGCGGGTCGCCCACGCCGAGGCCGTCGTCGTGCGCGACGCGGATGTACTCGAGGGACATCGGGTCGAAGCCCATCATCTTGGCGGCCACGGCGTCGATCGCGACCTGGTCGTCGCTGGCGAGCATGTAGTCCTTGATGACCGGGTACATCGTGCGCGGCCCGGGGCCGTTGCCCGCCGTGGTGCCGTCCATGATGGCGAACACGCCGCTGTGAATCTCCTTCTGGATGGCGAGGAGATCGACCAGGGTGCGGTGGATCCAGGAGTGCGTGTAGTGGCGCTTGGTGTTGAGCAGGCCGCCGAAGGCGTTCTTCATCGCGCCGGTGGTGGTCGTGTAGATGTGGCACTTCACCGTGGGCAGGTGCACCACGTTCTTGCCGAAGAAGTAGTCCGGGACGTGGATGCCCTCCGGGAAGATCTTGGGCAGCACGTGCATGCGCGCCTTGGGTCGGTACTCGACCCACTTCATGTCCTGCTCCTTGAAGTTGTAGAGCACCGGGATGCGGTACTTCTTGAAGAGCGGGACGTAGTTGTTGAGGTCTTCGCCCTTGAAGGCGTTGGTCACCACCGTCTTGTTCTGGACGCAGGTGAGGTCGCGGAAGCCGAGCTTCTGGAGGGCGAGGATCGTGCCCTCCATCTGCCACGGCGTCGTGTTGGCGCCCGGGAACGGGTAGTGCCAGGAGATGTTGTCCTTGAGGAACGTGGTCGCCTTGGGGTCGAGCGCGCGCTCCATGCCGGCGAGCTCGCAGAGGCGCACGGTGTCCTTGAGGACCGTCTTGGGCGAGACCTTGATGACGGCGACCTTCGCTTTGGCCATGACTCTCTCTCGGGGCAGATGGGCAGGGACGAGGTGAACGCGGGCGCGCGCGGCGGGATTCCCGCCTAGGCGTTCTCGTGCGTGCGCGCCCAGTACGAGATGAGCTCGCTGTCGTCGACGATGCGCGAGGCGTAGTGGCCCCAGATGTCGCTGATGGCGACCATGGCCTCCTGCGAGCACTGCGGCGTGAGGTAGATGGCGTAGTACTCGGCGTCGCTGCCGTCGTCGACCGGACCGACCTTGTCGAGCGGCTGCTTGGAGACGGGGCAGAACAGCTGGCAGCGGGTGCCGGCGGGGATGTCGACGAAACCGGCCTTGCGGCGGTCGCCGTGGAGCGGCGAGAGGTGCACGAGGCCCTCGCCCTGCTCCGTCTTCACGAACAGGGTGACGGCCGGCTGACCGTCGAACGTGACGTCGGAGATGCCGACGAGGCTGTCGCCCTTGGGGCCATAGGCCTTGGTGACGGCGATGGTGACGCCGTACGGCGCCAGGCTGTCGCGGGTCGAAGGGACGCCGCTGACCGTGAGGTTCTCCTCGTCGATGTGCTTCTTTTCCATGGCCCGCGGAGCCTAGTCCGAACCCGGACGGGCCGTCACGGCCTCTGTCCCTGGTTCAGGCGTGCCCGCCGCCGCGGCCGAGGCGCCGCTCCTCGGAGGCGCCCTCGATCGCGGGGATCGGCAGCATGGCGGCGTCGATGGCCCGCACGTCGCCGTCGAAGCCGCGGAACGCGACCGTGCGGTGGGGCCGCAGGAGGGAGAGCTTGTGGAGCTCCTCGTAGGCGTGGAAGACCTTCGGGCGCTTGGCGAGGCGCGCGAGCGCGTGACCGATGGCCACGGGGTAGTGGGTCTTGGCCTCCGCGACGAGGCCGGCGATCTGCGCGTCGGTCTCGGCCTCGAGCTCGGCCACGGCGAGGCGGCCGGACTCCTCGATGTCTGCCTTGGCGCGCTCGAGGCGGGCCGCGATCGTGTGGAAGATCTGCTGCGACACCTCGGGGAGGAGGCTCACCTTGTGGATGTAGACCTGATCGACCGAGAGGCCCCACCGCTCGGTCTCGGCCGCGATGTCCACCTGGAGCAGCCGACCGACGTCGGTGCGGTCGCACAGGATCTCGTTGAACTCGCGGTTGCCGAGGATGCTGGTCGCCGAGTGCGCGACGAGGTTCTGCAGCGAGCGGTCCCAGTCGGCGACGGAGAAGGTGGCGCGGGCCGCGTCGACGATGCGGAATTCCACCCAGAGGTCGATGATGACCGTGGTGCCGCGGGCGTCGTTGACGTGCACGCCGCGGAACAGGCGGAAATCGCGGCGCCGCGACACGTGGATGACGTCGATCCACGGAAAGATGCGCGTCGGCCAGAAGTGGAGGCCGGGCGTCTCGAGCGTGGTGGCGAGCTCGCCGAAGCGCGTGACGAGCGCAGTCTCCATCTCCTGGACCTGCACGATCATCGCGCGGAACAGCCAGGCGAGGACCGGCAGGGTGAGGAGCCCGATGGTCGCGCCGAGGAGCCAGTACTTCATCATCGGACGGCCTCCTTGAAGAACGTGGTGCGCGCCTCGCCGAGGACCTCGTCGCGCCGGCGCTCGACGTAGGCCGCGAGCGTCCCTTCGTCGTCGAGGGTGGCGAGGCCCTCTCCGATCACGTCGATCTCCTTGGCGATGGCCGAGGCGCGGGTCTTGGCGATGAGGACACCGCGCTCGGCGGCCAGCAGGCGCTGCTGGCAGTCGCCCTCGGCGCGGAAGTAGTGGGCGTCGGCCTCCGTCTGGGCCTGCATCACCGCGTTGAGCGCCTGGTCGAGCTCGTCGGGCGGGAGGATGTCGATGAGATCCACGGCGTTGAAGCGCACCCCGTAGCGCTCGCCGACCTGCGCGCGCGCGAACTCCTCGAGGCTCGCGTTCAGGCGCCCGCGCTCGCGACGGATCAGCGCGAACGAGCCCCCCTGCAGGGCGAACTCGCGCTGACCGATCGAGGGCGGGTGCTCGGTGTCGTGCCGCTCGTTGCCGGCGTGCGGGGCCTCGTCGACCTTGTAGTGCGGGCGCACCTTGGTGGGCCGGAAGTTGGCGATCTCGTTGCGGAGGAGGCAGGTGAAGAGGCCCGTGATGTGCTCGAGCGGCGTGCGCAGGCCGAAGAGGAACTCGGCGAGCGCGGTCTCGACCGGCTGGTAGCGCAGGATCGAGTCGAACCGCAGGATGGTGCCGTCCTCGGCCATCGCCGTGCGGCCTCCCTCCTCCCCCGCGAGGTCGAGGTTCTGCTCCTTCATGTTGACGATGATCGGGTGTTGCCAGGGCCACTTGAGGTGCAGGCCTGGGCCGCGGAAGCGCACCCCGTCACCGTCGCGCTCGGCGGCGCCGAAGGTCACCAGCACGGCGACGTGCCCCTCCTCCACGCGGAAGTAGGACCGCGTCAGCGCGTAGCCCACGTAGGTGAGGAGGCCCACGGCGAGCCCGACCAGCAGATACGTCACCATCAGATCGCGTCCTTTCCGATTCGCAGCGGTGTCCAGGCCTCGTCCCACGGGCGTGCTCGTCGCGCCGCGTGAGGCGCGGCAAGGGGCGCTCGCGGGGCATTCGTCGTGGGGTTCTCGGCCTCCTGGTAGGCGAGGGCGAGGCCTCGATTGACCTCGACGACGTCCTCGTTGAACTCGTGGTGGCTGTGTTCGGCGTCGGGCAGTCGCTCGACCGCGTCCGCGCTGTCGACGATCATTCCGTGCGGGACCCGCTTGCCGTCCGGGATCTCGACGCCGACGACCACCGCGCCGATCCCGATGAAGCAGTGCCGCCCGACGACGGAGTCGTGGACGACGGCCTTGAAGCCGATGAAGGTGTCGTCGCCGATGTAGCAGGGGCCGTGGACGAGGGCGTCGTGCGCGATGGACACGTTGCGACCGACGTAGACCGCCCACTGCTCGCCGCGCACCTGGACGTGACGGTCCTTGAGCGCG
>JAEUKC010000277.1:0-58548 GCA_016794445.1 Myxococcales bacterium
GTCGGCGCCGTCCGTCTCGGTCGAACCTGGTAGGGCTGATACCTGTGTTCTCCGTCGAGACTGGGCAGGCCATGCCTTACTCGCGTCCTTGCATTCCTCGGATCGGTCCGGCCTGCGAGAGCGACGAGGCTTCACATTCCCTCATACTCACCGTCGCGAGGCCTCGCGCTATCCTCTCCACGATGACCTCGACGGTGACGATCCGCGTGCTCCTCGTCGAGGACGACGCTCGTCTCGCGCGCCTGACCGCCAAGTACCTCGAGTCGCACGGGCTCCTCGTGTTCGTGGTCGGCGATGGGCAAGAGGCGCTGGCGCAGGCCGCGGTGCTGCGGCCCGACGTGGTCCTGCTGGACCTCATGTTGCCGGGCCTCGATGGGTTCGAGGTGTGCCGGCAGCTCCGCGAGCGGCTCGACGTTCCCATCCTCATGGTGACCGCGCGGGGTGAGGAGGCCGATCGTGTGGTGGGTCTCGAAGGTGGCGCTGACGACTACCTCGTCAAGCCGGTCTCTTCGCGGGAGCTCCTGGCGCGCATCCGTGCGCACGTGCGGCGGGCGCGGGGTGAGCTCGCGCGCGGCGAGGAGCGGATCGAGGTGGGGCCCCTGTCCGTCGAGCCGAAGACGCTGCGCGCCACGCTGAGCGATCGCGAGCTCGCCCTCACCACCTACGAGTTCGCCCTGCTGCGTGCCCTCGCCGAGCGCGCTGGGAGGGTGCTGTCCCGCGAGCAGCTCATCGAGCTCGTGCGCGGCAGCGCGGACCAGGCGTTCGATCGCTCGATCGACGTGCACGTGTCCCACCTCCGCGCGAAGCTCGGCGACGACCCGCGCAACCCGCGCATCCTCAAGACCATCCGCGGGCTCGGCTACATGCTCGCGCTCGAGAAGGCCTGACCTGACCATGCGCCTCGCGTGGCAGATCTACCTCGTCGGCGTCGTGATCGCCGTGGTGGTGCTCGGTTCGTTCATCACGGTCGCCCGCGCGCTCGGGCCGACCGTGCGGCCCACCACGCCGCCGCTCGTCACCGAGATCCTTTCCGGCGTCGAGCGACGCGAGGATCTGCCCGCGGCGGTGGACCGCCTGCGCACGAGCTACAACCTCGCGATCAGCGTGCGCGACAAGTCCGGCGCGCTCATCGCGGGCGAGGCCAGCGTGCCGAAGGGCGTGCGCACCGTGACCCAACCGATCCGCACGGGGCCCGCGGCCGGGGCGCTGGTCACCGTCGCCTACCCTCCTCCGCCCACGTTCACCGCGCGGCTCTGGATCACGCTCGCGTTCGTGCTCGTGTTCCTCGTGTTCGGGACCCTCGGCGTCGCGCGGTGGCTCGACCGTCCGCTCACGGCCATCGCCGGCGCGGCCAGGGCGTTCGGGTCTGGAGAGCTGTCTGCACGGGTGAAGCTCGAGCGCAAGGACGAGTTCGGCCAGGTCGCCCACGCCTTCGACGAGATGGCGGATCGGGTCGAGCAGCTGCTGCGCACCGAGCGCGAGCTCCTGGCCAACGTTTCCCACGAGCTGCGCACGCCGCTCGCGCGCATCCGCACCGCGCTCGACATCGCCACGGAGGGAGATCCGACCACGGCGCAGGCGATGCTGGGCGAGATCGACGAGGACCTCGGCGAGCTGCAGCGCCTGGTGGAGGACGTGCTCACGACGGCGCGGCTCGACCTCGAGGCGCGCAGAGCTGGTGAGTCGCTTCCGCCGCTGCGCGTCGCGCGCGCCACGGTCGCCGAGCTCGTGGTGCAAGCGGTCAACCGCCTCACGACCGCGCACCCCGACACGCGCGTCGAGGTCGACCTCGAGAGCAATCTCCCGGCGCTCGAGGTCGACGGCATGCTCGTCCGCCGCGTGATCGGCAACCTCCTCGAGAACGCGCGGCGCTATGGGCCGGCGAAGGGCCCCATCGAGCTGCGGGCGCGGGCCGAGACCGGCAAGGTGCGGCTCGAGATCGAAGACCACGGCATGGGCATGACGGCAGAGGACGGAGACAGAGCGTTCACTCCGTTCTTCCGCGCGGAGGCGTCGCGCACGCGCGCGAAGGGGGGGCTCGGCCTCGGGCTCACCCTGGCCAAGCGCATCGTCGAGGCGCACGGGGGAAACATCGGCCTCACGAGCGAGCTCGGCGTCGGCACCACGGTGTTCGTCGAGCTGCCGGCTGGTTAGACAGGCTCGAAGCACCGAGAAAAACAGCGCGCCTACATTGTGGTTGCTAGTAACTCACCAATGAGTTACGAGCCCCTCGGAAGCGAGGTCGACCATGGTCAAGATCACCGTCCGGAAGACTGCTGTCGCGCTCGTCGGCGCCGCGCTCGCGCAGGCCGCCTGTGCTCCCGCGAACCACGCGCAAGAAGGGTTCGAGACCGAGATCTCGTCCCAGTCTGCGGCCTACTCGGTCCCGAGCCCGGGCGAGGCCACGCTGCGCCTCGACTACCCCTCGTACGGGCCCTCGGGCACGCCGTTGAAGCAGTTCGTCGTCAGCGGCGGCACGAGCGACGAGTTCATCCGGGTCGGTGAGAAGCTCACCCTCGAGGTGCCGGGCTGGGCGATCCTCCCGCTCGTCCAGGACGAGGCGGGCAGCGTCACGACCGACAACCTGTCGAGCTGCTCCGCGCGCCTGGTGATCACTTGGCTCCGCGGCGCCGCCACCGTGTCGACGCAGACGGTGAAGGTCACCTCGTGGAAGAGCGACCTCACCTACGGCTGGCCCGACGCGCGCACCGACGCGTTCGTCGTCCCGAAGGGCGTCACCGGGTTCCGCGCCGTCCTCGAGGCGACGAGCGCCGACGGCAAGAAGAGCGGCCGCGACCCACTCGCCGAGACGCCGGTGTTCGGCGGCGAGCTCCCCAACAAGCACGTGTTCTTCGATCTCGACGCCACCGGGCCGCGCAGCCGCGTGCTCGAGAAGGGCGCGCCGATCGCTGGCTCCGAGCTCGTGGTCGCCTACGCCGAGCCGCGCGCCGAGCGCCTCGTCGACATTGGCACGGTCGAGCGCCGCATCGGACGCGTGAAGACCTACAACCCGCGCTTCGGCACCTACGAGAGCGACGTCTTCGGCGAGCTCGTCCACGTGATCGCGGTCGGCTACGACTTCGGCAAGGGCTTCGAGGAGCAGACCCTCGTCGCGAGCCCGAGCTCGTACCTGCGCTACGGCAAGTCGCAGGAGACGCGCCTGCACGTGCCCGAGGGCGCGACCAAGGCTTCGCTGTACTTCCACGTCAAGACCTACCTTGTCGCGAAGTACCCGACCTACGGCGAGGTCACCGAGCGCAAGTACGCGGAGGGCGAGTGGATCCTCGTCCGCGAGAAGTGGGACAACCCGAGCGGTGCGGGCACCAACTTCGCCCTCGGCACCGAGCCCAGGGAGCCGCTCGAGAAGGGCTTCGCGCGCACCGTGGTGTTCATCAAGGGCGAGACCTCTCCCGGCCAGGACCTCTTCGTGCGCGGCGGCATCGACCACGACGCCTCGAAGAAGCTCCGCGGCGTCGACTGCCAGAACGACGACGGCTCGCCCAACTACCGCTGCGCGCTCCCCATCGTGCACCGCAACCTGCGCAACGCGACGACCAAGCCGTGGAAGCTCGGCGACGCGTTCCTCGACTGGTATGGGCGGGAGACGACGCAGCTCGTGCCCTCGGCGGCCGGGCTCGCGCAGGGCACCGCGGCCGACTGGACGACCAACAGCTGGCCGAGCTCGTGGGGCGCGACCAAGACAGTGACGGTCGATGGGTACGGCCTCGAGAAGCTGAACACCGTCGGGCCGCACCTGTGGATGCTCGACGTCGACATGGACTGCACGCAGGCCTTCAAGGGGCTCGACGGCACGCGGTGGTTCGAGGTGAAGAGCTTCGTCTCCAACGGCCCGGGCTGGGAGGGCGACGTCGCCCAGGCAGGCACGCCCTATCCCTCCGCCAACCACTTCGCCAAGTGCGGGCAGGTGAGCGTGTTCGAGCGCGGCAAGAGCACGGCGACGTTCAAGCCCTTGCCCTGAGGGCGCGTCGCGACGAAGGTGAGGTGTGTCCGATCCGGTCCACCTCACCTTCCCGCGCGGCGCCGTGCTGTTCGGGGAGCTGACCGACTGGCTGCACGGACGGGCACTCCCCGACGGCACGTTCTCCGCGAGCCTTCCGCCGGGCCTCTATGCCTACAAGGCGCGGATCGGCGAGGCCTGGCTCGAGCCGAGCGGTCGCACGCGTAGCGTGGGCGGGGTTCGCAACGAAGTGCTCGTCGTCGCTGGCGCCGAGGAGCCGTTGCTGTTCGCGCCCGGCGCGCCGTGCGTCAGCGTGGACGTCGACGGCACCCTGCGCGTGTTCGTGGGGCTTCGTCGCGGGCACGGCGAGCGGGTGCGTCTCCGGTACCGCGAGGATCCAGGAGACCCGTTCGTGGCGGTCGACTGTGCGCCGTTCGTCGACGAGGACGAGCACGAGATCCTGCTCGCGGTGCTGCCGGTCTCGAGCGCCGCGGTGGAGCTCTCGTTCGAGATCGATGGCCGGGCCCACGGTGGCGTGCTGCGCTGGGAGAGGGGCCCGCGCGTACGGGGTGAGCTCGGCAACGTGTACACGGTGCTCGTCGATCGATTCCGGCGGGTGCCCGAGGCGGCCTGGATCGACCCGCGGGGCGACGCGCCCGCTGGCGGCAACCTCGACGGCGTCACGGCCTCGCTCGACGAGCTCCGCGCCCTCGGCGTCGAGACGCTCTACCTCACCCCCGTGCAGCGCGCCGCGAGCTGTCACCGCTACGACCTCGTCGATCCGTTGCAGGTCGACCCCGCGCTCGGCGGCGAGGCGGCGTTCGCGCGGCTCGTCGAGGGCGTGCACGCGCGGGGGATGCGGCTCCTGCTCGACTTCTCGTTCGTGCACGTCGGGGCGGGATTCCCGGCCTACGAGGACGTCCGGGCGCACGGGCGAGCTTCGCGGTTCGCGGCGTGGTTCCAGTGGGAGGGCGAGCGACTCCGAAACTATGGGCACCGAACCGACGCGCCGCTGCTCGATCTCGCCTCCGCCGACGTGCGCGCGCTCGCGCTGGAGACCGTCGAGTACCTCGCCGGGCTCGGGGTGGACGGGTTCCGGTTCGACGCGGTCGCCGACGTGCCGATCGACTTCGCGGAGGCGGTGCGGAAGCGGCTGCGGCAGGTGCGCCCGGAGGCGGTGGTCCTCGGCGAGGTGGTGCCGCCGCACGCCTTCCGGTTCGCCTCGGCCGTCGACCTCGCGACGGACTTCTCGTTCCACGCGCTCGCCACCGCGTTCGTCGCGCAGCGCTCGATCGACGCCGCCGCGTTCGCCGAGGGCTTGCTTCGCGCCGAGCTCGTGCGCGGGAGCGTCGCTGGCCGGGCGGTGCGGTTCTTGTCGACCCACGACCACCCGCGGTTCGCCTCGATCGCGCGTCGCCACGGGGACGTCGGGCGCACGCCGCTCGGGCTCCTCCTGCTGCTCACGTCTCCCGGGATCCCTGCGCTGCTCTACGGCGAGGAGCTCGGGCTGTCGTCGGCGGACGTCGAGATGCAGATCGAGGGCGCCTGGGGCGATCGCATGCCCATGCCGTGGCGCGACCGCGACGAGAGGCTGCGCACGCAGGTGACGCAGCTGCTCGCGTTGCGCGCCGCCTCGCGCGCCCTCGCCCACGGCTCGTTCGAGGTACTGTTCGCCGACGGGCCGCTCCTCGTGTTCCGGCGGCGCGCGGACGAGACGCTGGACGTCGCGCTCAACGCCTCCGACGAGCCCCTCGAGGTGGATCTCGAGGACGACGAGCTCGGCGCGCTCGCCGTGCTGGCGGCCGTGGGCGAGGCGCGCGTCGTCGGGCAGACGCTGCACCTCGGGCCGAACGCGGGCCTGCTCGGGCGGCGCACGCGGACGCCGGAGCAGGCGGCGCGCCGGGCTGCGTTCGTGCACGCGCTGCCGGTCCTGCGCGATCGCGATCTGGGGGCGGCGAGCCCTACCGTGGCCGGGCGGCCGCTGCGGCTCGACTTCTCGCTGACGGAGGTGTGCAACCTGCGCTGCGCGCACTGCCTCACGCTCGCCCCGGAGAAGACGGCGCGCGGCACCGCCCGCTCGATGAGCCCGGCCGTGCTCGACCGGCTCCGTGACGACCTCGCGCACGCGGCGTGGTTCGGGTTCGTTCACGGCGGCGAGTCGTTGACGAGCCCGCTGCTGTTCCCGATGCTCCAGGCGATCCAGGAGGAGCGGCCGGGGGGCATGGTCCACCTGCTCACCAACGGCAAGCTCCTGCGTCCAGCCATGACCGCGCGGCTCTTCGAACACGGGGTGCGGTCGCTGTTCGTGTCGCTCGACGGCGCGACGGCCGCGACCAACGATCGCATCCGGATCGGCGGTGATTTTCAGGCGATCTGCGCGAACGTGCGCGCGGCGGTGGAGCTGCGCCACGCGCAGCGGCTGGACCTGCGGATAGGGCTCTCCCACGTGGTGATGCGCAGCAACGTGGGGGAGCTCGGCGCGTTCGTCGAGCTCGCCGCGCGGCTCGGGGTGGACTGGGTGAAGCTCGAGGAGCCGGTGCCCGCGACGCCGTTCGCGCGGGCCGAGATGCTGGACCTGTCCGACGACCGCATCGCGGCGGCGGTCGAGCGCGCAAGGTCGCTCGGGCTGGTGGCGGTGGACCACGTGACCCCGCCACCGGTGTGGCGATGCCGCCTCGACGAGCCGGCGCGCGCGTTCCTCGCGGCCGACGAGTTCGCGAACCGGACGGAGATCCACCCGTGCCGCTCGGCGTGGGAGCGCGCGTGCGTGTTCCCGAACGGGGACGTCGCCATCGACGACTTCCTGCTACCGGTGGTGGGCAACGTGCTCGCGACGCCGCTCGCCGAGCTGTGGAACTCGGCAGAGGCGAGGCGGCAGCGCGAGCACGCCGTGGCCCGCTGGATCTGCGGCGGCAGGCCCACGTGCGTGGCGCCAGCCGAATCGTGCTCGTCGTCCAGCATTCGATGAGTCGGAGGGGCCACATGGAACAGCTTCGAGTCGAGGGGGTCACCCAGGTGTCGCGACCGCCGTTCCACGCGATCCCCATCGTGTTGCTCTTCGTCGCGCTGGCCGGTCTCGTCTCTCCCTGGCTGAGCTTCCTCCTCCTCCTCCTCGCCGGTCAGGTCGGCGGTGGATACGTACGCGAGGGGTCGACGACGGGAGGAAGCCTGGAGGTCGACTCGGGGGTCGTCAGATTGATCGCATCCGATGTCGACCGCGCCCTCTTTGCGGTCGCCGACGTGCGCGATGCTCTCGTGGCTCCCGATCCGGCCGGAGCGCGGCTCATGGTCCATCGCGGTCCCCTCCGTCCGCGCGTGGAGCTGATCTTCGATCGCCTCGACGAGGCTCGACGCGTGCTGCGGGCGCTCGGCACCGACTCCGCACAGCGAACCAGCAGCTTCCCGCTGGTCGGACGCCTGCAGGCGACCGCATCGGTGGCGGCTGCAGTCCTCGCGTCGTTCGCCGGGCTGATCGCGTGGGCCTTCTCGGAGGACCGGGCGTTGCGCTCGTTCTGGCTCGTTGCTGCGGGGGTGTTGCTGGTGACGAGTCTCCTGACGCGCCTAGGCAGGCTCACGGTGGGCCGGGATGGGCTACGGGTCCGTCGCCTCGTGTCTCGCCACGTTCCTGCCGCGGACATCCGCGAGGTGGAGGACGTGGGCGGCGCCGTCGTCGTCGAGATGGCCGATGGCAGCCGCATCCGGCTGCCCATGGTGAGCGATCGGGAGTTCCTGGTCGCACGCCTGCGGGAAGTGCGAGAAGGCGCTGCACGGCACCTCCCGGAGCTCCCCACCCGCGGGGCCCGGCCCGTTCGCGAATGGGTGGAGGAGCTACGCGCCCACGTGCGGCGCCCGGACACCTTCCGCGAGACCTCACTCACCGTCGACGACCTCTGGTCCGTGGTCGACGCGCCCAGCGTGGGCCTGCCCCAGCGTGCGGTCGCGGCCGCGGGGCTTCGAGAGCACCTCGACGACGAGGGGAGGGCGCGCCTCCACCGCGTGGCTGCCACCTGCGCCTCGCCCCAGCTGCGGGTCGCGATCGAGGCCGCCGCGGACCAAGAGGACGAGCGTCTCGAAGACGCGCTCGACGAGCTCTCCCGCGGGCAGGATGGCTGAGGCCGAGGCAGGACGCCCCGACCTCCACGTGAACACGGGCCCCTTTGCCGGCGATCGTCGGTGGACCGGATGCTGCAGTGTTCCGCGTGATGGCCCACTTCTTCGGACGCTGGCTCGGCTACGGGTTGGGTTCGGCGCTCGGTAGAGCGCTGTTCGGCGACGGGAGAGACGAGCGCTCGCCGCCCGCGGCGGTTCGTCGTGGTACCGAAGCCGACTTTCGCGCCGACGAGGTGCGCTTCGCGGAGGACCAGAAGCGCCTGGAAGAGCAGGAGAAGCGAGGTCGATAGTGGCGAGGTCCTAGGCGCCGCCGGGCACGATCTTGCGCAGGTGCCAGAGGTGGGTGGCGAGGCGCTTCTTGGCCTCCGTGGCGTCGTCGTGCGCGCGCGCGACGATGAGCGAGGGGATCGCGATCAGCGCGAGCGTGATCCCGAAGAGCAGCAGCAGCGTGGGCGCGGGGGAGAGCGTCACCACCCGCGACGCGAGCTCGAGCTTGCCGCCGACGAACCGGAACGAGGGCGAGATCACGCCGGTGAGCTCGAGCGCGAGCGGGGCGATGACCGCGAACGTGCCGATGGCGATGGCCCCGAACCGCGGCCAACCGGCGCGCGCGTGCATGGCGAAGACCAGCGTGTTCTGTGCGGCCCACGCGGGCACCACGATGAACGGGCCGAGGTAGGCCGAGGACAGCGCGATGGCGCTCGTCGTCGCGAGGAGCACCCCGAAGCCCACGCGGTCGGTCAGCGGGCCCTTGCGCCGCGCGACCCACGCCGCGGCCAGCGCGGGCACGCCGAGCATCAGCGCGAAGCCCACCCACACCGTGCCGTCCGCGAGCCCGGCGAACAGGAGGAGCGGGAGCACGAGGAGCCACGAGAGGAACGCCACCGCACCGCCACGGGCGGTCGCCTTGCGCTCGTCGTCGCGGCTCTGATCGAGCTCCGCGAGCGCCTCGGGGGGCGGGTCGCCGGGGGGAGAGAGGAGCAGCTCCGCCATCGTGGCGAGCGCCTCGCGTTCGTTGGGGTCGATCGCGAGGGCGCGGCTCAACGCCTTCATCGCCTCGGCGCGGTCACCCCGCGCGATGGCCTCGCGCGCGGTCTCGTTGTGCGCGGTGGCGAGCCGCTTCTGCATGCTCGAGTCGCGCTCGCCGTCGAGGAAGCGCTCGACGTCGGCCGCGAGCTCGCGCGCGCTCCCATGGCGATCGCGGGCGTCGACCGCGGTGGCGCGCACGCACACCGCGTCGAGCTCCGGCGGGGGCTGCGCGTCCGGGGCCCGCACCGTGGGGCGCGCCTCGGTGCCGAACATCGTCGACTCGATCACCTCCTCGAGCGTGCCGCGGCGGTGCAGCGGCTCGAGGGTGAGGATCTCGAACAGGATCGCGCCGAGGGCGTAGACGTCCGCGCGGGCGTCGAGGGCGTCGTGGTCGCCACGCGCCTGCTCGGGCGGCATGTAGCCCGGCGTGCCGAGGAGGGCGCCGTGCGCGGTGCGCGAGCCGACGCGCGTGGGCATGTCGTCCTCCTCGGTCTCCACCACCACCTCGGAGCGCCCGAGCACCTTGGCGAGGCCCCAGTCGAGGACGTAGACCTCGCCGAAGTCGCCGAGCATGATGTTGCCGGGCTTGAGATCGCGGTGCACCACGCCGCGCGCGTGCGCGAAGGCGATGGCCTGGGTGACCTGCACGAAGGCGACGAGCAGGCGCCGCAGCGTGAAGCTCGCGAACGCCGGGTCTTCGCGCAGGAGCCCTCGGAGGATGCCCTCGAGGGTGTGCCCTCGCACGCGCTTCATGGTGAAGAACCCGCCACCGAGGTCGTACACGGGGACGATCGCTGGGTGCTCGAGCTGGCCTTGCAGGCGCGCCTCGCGCTCGAACCGTGCCCGGAGACCCGACGAGCCCGACTTGGACTCGCGCATGACCTTCATGGCGACGTCGCGGCCGATGACCAGGTCGGTGCAGAGGCGCACCTCGCCCATGCCGCCGACGCCGATCGTCTCGCGGGTGAGGTAGCGGCGCGCGAGCGAGATCGGCGCGGAGGGGCTCGTGCCGGGCTCGTCGGGGCCCTGCAGCGTCTCCACGTCGTCTTGCACCGTCGCAAGATCGATCTGCGTGGGCCCGTCTTCGTCGCGCATCCGGGCAGGGTAGCCGGCTACGGCGCGGCGACGAAGTTCGCGGTCGGCCTTCAGTCGCAGGGCTCGACGCGCAGCTCGACCTCGAGGACCTCGCGGCCGCCGCCGACGTAGATCGTCCCGCTCGTCGGCGTGGCGTCGACGTAGTTGCGGCCGACCGCCACCCGGATGTGGTCGGTCTGGGTGAGGATGCCGTTGGTGGGGTCGAAGCCGCGCCACCCGACCTCGGGCAGGTACACCTGCACCCACGCGTGCGAGGCCTCGCTCTGCACGTGGTTCTCGCCCTTGGGGCCGGTGTACACGTAGCCGCACGCGTACCGCGCGGGCACGCCGAGCAAGCGCGCGAGGCAGATGAACAGGTTGGCGAAGTCCTGGCAGACGCCGCGGCGGTTCACGTACACGTCGAACGGGGTCGTCTGCAGGTTCGTCGTGCCCTGGCGGTAGGCGTACTCGCGGAAGATGCTGTTGTTGAGGTCGAGGAGCGTGTCGACGACGTCGTAGTCGTTGCGCTCGACGAAGCTGTTCGCGTACTCGGTGAGCTCGCGCAGCTCGCTCTCGGGGAGCTCGGGCGGCAGGAGGAACGGCTGCAGCATGTGGCGCTGCCACGGCATCCAGACGAGCGGGATCGTGGTGCGTGGGTGGCGCAGCCCGCCCGGGAACGGCTCGACGTCGAGGAGCTCCACCCGCGACCGGCCCTCGATGGTCATCTCGGTGTAGGGCGTGTCGATCAGGATGCGCCGCGCGCGGTTGCCGAACACGTCGTCGTACTCGCGGGAGGCGCCGGGCACCGACACGGTGACCGCGCTCTCGAGCACGGTCTGCAGGCGGTCGTGCGCGGGGATGAGCCGCAGGACGTGGGTGCTGCGCTCGACGGGCTTGTCGTACCGGTAGGTCGTGCGATGCAGCACCGAGAACCGCCGCACGGGCGCGCGGACGGGAAGTCGCGGCCCGGTCGGCAAGATGCTGCCGGAGCGCTTCTCGGTCTTGGGCCCGACGTGCGCGCGGACCGCGCCCTGGCGCACCACGATGAGGTGGCCGGGCGGCACCTTCTCCCACGCGGGCTTCACGTCGCTCTCGCCGTTGAGCTCGAGGGGCGCCGACGAGACCAGCACCCCCTTGCGGCTCTTGACCCCGCGCCGGGCGAGGTCGACCTCGAGGTCGTCGTCGCCGAACGAGAGCTCGCCGTAGGGCGGGACGAGCTTCCACACGTAGATCCCGCGCTCGGCCCGGTCGTTGGTCTCGATCGACACCCGATCGCCGGCGTCGGCGTACACGCACAGGTCGCGGCCGTCGGTGAGCACGGCGGTGATCGTCCCGAGGCGGTTCAGCTCCTCGAACCAGTCGCGGAGCTCGTGCGGGTCGGCGTCCCCGAGCGACTTCCAGCCCTTCTTGGCGAAGCGGCCGAGGAGATCGCAGAAGATGGCCTCGGTGTCGGTGGAGCCGACCGGCGTGAAGGCGGCGTCCTCGGCGCGCGGGAACCGCTGCGCGAGGCTGCCTGCGTGGACGAACAGCCAGTCGCGGCCGCCGTGGCTGCGGCTGAACGGCTGGGTGTTGGCGTCGCTCAGCTGGCCCCAGGTGGCGATGCGGATGTGCAGCAGGAACACCGAGGATTCGAGGTGTTCCCACGCCTTGACCAGCTCCGAGCGGATGCTCCCCTGCGGGGGCGCGGGCTCCTTGAGCACCGACGCCGAAGGCTCACCGCCGGGGTAGTAGCCGATGCCCCAGCCGTCGGGGAGCTTGCGGCCCGCGTGGAGGCAGCGGAGGTCGAAGGAGGGCGCGAGCTCGCCCTCGAAGGACATGGCGAGGAGATTCGGCATCCGCGGGGGATGCTACTGCGATTGGCTCTGGCTCGCCTGCACCTCTTGCCCGAGGAGCTCCCCGCCGATCTCGATCGCGATGCGCGCGACCTCGTCGACCACGTGCGTCAAGAGGCCGTGCAGGTCCTCGATCGGCCCGTCGACCGAGAGCCGCTCGTGCAGCGCGGCGAGCCGGGCGGCGCTCCGCGCCCCGGGCAGATCGGGCGTCGGGCGAATGCGGCCGAAGCGCTCCCGGGCCTCCTGGATGCAGAAGCGGATGGCGCGCGGATGCCGCGGCTCGAGCACGAGGAAGCGCGCGACGCCCTCGCCGGTCACCCGGCCGTGGCGCTGCATGAAGGCCTCGAGGCCAGAGCACGCGCGGAGCAGCGCGAGCCACACCGCGTCGTCGACCGCGGGCTCCACGCCGTCGACCGCGCGCTCGCGGTGGTACTGCATGTCGAGGATGCGGGCGGTCTGGCTCGCCCGCTCGAGCACCGCGCCGAGCCACACGAAGTCGAGCGGTAGGTCGTGGAGCATGGTGTTGCGGAGCGCCCCGAGCACCAGCAGGCAGGCGTCGCGGATGTGGCGGTAGAAGTGCTCGCGGTCGGCGTCGAACTGCTCTTCGGCGGCCTCGCTGTTCATCCACAGCCAGAGCTCGTTGACCGTCTGCCACACGTCGAGACTGAGCACCTCGCGGATCGAGCGCGCGGTGTCGCGGACCGCATGGATCGACGAGCGGATCGAGGTGAGGTTCGCGCGGTCCCAGGTGAGGTAGCGCTGCACGACCTCGCCGTCCTGCATCGCCGCGTCGCCGAAGCGCGCGACGAAGCCGGCCTCCTCGCCAGCGACCACCACCACCGGCCGCCACGACTGGCGCGCGGAGAGATCGGCGTCGAGGGCGACGGCGAGGGTGACCGGGAGCACGCGCGCCGTGTTCTCCGCGCGCTCGAGATAGCGACCGAACCAGAAGCAATGATCGGCGACGCGGGAGATCACTTGAGCACCCAGGTGTCCTTGGAGCCACCGCCCTGGCTCGAGTTGACGACGTAGGAGCCCTCGACGAGCGCGGTGCGCGTGAGGCCGCCCGGCAGCACCCAGGGCCCCTGCGGGCCCGTGAGCACGTAGGGGCGGAGATCGACCCGCCGCGGCGCGACGATGCGGTGCTCGCCGATCCACGTCGGGCACGTGGAGAGCTCCACGCGGCGCTGGGCGATGTACTTGCGCGGGTCCTCGAGCACGCGGGCGCGGAACTCCGCCCGCTGCTCCCTGGTCGACTGCGGCCCCATCAGCATGCCGTAGCCGCCCGCCTCGTCGACCGCCTTGACCACGAGCTCCTCGAGGTGGTCGACCACGAAGTCGCGATCCTCGGGCCGCGCGCACACCCAGGTGGGCACCTGCGCGAGGATCGGCTCCTCGCTCAGGTAGAAGCGCACGATGTCGGGCACGTAGGGGTAGATCGCCTTGTCGTCGGCGACGCCGTTGCCTGGCGCGTTGGCGAGGGTGACGTTGCCCTTCGCCCACGCACGGAAGATCCCCGGCACCCCGAGCAGGCTGTCCTTGCGGAACACCTCGGGGTCGAGGAACGCCTCGTCGGTGCGCCGGTACACCACCTCGACCGGGCGTGGCCCGCGCGTGGTGCGCACCCACACGCGGTCGTCGTCGACGAACAGGTCCACGTTCTGCACGAGCTCGACGCCCATGGTGCGCGCGAGGAACGAGTGCTCGTAGTAGGCCGAGTTGTAGGGCCCTGGCGTCAGGACCACGATGCAGGCGTCGTCGCGGCCCGACGGCGCGCACGCGCGGAGCGTCGCCGCGAGCTGCGCGGAGTAGCCGTCCACCCGGTGCACGCGCGCGAGGTCGAACGCGCGGGGGAGCACGCGCTTGCTGACGGCGCGGTTCTCGAGCACGTACGACACGCCCGACGGCGTGCGCAGGTTGTCCTCGAGCACCTGGAACGCGCCGCTCGGGTCGCGGATGAGATCGATGCCCGAGACGTGCACACGCACGCCGCCCGGCGGACGCACCCCGCGGACGACGGGCAGGTACTGCTTCGAGCCGAGCACGAGCTCACGCGGCACGACGCCCTCGGCGAGGATGCGCTGCTCGCCGTAGACGTCGTCGAGGAACATCCCGAGCGCGCGGACGCGCTGGGCGAGCCCGCGATCGAGGTGGCTCCAGTCGTCGGCCGAGACGAGGCGCGGCAGGAGGCACACCGGGAAGATCTTCTCCGTGCCGCGCGCGTCCGCGTAGACCGAGAAGGTGACGCCCTGGGCGAGCAGCGCCCGCTCGGCGAGGGCCTGCTTGCGCGCGAAGGCCTCGGGCGTCGTGGCGTCGATCGCCTCGATCGTCTCGCGGAACGCGGGGCGCGGCGCGCCGTCTTTCAGGAAGAGCTCGTCGGCAGCCCCGGGGTAGGGCCGGTAGCCCGCGAAGAGGCCGTCAGACATGCCCGCCCTCCACCGGCTCGTCGCGATACCGCTGGCCTGGTCGGGGCGGCGAGCGATCGACCGGGAGCCGCCGCAGGTCGAGCGTGTACGGCGCGTCGGGGTGCGCGGCCGCCGGCGCGGCGACGACCGGCCAGGGCAGGGGACCCTCGGTGGTGAATCGCTGTGCGCGCCGCGCGGTCGCCTCGAAGCGGGTGAGCGGCGGCGCGTCGAACGCGCGGCCCTCGGGGTGCCACACGTGGTAGGCGCACGCGCCGAGCGAGCGCCGCGCCCACGTGTCGAGCACGTCGAGGCGGACCGGGTGGTGGATGCCGACGTGAGGGTGGAGGCTGTGCGCCGGCGCCCACGCGCGGAACCGCACGCCCGCGACCGCGCGCCCCGCCGTGCTCGTCGCGTGCAGTGGGAGCAGGTGGCCGTTCACGAGCACCACGTGGCGCTCGGGGACGAGCCCCTCGGCGCGCACCTCGATGCGCTCCATCGACGAGTCGACGTAGCGGGAGGTGCCTCCACCCGACGCCTCCTCGCCGAGCACCGGCCACGGCTCGATCGCGTTGCGGACCTCGAGCGTGACGTCCCCGGCCTGGAGGACGCCGATGCGCGGGCAGCGCAGCTCGAGGAACGGCTGGTAGGCGGCGAGCGGGAGCGACAGCCCGCGCGTCGACAGGTGGGCGAGCACGTCCTCGAGATCGCGACCGAGGAAATAGGGCAGGAGGTAGCGATCGTGGAGGGCGAGGCCGAACCTCGCGAGCGGCGCCGCGTAGGGCTCGGCGACGAACGAGGCGACGATCGCGCGCACGAGCGCCATCTGCGCGACCATCATGCGCGGGTGCGGCGGCATCTCGAACGCGCGGAGCTCGACGAGGCCCTGCCGACCGTGGGGCGTCGCGGGGTCGAAGAGCTTGTCGATGCAGAGCTCGGTGCGGTGCGTGTTGCCCGAGACGTCGACCAGCAAGTGCCGGAACAGCGCGTCCGAGAGCCACGGCGGCGGAGACTCGTCTCTGGCCGCGAACGCGCGCGTGAGCGCGATCTCGAGCTCGTAGAGGGCGTCGTGGCGCGCCTCGTCGACGCGGGGCGCCTGCGACGTCGGGCCCACGAAGAGGCCGGAGAACAGGTACGACAGCACCGGGTGGTGCTGCACGAACGTGATCAGCGACGCGAGCAGGTCGGGTCGTCGCAGGAAGGGGCTCGCGAGCGGCGTGGGCCCACCGAGGGTGAGGTGGTGACCGCCCCCGCTGCCGGCCTGGCGCCCGTCGAGGAGGTACTTCTCCGCGTGCAGGCCCACGTGCAGCGCCGCGTCGAACACGTCGTGCGCGAGCGCCGAGTACGCGCGCAGATCGGTCGTGGGCGCGACGTTCACCTCGAGCACACCCGGATCTGGAGTGACGGCGAACCGCGTGAGCGCGGGGCTGCTCGGCGGCGCGTAGCCCTCGAGCAGCACGCACGCCGGCGTCGTCAGGCCCGCGTCGTCGACCGCCGCGTCGATCGCCGAGACGAGCGCCAAGAAGTCCTCGCCGGTCGGGAGCGGCGGCAGGAACACGAACAGGGAGCCGCCGCGCGCCTCCACGCACACCGCGGTGCGCACGCCCGCGAGGGTCGGCGCCGGTGCGAGCCCTGCGACACGCACTCGCTCCTGGGCCTCGTCCGGATCCCCGCGCCGCGGATCCGGCGGAGAATACGGCTCTTCCGGCGGCTCGGGCACCGCGACCGCGGCGAGGCTCCCGAGCGGCAACCGCAGCCCGATCGGGCTGTCGCCCGGCAAGAGGAACAGGTGATCGCGGCGGAACTTCCACCGTTCGGTCACCCACCCCGCGGCGGTCCGGCCGAGCGGCAGCACGAAGCCGACGGGGCGACCGAGGCCGCGCGAGAGCACGTGCGCGAGGCGTCGCCGCTCCTCCCCGCTGTCGAGGTCGAGCGCGAGCGGATCGACGTCGACCGGGAGCCGCTGCTCGTCGAGGGTGTGCGGCCACGGGTCCTCGTACGCGGGGTGTACGCCGTCGAGATCGAGCCGCTTCGCGAGAGCCTCGGCGAGCCTCTGCGCGTCCTGCCCGGTCGGGCTCGCGAGCACGCCCTGCGGCCTCGACCAGATCGGCGCCCCATCACGGCGCGCGACGATGTCGAGCGCCCAGCGCGGGAGGCTCTCGCCCGGGTACCACTTGCCCGTACGGTGCACGAGCACGCCGCCCTTCGCGCGCCGCTCGAGGAGCGCCTGCGCGAGCGCGAGCCCGTGCCGCCACTTGCTCGGACCGAGCGCCTCTCCGAGCCACTCGGGCAGGTCGACGTCGTCGCGCGCGTTGAAGGTGGGCTCGCCGCCCATGGTGAGCACGACGTCGTGCTCCCGGAGGCGCGCGTCGATGGCGTCGCCGGCCGCGAGCAGCTGGTTCCAGGTCTCCTCCGCGTAGGGCGTCGTGGGGGTCGGCTCGTGACCCACGCGTCCGATGCGCATCTCGAACCGGAAGTCGTCGGAGAGCACCGTGGTGGTGCCGTCGACGGGTGCCGCGAGCGCCGGGGTGGCCGTGCACGCGAGCGGCACGTGCCCCTCGCCGCAGAGCAGGCCGCTCGTGCCGTCGAGCCCGATCCACCCGGCGCCCGGGAGGAACACCTCGGCCCACGCGTGCAGGTCGACGACGTCGCGTCCGACCCCGCGCGGCTGATCGGGCAGCATGCCCTCGTCGGCGAGCTGCACGAGGTAACCACTCACGAATCGCGCCGCGAGCCCGCGGGCGCGCAGGGCCGCGACGAGCAGCGCCGCCGAGTCTCGGCAGCTCCCGCGCTTCTCGGTCAGGGTCTGCTCGGGGGTGAACGTGCCGGGCTCCTCGCGGATGACGTAGCGGACCTCCTCCTTCACCCGGCGATTGAGCTCGACGAGGTAGTCGATCGTGTTGCCGCCCTTCGGCAGCGACCCCGTGAACTCGGCGAACCGATCGGCGCGCGCGTACGCCGGGTCGTCGACGGCGAAGAACGGCGCGAGCTCGCGGCGCAGGTCGTCCGGATACTCGAACGGCAGCTCCGCGCACCGCGGCTCGACGTAGAAGTCGAACGGGTTGACCGGCCGGATCTCGAGCGCGATCTCGACCAGCAGATCGAGGCTCTCGAGGCCGACGTCGTCGAGGAAGGTGAGCCGCGCGAGCTCGTTGCCCCACGGGTCGTGCTGCCAGTGCACCCGGTGCGGCTGCTCGACGCGCAGCGCGTACGAGAGGACCTTCGCCTTGGTGTGGTGCGCGGGCTTGAGCCGCACGACGTGGGGACCGAGCAGCGCCGGTTCGGGGTAGCCGTACCGCGTGTAGTGCTGGAGGAGGAGACGCACTTCGGAGAGCGTCGCGCGGTTGGGTAACGGGCCGGTTACCAGGTCCAGGGACTACACAGGCGTTCACTTGTGGCGGCTCGCTGCGTTCACTTCTTCAACAGCCACAGCAGCCCCATCACGCTGCCCCCGAGCACCAGGAGGCCGACGATCAGCGCGAGCACCTCGAGCGCGCGGCTCGCTCCGCGGTAGCTGCGGCGTCGATCGTGCGTCGGCCGGGGCGGAGCCGCTACGGGCTCCTCCGGCAGCGCGTTCGGCTCCGCGGCGGGCGCGACCTCCACGACCGGCGGTGGCGGCGTCTCCTCGATCGGCGCCGGCGCCACCTTCTCGTCGGGCAGCTCCGCGCTCGCGTCGAGGGCGCGCGCGATCGGATCGCTCAGCACGAGGCGGGTCTCACCGACGACCAGCGCCGCGCCGTCGGCCCAGGGCAGCGGCGTCGGCCCGAGGTCGCGCACGCCGAGCTTCGCGATCGTGCGGTCGTCGCACGCGCGCACGCGCACGCGCCCCTGCTCGGCCGACACCTCGAGCGCGATCGGAGAGACGGCGCGGTCCGACAGCCGCAGCGCGCACCGCGGGTCGCGACCGATCGTCTTCGGCTCGGCGCCGAGGGCGAGGGAAGCTCCACGATCAGGCCCCTCCTCGACGCAGATCGTCGCGGCGTCGCCGTCCACCGCGCGCGCCACCATCGCGAGCGCGATCTCGCGCGTCTCCTCCGCGGTCGAGGCGCGCGCGGCGCCGAGCTTGACCTCGAGCTGCATGCGGCCGAGCACGACGCGATCGCCCGTCTCGATCTTGCGCGCCGACTGCACCGCGAGGCGCTCGCCGTTCAGGAACGTGCCGTTGGTCGACCCCTCGTCCACCAGCACCCAGACCGCGTTCTGCGCGCGGATCGAGGCGTGGCGCGCGGACACGCTCGCGTCGGGCAAGCGCAGATCGCACGAAGCGCTGCGGCCGAGGACGACCCGCGGTCCGTCGAAGGTCACCGCCCGGAGCGAGACGCCCTCGGCCTTGACGACGAGGGTCACCGGCACGCCCCACTCGTAGCAGAACTCCTCCGGTCCTCGAAGAACGTGGGTGCCTTTTCCCTTGACACGATTCTTGGCCAGTCTCGCCGACCTCCGATAAGGCGCAGACCATGACCGAGAACACCGACCGTCGGAGCCCGCACGCCCGGGTCCCCTTCGAGGCGCTCGTCGAGATCGCCGCCCCCGACGGGGCCGCGTTCGAGGCCGAGAGCGTCGATCTCTCCGCGACTGGCATGCACCTGCGCACCGCGTTCGTCCCCGCCGTCGGCACCGCGCTGACGTTCCGGTTCGAGGGCGACGGTGGCGGGCACCCGGTCTACGCCAAGGGCGAGGTCGTGTGGACCGAGGACGCCGATGGCGGCGCCGAGTTCGGCGTGCGGTTCGCCGAGCTCGCCGACGGCGACGCCGAGGCCATCCGCCAGATCGTGAGCATCACCGACGGGCCCTCGGAGTCCGCGGTGGAGCCCACGTTCCGCGCGGCCGACCGCCCGTTCGCGCCGGTCCGCATCCACATCGAGGGCATGCCGTCGCCGATGCGCGCGGCCCTCGAGCGATCCGACGCGCACGCCGCGCTGGTCGGCAGCGAGCTCAAGATGTTGCGCCTCGGCGCGCGCGTCGAGCTCGAGGACAAGTCCTCCGCAGCCCGGCGCCCCGCGTTCGTCGACGGCGTCGCCTGCGAGATCGAGCCCGAGACGAAGGTCCCGCGGCTCGTGGTGAAGCTCCGTTACGAGGTCGACCCCGCCCGCATCGACGGGCGCCCAACCGAGAAGGCTGCCATGTCGAACGATGCCCACGTCCCCGCCGAGAGCCCGTCTGCCGAGCCCGAGACCGTCGCCGCCGCGCCCCGCAGCAGCGAGCAACAGCGGCAGGCGATGCCTGTCGCGGAGGAGGACGGCGGCCACCGTATGAAGGACACGATGAAGAGCGCCTGGGTGGGGGTGTCGTCGTTCGCGACGAAGACCTTCTCGCGCCTCGGAACGACGGTCGCGTTGCTGCGCAAGAAGGGCGACCGCGCCGAAGAAGACAAAGAAGGCCGCCGGATGACCGCCACGGTCGCGACGGAGAAGACGAGGCGAACGCTCCGCCCCCAAGGCGCGTCGCGGGACATTTCCGGGGAGAACGAGGACGGAGCGATGGAAGAGATCGACAACAAGAAGGTCGCGCTGCGGCGCAAGATCGCGGTGGGCGCCGGCGTCGGCGTCGCGCTGCTCCTCGGTGTGCTCGCGTTCAAGAAGCCAGCGCACCACGCCCCCATCGCCTCGGCGCCGGCGCCCGAGCTCGCGCCGTCGAGCGCACCGATGACCGCGCCCGCCCCGGCCACCAGCATCACCCCCGAGATCCCGGCCGTCGCGGCCGCCGCGCCGTCGGGCGCCACCGCCTCGCTGGTCGGCGAGTCGACCGGCGTCGACGCGAAGGGCAACCCGAACCCCTTCGGCACCCCGGCCGTCAAGAAGGGCACCAAGATGGTGCTCAAGCTCGACGGTCCCGCCTCCGAGATCAAGGGCATGAACATGCCCAACGGCTTCGTGGTCACCATCCCGAACCGCAAGTCGCTCGAGGCCGCCGGCCCGCTCGCCGCCAAGGATCCGCGTATCGGCTCGGCCAAGGTCGTCAACCAGCCCGGAGGCGCCGAGCTCACCATCGCCTTCAAGGACTCGCCCCCGGCGTTCCAGGTCAAGGCCAAGGGTGACACCCTCGAGATCGTCCTCGCCCACGACAAGGGCCTCGCCAAGAAGGGCAAGGGCAAGGCGGGCGCCGCGCCGGCCGCCCCGAAGCACCCGACGCCAAAGAAGAAGTGAACGGAGCGAGCCGGAGGCGAACGCAGTGAACGGCGGCCGCTTCCACAACCGGCCGCAACAGCCAAGAGAACTGGGAAATTGCGCCAGGAATTTGATACGCTGGCGCAATCCCATGATCCGCAACACTTCGCTTCGGCGAGCGGCAGCGCTCGGTGTGGCCCTCGGCCTGCCGGGCGCTCTGTCGTTCCTCGGTACCGTCTCGCTCGGCACCTTCTCGCTCCCCGCCTTCGCTGCTGGCGACAAGGCCGCCCAGGCCGAGGAGCTGTTCCAGAAGGGCCTGAAGCTCATGGCCGACAAGAAGTTCTCCGACGCCTGCCCGCTCTTCGCGGCCAGCCAGAAGATGGACCCCTCGATCGGCACCCTCGGCAAGCTCGCCGAGTGCCACGAGAAAGAGGGCAAGACCGCCTCGGCGTGGGGCGAGTACCGCGAGGTCGCCCAGCTCGCCAAGAAGGACAACGACCAGAAGCGCGAAAAGGCCGCCAACGAGCGCGCCGCGCTCCTCGAGCCCAAGCTCATGCGGCTCAACATCGTGGTCGAGCCCGGGGCTTCGGTGACCGTGCTGCGCGACGGCGAGCCGATCGATCCGAACACCTATGGCATCGCCCTCGCGACCGACCCGGGGGAGCACCGCATCGAGGCCAAGGCGCCCGGCAAGGTGGCCTACTCGACCAAGGTCACGCTCGACAAACCGGGCGCTACGGTGGACGTGAAGATCCCCGCCCTCGAGAACGACGCGGCGCCGGCGCCCTCCACCTCGGTGACGGGGGCTCCGAGCACCACCGCCACGGTCGCCCCCACGAGCAGCGCCTCGACGGTGCCGACCGAGACCCCACCGCCCGGGCCGCCGCCGAGCAACGGCAGCGGCATGCGCGCCGCCGGCTTCACGCTGGCCGCGGTCGGCGTCGGTGGCATCGTCGTCGGCAGCGTGTTCGGCCTCACCGCCAAGTCCAAGTGGGACAAGGGCAAGGCCGACTGCCCCAACAACCAGTGCAAGACCGACGAGGCCTACACGCTCACGCAGGACGCGAAGAAGTACGGGAACTTCTCCACCATCGGGTTCGTCGTCGGCGGCGTCGCGCTCGCGGCCGGCATCGTGCTGGTCGTCGTCGCGCCCTCGGCGCCGAAGAAGGACGCGCCCCCCACCGCTTCGCTCCACGTGGCGCCCGCCGTCGGGCCCACGACCGTCGGCTTCTCGCTCGGAGGCAACTTCTGATGGCCCGCCGACTCCTCCCCTTCGCCGGGTTCGCCACCCTCGGGTTGTTCGGCGCCGCCTGCACCGCGGTGCTCGGCATCGAGGACACCCAGCGCAACTCCACGCCGAGCGACACGGGCGCCGAAGTCGCCCCCGGCGCCGACTGGTCGTGCATCGGCAAGGTCGTGCAGGGCCCGGCGACGGTCACCAAGATCACCATCACCGCGATCATCGTCGACTTCGTCACGGGCAAGGCGCCGGTCGACGACAAGGGCGCGGCGATCCCGATGAAGGTCCTCGCCTGCGGCACCAAGACGGACAAGGCCTGCTCGGTGAAGCTCGCCGAGGTGACGAGCCCGACCGACGGCATCACCAAGGTGGAGATCCCGCTCGACTCTGGCAGCAAGGGCTTCAACGGCTATCTGCGCGTCACCGGCCCGGGCTACGTGCCCTACCTCTGGTACTTCTCGCGCCCTCTCGCGGACTCGCGCTCGTTCCCGCTGGCCGTCCTCACGGTGCCCACCCTCGAGGACCCGAAGGCCGGCCTGCTCCAGAGCTTCAAGCTCGCGGCCGCCGACGACCGCGGCCAGATCGCCGTGCAGGCGACCGACTGCGGCGACTACCCCGCCGGCAAGGTGAAGTTCGCGGTCGAGCCCGCGCCGGACTCGGGCGCCGCGCAGTTCTACTTCGCGGACGGCGTACCGGCGCCCACCACCGAGACGGACGACAAGGGCACCACCGGTGGCCTCGGCGGCTTCTGGAACCTCAAGGCCGGCACCTACGTGGTCAAGAGCCTGCCCTCGGTGCTCGGCGGCGTCGTCGCGGGCAGCAACTCCGTCATCATCGAGCCGCACTCGCTGACGACGATCCGCTTGCTCCCGAACTGAGTGGCGAGTCGCGGAGGGCTAGTCCTCTTTCGCCACGACGTACGTCAGGTAGGTGAGCGGCGGCTGCGGGGTCCCCTTGGGGCTCTGCGGCAGCGTGCCCACCTGCTTGAAGCCTTGCTGGGCGGCCGTGATCAGCGCCACGCGGTTCGCGCTCGAGATGAACGCCATGATGTACTGGAGCTTGGTCCGTCGTGCGTGCGCGAACGTGTGATCCAGCAGTTGCTTGGCCACGCCGCCACGCGCACGGGCGGTGCGCACGTACGCCGAGAGCTCGGCCATGAGCTCGCGCACCAGAGGGTTCGCGCGGAACGGGGTGAGCGACACCCAGCCCACGACGTCGTGACCGTCGACCGCGACGAAGAACTTGAAGACGTCGTCCTGCTCGGCGAGCCGCTGCCCGAAGGAGCGAACGTAGTCCCCCGGAGGAGGTGGATAACCCATCGCGATGGACAGCCCCTGCTGCCAGATGTCGACGATTTCCTCAGCGTCTTCCTTGCGGGCCTGTCGGATCTCGATGCTCACCAACGCAGAGTAACGGAGAACCGGCCCGTCCTACCAAGAGTAGGACGATGTAGGTCGGCTTCCCCCTTAACCCCGCATGGGGCGCGGTCGTAGGGACGGACACCGGACACCGGAAGCCTTGCATGTTAGCCTCGAGAAAGCGCGCATGAGCGACCAAGCCAACATCGCCCCTGTCCAGGCCGGTGACGTGCTCGCGGGCAAGTACCAGGTCGACCGCGTGCTCGGCGTCGGCGGGATGGGCGTCGTGGTCGCGGCCACGCACCTCCAGCTCAAGGACAAGGTCGCCCTCAAGTTCTTGCTGCCGCAGATCACCCAGTCCGAGTCGCACGTGGCCCGCTTCCTCCGCGAGGCCCAGGCCGCGGTGAAGATCAAGAGCGCGCACGTCGCGCGCGTGGTCGACGTCGGCACGCTCGACGCCGACAGCCCCGCGCCTGGCTCGCCGTACATGGTGATGGAGTTCCTCGAGGGCAAGGACCTCTCGGGGGTGCTCGAGGAGCGCGGCCGCCTGAACTGGGACGAGGCCTGCCACTACGTGCTCCAGGCCTGCGAGGCCCTCGCGGAGGCGCACTCGTACGGCATCGTCCACCGCGATCTCAAGCCCGCGAACATGTTCCTCACCAAGGCGCCCGACGGTTCGCCCTGCGTGAAGGTCCTCGACTTCGGCATCTCCAAGGTCATCGAGGGCGACCAGGCGCTGACCCGCACGCAGACCACGGTCGGCTCGCCGGTCTACATGTCGCCCGAGCAGATGCGCTCGGCCCGCAAGGTCGACGCGCGCTCCGACGTATGGTCGATGGGCGTCTCGCTGTACGAGCTAGTGGTCGGCGAGATCCCGTTCATCGCCGAGACGATGGTGGAGCTCTGCGCCCTCGTCCTCGAGAACGACGCGCCGCTCGTGCGCTCGATGGTGCCCGACGCGCCCGAGGCGCTCGAGCACATCGTCGCCAAGTGCCTCAAGAAGAACCCGGCCGATCGCTACCAGACGATCTCCGAGCTCGCGACCGATCTCGCCGATCTGCTCGGCACGCTCGAGGCGCAGGCGCAGGCCGGTCGCATCGCGCGCATCGCCGCGCCCGCGGGCGAGGCTGGCCAGCGCGAGGGCACCGGCAAGTACGACGCGCTCCGCACGCGGCCGATGGTCGCCCAGAACCTCCACGAGAAGAACGGTCAGCGGCCCACCAAGGACGCGATCCACACCTCGCCGGCGGTCACGCTCGGGCAGACGGGCGACGCGGCGGTGCCCGCCACCGTGCAGTCGCAGCCCAGGAGCAAGCTCCCGCTCATCGCTGGCATCTCGCTCCTCGCGCTCGTGGGCGTCGGTGCGATCGCGCTCTCGCGAGGTGGGAACAAGCCGGACAAGGACCCGGCGGCCGCGGCCGCGCCCAAGCCGGACAAGCCCGTGGAGAAGCCGGTGGCGACCGCGTCCACGTCGGCGCAGCCCGTGGCCACCATGGCGGCCACGACCCCGGCACCGTCGGCGTCGGACTCCGCCGCGGCGAGCGCGAGCGCGAGCGCCAAGAAGCCCCCGGTCGTTCCGACCTACAAGCCCACGGGCACGGGCAAGCCGAACCCGGCCGACGACCCGTTCGGCAGCCGCAAGTAGGGGCCTCCCCTTTCTGCGGCTCTCGGCTTCACTTCTTCGGCAGGTTCTTGAGCAGGTCGGCCGCGACGGGGTTGTCGAGCGCGCTGACCGTGGCGCGCAGGTCGGGACCCTTGCCCCAGTTCGGCTTCCACAGCCACGAGAAGCCGTACTGCTTGGCGTAATCCCAGTGCTCGAGCTCCTGTGGCACCTTCTTCTCGACGCGGCGCCGGAGCTGGATGCGCGTGGCGGCGCCCACGTTGACGTAGCCGGTGCGGCGTCGCCAGTCGTCGGCGGACCAGCCGTCGAGGAGGCGCAGGACGGCCGGGTTGAGGCGCGCCTCTTCGTTCCACATGACGATGCCTTGCCCCTCCCAGCGCGCGTTGTCGCCGGTCGGGAAGCGCTCCATCACGTAGCTCCCGTCGGCCGCGCGGAGTGACAGGAAGAGCTTGTTCTGGGCATCGATCGACACCTCGACGGCGTCGTCGCGGCGGTGCCAGATCACCTCGCCCTTGTCGTTGCGATCGACACCGACCAGCACGCCCGCGTCGACCTCGGCCACGCCGTAGCCCTGGAACACGTGCACGTTGCGGCACTTCTCGCGCAGCGCGCCGAGCATGGCCGCCTCGAGCGAACGGGGGAGCGCGTAGCCACCGACGCCGATGAGGATGGTGTCGGGCAGCACGAGGCCGCGATCGAGGTGGCGGAAGATGGCGTCGGCGACGAAGAGCGGCTGGCCGACCAGCATCACCGGCAGCTTCTCGAGCTCGGCCAGCATCAACGCCCGCGAGACGATCGAGCCGCTCAGGTACGAATCGACGACCACCGCGAACTCGAAGCGCCCGATGCACGCCGGGTAGGCGTTGATGACCATCGGCGTGCGCCCCTCGAAGGGCTCGAGGAGCTGGGGCCACCGCGTCTTGAGGAGGTTGAGCAGCCCCCCCTTCTCGTTGCGCAGGACGCGAAAACCGTGCGGGCCACGCTGCTGGAATCCAGAGGAAAAGGAGAGAACATCGCCGGGGCGCAAGGACGACATGTTCGCCCACCATAAAAAGTGACCTGCGCCCTGACAACCTTGTCGCGAAAGCCGTCACCAACTTGGCGTTTCCAGCCCTGAAATGCCGCGTCGGATCCAGGGTGTCGAGCACTTGGCCCGTTGGCGCGGTTCGTGCGAGAGCCTGGGTGAGTCGTAGGCTCCACCGAAAAGGCCGCGGGCGCGGCGCCCCCCAGGGCGAGTGGAGGAAATGCCGGGTTCGACTCCCGGGCTTACGACCCAATTTGCTTTGTTCGCCCTACGTGCCGCCGCTCCGCGCCTGCGGCGCTGCGCGACGTCACATTTCGGGCTCACCCGGGGGAGTACCCCGGCGCTTTGTTCGCCCTACGTGCCGCCGCTCCGCGCCTGCGGCGCTGCGTTCACTTGTTGCCCTCGATCTTGAGGGTCCACGTGAGGCTCGGGTCGCAGGTGGTGCCGGTGGGGCGGACCTCGATGCTCAACGGCGTGGAGTCGTCGAAGCCGCCGATGGGGCGGTTGTCGTTCCAGCTGAGGGTGACGACGTCGCTGCCGGTCGTGGTGGACGACTTGGTGACGGTCGCACACTCGACCGCGCCGCCGTCGCCCTTGGCCTTGCCCTTGTACACGTAGAGATCGAAGTTCTCGCCGGCGGGCGAGTCGAGCGTGATGCGGACCTTGAGGTCCTTGCTCGAGAGGAGCGCCGAGTCGTCCTCGGTGATGGTCACGCGGAAGAACGCGGCATCGGAGCCGGTGCGCGTGGCCGAAGGGCTGCCCGTGTCACCGCTGATGGCGGCGAGCACCTCGGCGCTCGCCTTGCACTCGGCGGCGCCGAGGGTGCTGCACGCGGTGGTGCCGGTGTCGCTGCCGGTGTCGGGCGTGCCCGTGTCGGTCGCGCTGCCCGTGTCGAGCGAGGAGCCGCTGTCGGTCGCGCTGCCCGTGTCGAGCGAGGAGCCCGTGTCGGAGCTCGTACCTGTGTCCTTGATCGCCGTGTCGGAGGCGGAGTCCGTCGGGCCCGAGTCCTTCCGGGGGAGGCCGCCGTCGCCATCGCCATCGACGTCCTCGCCGCCGACGGCGCACCCGCTCGCCGACAGCCCGACCACGACCCACACCCAGGAGAAGCGCATGAGGGAGCGCACTCTACCAACCAGGCCCGTCTCAGCCAGTACCCACCACCCGGTTCCGTCCGCTCTGCTTCGCGGTGTACAGGCGCGCATCGGCGCGACCCATCAGCGTGGGCTTGTCGGCCGGGGTGCACTCGGAGAGCGACGCGACGCCGCAGCTCGCCGTGACCGAGAGGAGCGTGCCCTGGCCGACGACGACGGGCGCCACCGCGATGGACTCGCGCACCCGCTCGGCGAGTCCGAGCGCCTCGGTGGGGTCGGCCCGCAGGACCAGGGTCATCTCTTCGCCGCCGTAGCGTGCCGCGGCGTCTCCCGCGCGGACGGCCTTGCCGATGCGGCGCGCGACCTCGCGGAGGACGGCGTCGCCCGCCGGGTGGCCGTGGTTGTCGTTGACCTTCTTGAAGTGGTCGATGTCGATCATGACGACCGAGAGATCGCCGCCGCCGCCGGCCGAGCGCGCGATCTCGAGGTCGAGCAGCTCCTCGAGGTGCTTGCGGTTGAAGAGGCCGGTGAGGCCGTCTTTCTGGGTGGACTCCCACACCTCGCGCAGCTGGGCCTCCTCGACCCGGGTGACGAGCGCGAAGCGCAGCACGGTCTTGCCCTCGCCGAACGTGAGGCGATCGCCGTCCTCGAGGACGCGCACCTTCTTGACCCGCTCGTCGTTGACGAAGCTGCCGTTGGTGCTGTCGCGGTCCTGCAGGAGGATCGAGTCGCCGATGGTGGCGATGCGCGCGTGCTCGCGGGAGAGGCTGTCGTCGTCGAGGCGGATGTCGCAGGTGTCGACCCGGCCGATGGAGACCACCTCTTGATCGCCCAGCGAATAGACGCGGCCGACCTCCTGGCCCGTGGTGACGGTGAGGATCGGCCGGTCGCGGGCCTGCTCGTCCTTGCGGCGAGCTTCCACGACGCGTGTCTCCTTGAAGCTGGGCTTGCTTCCGGGACCGTCGCTCATTCCCCGAGCTTACTCTACGGCTGGCCGGGCTCAGACTGTAAACTGCTCCCTGCGTGTCCGACGCCGTCACCCTCCCCAAACCCGATGGTCCCGCCGAGGAGGTGGTCGTACCCCTCGAGGTGGGAGACGTCGTCGCCGGCAACTACGAGCTCCGGGCGCTGATCGGCACCGGGGGCATGGGGAGCGTCTTCGAGGCCCACGATCGCGATCTCAACCGGCGCGTGGCGCTCAAGGCGAGCCATCCGAACCTCGAGCACCAGCTCTTGCGTCGAGAGGCCCAGGCCCTGGCTGCAGTCCGCCACCCGGGGATGGTGACGGTCCACGCCTTCGGCATCCACGAAGGCATCGCGTTCCTCGTGATGGAGCGGCTCTACGGGCTCGATCTGGCCACCCACCTCGTGCGGCGCAGGGAAGCCGGGCACCCGCTCGGCATCGGAGAGGCGCTCGAGATCCTGCTCCCGCTCGCCGAGGCGCTCGCCGCCGTCCATCGCGCGGGGCTCGCCCACCGCGACGTGAAGCCTGCGAACGTGATGCTGGCCGTCGGTCAGCGGGTGGTGCTCATGGACTTCGGGGTGTTCACCCCCGAGCGCGCCGCGCGCAGCAACACCTTCAGCGGCACCGCGGCCTACATGGCGCCGGAGACCATCTCCGCCGACGTCGAGCCCGGTCAGGCGTACCTGGTCGATCTCTATGCGTTCGGCGTGCTCGCCTACGAGTTGCTCGCGGGCAAGCGCCCGTTCCAGAGCGACGGTGTGGGCAAGATCCTCCACCAGCACCTCGCGTCGATTCCGCCGCCCATGGCGGGGGCCCGACCGGACGTGCCGCCGGCGCTGGCCAAGCTCATCATGGAGCTGCTCGAGAAGGAGCCCGGCGCCCGCCCCACGTCGATGGACGGCGTCGCCCACCGGCTGCGCGCGCTGAAGCTCGCCGAGGCGCCGGCACCCCCGACCCGGCCCCTCCGCGCGCTGATCGTCGACGACGACCTCGCGATCGCACGGCTCCTGGCGGCGCGGGTCAAGCAGGCCGCGCCCGGCGTGTCGGTGCGGCTCGCGGGGGACGGGGAGCAGGCGCTCTCGGCCGTGGCCGCCGATCCGCCCGATGTGGTGGTGGTCGACCTGCACATGCCGCGCATGAACGGGGTCGAGCTGTGCATGCACCTCCACGGCATGCGGGTGATGGAGGGGTGCACGGTGATCGCGACGAGCGCCGGGGCCCAGCCGACCGACGTCGCGCTGCTCGGTCAGCTCGGCATCGCGCACTTCGTGCCCAAGGACGGCGAGCTGGGCGCCAAGGTGGCGGCGCTCGTCGGCAAGGTGCACGCACGGTTCACGGGGCGAGGGTGAACCCCTTGCCGAGCACCCAGCCATGCGCCTGCTTGGCGATGGCGGCGTTGGTCTGGTGCAGGTCGACGCCACTCGGGCCACCGAGGATCGCCTCGAGCGCATCGAGCGCGAAGTAGCGCACGAGCGGGAAAGGGCTCACGAGCACCGGCAAGAGGAACGGCACGGCGCTGCGGCGCTTCTTCTCGCCCACCAGCACCGCCGCCACCGCTTGTTCGTGCGGCTTGCCGAGCGAGAGCGTGGCGAGGAGCACGTCGCCCTCGAGGTCGCCGTAGAGCGCCTTGAGCTCCGCCCGGTCGAACTTGCCTCCCCACCAGCTCTCCATCGTCTCGACGAGGAAGCGCGGGGACTTGTCGACGTGGCAGAGCGCGCACTCGAGCGGACGATCGCGGAGCACCCGCACCGGGTCGTTGGGGCGCCCGATGCGGTGATAGCGGGTGAGCCCGCCGTCGAGCGCCATGTTCTTCTTCGGCAGGTGGCACCCGAAGCAGCGGGCGCCGGTGGACCCTTCGGGGTGGTGGGTGTGCGCGAGGGCGGCGGCGCCCGCGTATTTGCCGTGACAGCGCGTGCAGACCGCGTCGCCCGCGACCCCCTCGAGCTTGGTGAGTCGCGCGCGGTCGTCGCCGACGTGCGGATCGTGACACGCGGTGCACGCGAGGGCGGTGGTGCAGCCGCCGAGCAGGAAGTCGCGCGCCTCGCCGGAGTTGATGTGCGAGCCGCCCGGCTCCTTGTTGCGGAGGCCGCCCTCCCAGGTGTGCGGGTAGCCCGAGAACAGCACCTGGTGGCAGCGCGCGCAGGCGCGGTTGATCGCCTGCGCCTTCGGGTCGCCGGCCGGCGCCTTGACCGTGAACGACGGGTGGGTCGGGACGAACGACGGCTTGATCGCAGGGGCCTCGGTGTGGGCACGGCTCCCGAGGTGACAGACCTCGCAGCCGAGGCCCACCTCCACGAGGTGTTGCTCGCCGACGCGGGCGCGGATGCCGTCGATGGCGCGGCCGACCTGGTCGGCGACCGTCTTGCCGCGGGCGACGTGCACCCCGGCCGGCGCGTCGATCGCGCGCACCTCGGCGTGCAGGGCCGAGCCGAAGGCCTCGGGGTCGGTGACGGTGAACGTGGAGCGGCGCGCGGCGGGCAAGAGGGCGTCGACGAGTGCGCCCTGGTAGGGTGGCGACGCGAAGCCCGCGAAGCCCTGCAACATCACGTCCAGATAGGGCGCGGTGTTGTGGCAGAAGATGCACCGAGCGCGCCAGTCGCCGTTGGCGGCGAGCGCGGGCCGCTCGTGCTCCATCACCGAGTAGCCCTTGTACCGCAGCGCCCCGGTGCGCCGCATGTACGAGATGGGGAGGATCTTGTCGGCGGTGCCCACGATCGCGTGCGAGTCGAGGTCGACCTCGATGCCCGCGAAGTCCTCGCGGATGCGTCCGCCGATCACCTTGGTCACCTGGTAGAGCCGGTCCTTCGGGGCCTTGCCGTAGCTAGAGACGATGCGCACGTAGCGCTTGCCGGCGAGGGTCTGCAGCGTGGCCTTGTCACCCTTGAACTCGAGCGCGCGGCCGTCGAACGGCGCGGTGATCGCGGCCTCGGGCAGGAGCCGGGTCATGCGGTGCATCGGCGACTTCATCCACGAGTCGTGGAGGTCGGCGTGGCACGGCGCGCAGGCGGCGCTGCCCGCGTAGTCCATACGCAGGACGTTGCTGACCAGCGCCTTCGCCCCGGGCGCGGTCCCGGTCTTCACGCGGCTCGGACCGCACGCCCCACCGAAGGCCCCGACGAGCGAGGCGAGTCCGAGGACGCCGAACCAGCGGGACACTCAGCCCTCGAGCTTGATGCGACCGAAGCGCGAGGCGCGGTGGAAGTTGCCCTCGCCGCGGATCGGCGACCAGGCGAGCGCCTGCCGCTGGCCGTCGCGGAACGAGTAGAGGTTGAGCCGCCAGACGTCGCCGGCCTTGGGCGGCACGGCGGTGCGCGCGTGGTCGAACGCCGCCCACGGGATGGCGAGCTCGACCGAATAGAAGCCCTTGTCCTTGTGGATCGCGCGCTCGACCTTGCTCGACCACTCGTGGTGGCCGAACTTCTTGCTCGCCTCGTCGGGCCCGCCGCTGATGGGGCGGTTGTAGTCGTCCCAGCGCGTGTCGAAGACGGCGCCCTCGGCGTCCACCTGGATCTCGTAGTAGTCGCGGTTGTCGTGCGGGTCGCCGGGCTGCACCATGAGCTCGACCGCGCTCGAGCGCTCCCAGATCCGCGGGTCGATCTCCTCGCGCGCGAAGGGGGCGAAGGGCGCCTGGTCCTCGATGACGACCCCGACGTAGAGCTTGGTGTCGTCCCAGCCGAGCCGCGCGAACGCCCAGACGGGCGACTTGTCGATGGCGCGGCCGTCGCCGGGGGCGACGAACGGGCCGGCGATCGCCGCGGTGCCCCAGATCGCGTCGTCGAGCTTGCCGTCGAGCACCGGCGCGCTCGCGAACCGCTTGATGGTGAGCGGCTCGCCGGCGATGGTGCCGTCTCCCGCCGTGCCGCCGGCCGGCCGCTTGGCCCAGGCGGGGCGGCGGTCGGCGCAGCCGACGAACGTGAGGAGCGCGAGGGCGGAGAGGAGGAGACGCATCACGGGGTGCGTAGCTTACTCCAGCGTGAGCTTCGAGACGTCGAACGCCGTCTGGATGGAGCCGCAGCCGCTCGTCACGGTGGTCTTCACCTCGTAGCGAAGGGTGTAGGTCGGCCCGCTGACGGCCGGGAACGTGAACGCGATCGGGACGCTGAGCCCGGTGCTCTTCTGGATCGTGATCGAGCCGATCACGGTGCCGTTGAGCGACACGTCGACCGGCACCTTGCCCACGGAGACACCAAGGAGGCCGCAGGCGTTCGAGAGGTCGTTGTTCGCGAGATCCCAGGTGCCGGTGAGCGACGTCGCCGCGGCGAGGCCGGTGGTGCGCGTGCCCACGATCGCGTCGCCCGCGTTCCAGAGGGCGGGTTCGGTCTTGACGGTCTTGGTGTCGCCCGTGGCGGGGAAGACGAAGGTGGCGGGGCCGACCTCCGGGCCCGTGTCGACCGCGGCCTCGCTGGTGTCGAGCGCGGCGTCGGTCTCCGCCGTGGCGTCGGACGCGTCCGCCAGCGTCTCGGTGCGCGCGTCGGAGCTCGTGTCGAGCGCCGCGTCCCTGTGGGCGGGGACGGGCTCGTCTCCCGTCGCGCAACCGAGGAGCGCGACCAGGACGAGGGAGAGGCGGCGCATGGCCCCTCACCATAAGGGACGCGCGTGGCTCGAGCCACTCCCCTTCAGATCTTCACGCGGTGGTTGGCCCACTCGGCGGTGAACTGGGGCGGCAGCTCGACGGCCCACATCTCCTCCTCGACGCACGCCGCGAACGGATCGCCCTTGGTCGCGCCGTCGAGGGCGACGCGCAGCGAGACGATCTCGTCGCGGGTGACCTCGACGTCCATCGTGCCCTTCTGCACGCCGCCGCCGCACTTCTGGAAGGCCTTCTGGGCCTGACCGGCGAGCCACGCCTTCGGGTCGAACGAGGACCAGCCTCCACCGCCGCCGGAGCCATGTCCCATCAAACCGAGGCCTCCGAGCCCGAAGCCATCGCCGATGCTGTCCCACTCGAGGCCCTCGGTGGAGGGGCGGACGCCGGGTTCGATCGCGAGCAGGCTGGTGACCGGGGAGACCGCGTGGCCGCGCAGCGCGAGGACCATCATCTCGGGCTCGGTCAGCGGCAGCGAGGCGCCGAACGCCAGCGCCGCCGAGCGCTTCTCCTCGTCGCTGTTCGAACTCAGCACGGTCTTGAGAGACTTGGACCACAGCTCCCCGCGCACCTCGATCGCGGGCGTTGCGAACGCACCGAGCCCCGTCTCCTCGAACCCTTCGCCCTCCGCGAGCGACGACGGCGGCGAGAACCCCTTCGGCAAGCCCACGCCCTCGACCACCACGTTGTCGATGCGCAGCGGCCGCGCCCACTCCTCGGTGGTGGCGTGCTGGAGCTTCTCTTCGGTCTTGGCGTCGCTGATCGACGCGGACCACAGGAGGCCGCCGCCCGCGCGGGGGAGCTTGGCCCAGGGGCCCTGGTCGACGCGGTGGAGCGCCGGGGTACCCGCCCGCACCTCGGCGAGGTGGAGGAGCCCCTTCTGCGCCTCGAACGTGCCGAGCGACTCCGGCGTGATCGCGACCTTCGTCCGCAGGTCGGTGAGGACCAGCACGCGGCGCGGCGCATCGGCCGGCGCAGTGGCGAGGCGTGCCGCGACGTCCTTCCAGGCGTCGTCGACGGCGCTCCCGTTCTTGCGGGCGAGCTTCGCCGCGCCGAGATCCTTGCTCGCCTGCGCGGCGGTCACCCAGCCCGTGTGGAGCGGGGTCACCTTGCGCGCGAAGGTGACGACCTGCGCCTTGGCGTCGGGAAAGTGCGACAGGAACGCCTGCGCGGCGGCCACCTCCGCCTTGACGAGCCCGTCGTTCACGGAACGAGAGGTGTCGATCACCACGACCACATGGGCGCCCTTCGGGACGGTGGACAGCTTGCCGGCGACCTCGATCCGCGCGTGCAGCACCGAGCGCTTGCCGACCGGGATCGAGGCGAACGAGCCGCCGAGCTGCGGCGGCGCGGCCCGCACGAGCTCGAGGGTGCGTGGTCCGAGGAGGGGCTGGGAGCCCTTGAGCGGGAGCCCGGCGAGCTCGATGCGGTCTTCCTTGTTCTCGGGCTTGGCGGTGTAGGTCGGCGCGAGCCCGGTGACGCCCATGCGGGGGAGCTCGAGCACGTCACGGCCGTCGACGTAGCGCGTGGGGACGAGCAGGGTGTACTCGACCACCTTCTTGCCCTTGGGGTCGACGGGGAACACCTGCAGCGCGAGGTGATCGACGCTGCGCCACGAGAGCAGCGCCGGATCCTTCGGGTAGTAGCCGCCGATCCCCGTCAGCTCCCTGTACCGCTTGGCCGCGAGCTCGGCTTCGAGCAGCTCGCCGTCGAACCAGACGCCCTTGGTTCCCTGGGTGCGCAAGCCGATCGCGATGGCTCCCGGGGGCATGTCCGTGATCTGGACGAACGCCTGGTCGTGCTTGTCTCCGCCGTTCTCGAAGGTGCGTTGGACCACGATCCGGGCCCAGCCGCGCGCGAGCGTGATCGAGAGGTCGTGCGCGCGCTCGGACATCTTGTCCGAGCGGGTCCCCTGCAGGGTGTCGGCGTTGGCGGGGACGGCGAGCAAGAGCAGCGAGGTGGCGAGCAGGGTGCGCGACATGCCGCGAGCGACCTGGCGCAGGCCCGGAAGTTCCGAGCTTTCCACGGCGTGCGTTCGCGCTGGATTCGTGCAGTCAGGCGTAGCGGTCGCGCAGCACGTAGAGCAGCGGCTCGGACAGCGAGTGGCGGGTCGCGAGCACGCCGGGCGGGACGCCGCGCAGCATGTCCGAGACGATCGCTCGGGCGTGGAGCTCGTCGGGCAAGACGACGTCGGCGCGATCGAGCGGGCGATCGAGGCGGGCCCGCGCACGAGAGAACAGCCACGGATCGGCGGGGGCGGGCGAGGTGAGCCAGACGAGGATCCGTTCGAGCATGCGGGGGCCCTCGAAGCCCGTGCGACCGTGGAGCATGCGGTGGTTGTCGACCACGAGCACCTCGCCGGGCTGCAGCTTCAGGGTGGTCTTCGGGAGCCGCTCGTAGATCGGGACCAGCGCGCGGCCCACGTCGTCCTCCACCCGCGGGGTGCCCGTGAAGACGACCGTGTCGCCGGCGCGGGCGATCGTCGGTCCCTCGAGGTTGCCGAAGACGAAGGACAGGTGCCGCGAGACGTCGAAGAGCGCGTCGAAGAGCGGTGTTCCTTGGGTCGCCGCGAGGACCGCGCGCGTGTCGAGGAGGACCGTGTCGCCGCCCTGCCGCGCCGCCTGCACGCAGAACAGCGCCTGCCAGTGTGCGGGCATGCCGCGATAGAGCTGGCTGTCGGTGTGCAGCGGCGCGGGGCCGTGACCCGAGGCGAACGTCTGACCGCCCTTCACCGCGCGGATCGGCTGGCGCTCGAGCATCCGCGCCGGTTCGCCCGCGAGGCTCGCGGCGACCGCCCACGGGTCGCTCGGTGCTGCGCGCACCAGATCGGGCGCGGTGATCACCGCGAACCCCTGCGCAGCGACGGCGGCGGCGAGCGACACGAGGGGAGGCTAGCGCGCAAAGGGCAGGGGTCGCACGCGCAGATCGAGGAGGGCGCGGGGCACGGGCACGACGTCGGCCAGCGGCTCGCCCGCGCGGATCGAGAAGGTGCCGGGCCCGTGCACGCGGAACACCGCCGGGGTCGCGTGGAAGCGGTCGGTCGAGATCACGCCGCGCAGCACGTCGAAGGGGCCGAGCCGCGCCGCGCCGTCGACGATGGAGGAGAGGCCGGGGCTCGTGCGCACGAACGACCAAGGCTTGACGAAGAAGTGCGGCTCGCCGGTCGGGTGCGGGGTGAAATACTTGGTGAGGTACAGGAGGGCGCCGCGATGGGTCGTCGCGAACGCCTCTCCGTAGAGCTCGCGGAACGCGCGCTCGACGCCCGCCGCCCCGTGATCGAGCGTCGGTCGATCCCAGTCGAGCGAGAGCGTCTGCCCGTCCCAGCGGACCTGGAAGTCGAGGCGCGCGCCGAACCGCAGCACCCGCGCCGCGGGCCCGCTCGAGGGCTCGACGGGGCGCGGAGACGCCATCGAGAGGCGGAGCCGTCGCGCCTCGATCGCCCCCACGGGGCCGTCGATGGTGACGAGCTCCGCCCGCGCCTCGGAGGCGTCGCCGGCCTCCTCGGAAAGGAGCCGGCGGTACTTGCGCGTGACGGCGCCCGCCTTCTTCTTCGCGAAGTATGCGGCGTCGTAGAACTCCGCGTGGGCGCGACCCACCGCGGGCGCTTCGGCGAGGGGGACCGTGCGGAACGGGAGGTCGGGCGCGACCAGGTGCAGGGTCGCGACCTCCCCCTGGAGCACGGTCTTGCTCGGGGTGTCGAGGCCCAGCACGAGGGGCACGAGGCCGTCGTCCCCGTGCGCGAACACCTCGTCGACGCCGACGTCGAATGCGCGGCGGTTGCCGGCGTGGGTGACCCGCAGCAGGAGCCCCGCCGGGGCGCGCACGAGCAGACCGGTGAAGAGCCAGGTGCGGCCGGCCTCGTGGAACGGCCCGCGCGCGAACGCCGAGGCCCACGCCTCGGAGACGAGGCCCTGCGCGCGCAGGCGGGGGATCGCCGCGACGTGACGCCGCGCGAAGTCGTCGTCGGTGCCCACCCCGCGACCGAGGCGCGGGCGTGCGAGCGGCAAGGGGCGCGCGAGCCGGAGCTGGAGCCCGAGCGCGTTGCCCTCGAGTAGCGGCAAACAGGCCTGCGCCGCGCGCACGGCGACTGCGCCCTCGAGCGTGCGGTCGCGGGTGTCGAGCCGGAACGGGCCGTCCTCGAAGGCGTCGAGGACGACGAGCTCCTCGGTCATCCGCCGCAGCCGCCTCCGCCGCCGCAGCCGCCACCACCACCGCAGCCACCACCCCCACCGCAGCTCGAGCTAGAGCAGCTCGAGCCCGAATCGGAGCTCGGCACGCTGGCGAACGCGGAGGCGGCGAGGACGGCGTTGTACGGGAGGAAGAACGGCGCGGTCGCGAGGACCGCGGCGCCGCCGATCGCGACGGCCAACCCCACCTCGGGCCCGGCGGCGCGGCGGCCCGAGGACACGTCCTGGCGCAGCGAGTAGGTGGAGGCCGAGAGCCACGAGAGGTAGGTGGCCTTGTGCACGGTGTCGCGGCTGCCGCTCGAGACCACGAAGACGACGATCACGGCGGCGATGATCTCGACGACGAGGAAGCCGATCGGGCGATCGAGCATGGCGCCGCGAATGGCGCGCAGCAGCCCGAGCGCGATCAGCGGGATGCCGAACAGCAGCACGAACACCCGCGCGCGGCCGATGACCTCGTCGCTGCGGCGAAGGCCGGCGTTCGCCAGCTGGGCCTCGAGGCCTGGCCCACACAGGATGGCTGTCTGCAGGGCGGCGACGCGCGCGGCGCCCTGGCTCAGCGTGCTCGTCGTCGCGAGCTTCGCGTCGAAGGTCTGGACGACGGGGTCGACGGAGCCCTGGGGCGGGCGGAAGACGAGGTAGTCGGAGCGGCTCGGATCGGTGGACAGCGTGCCGTCGGCGAACGCCGTCGCGAGCAGCGCCTGGGCGACGGCGGCGGTGCCGCCCTGCAGGTACGCGATGGCCCAGTGTTCGTCGGGGCGCGGGAGATAGCCGACGGCGAGTGGGACGTGGGTGGCGATCGCTGCGCCGCGATACGCGGGGCCTCCAGGGGACGCTCTCGGCGGAGTGGGCGGGGCGACGTCGTAGGCGCGCGCGAAGCGCTCGCGCGCGAACCGCACCACCACGATCCAGCCGACGATGAACGCGAGGTAGACGCCGAGGAATGCGGGCCCGCTCGCGAGGTCGAGCGGCCAGAACTCGAGCAGCTCGATCACGGCGCCTTCTCCGGCCCCGGGGCAGCGTCGGCCATGCGGTCGGCGTCGTCGATGGCGCGGTCGAGCAGGGCGACGAGCGCGTCGTGGGCCTCGCCCGGGGCCTCGGCCAGCCTGGTGAGCGGCCCGCCCTCCACGTCGTAGGTGGCGCAGGCCTGGGCCACGACCTCGGCGAGCCCGTCGCCCACCGCGATGCCCTTGAGGTCGAGCAGCACTCGCAGCGTCGAGCGCACCTGCTTGAGCTTGCGGCCGACGACGCCGCGCAAGGCGTCCTGGTTGCCGCGGGCGTCGGTCACCGCGCGGCGCAGGCGGATCTGCGCCTCACGGAGCTCTTGCTCCACGCGGAGTCGCAGGTGGTGGTCCTCGATGACCAGCCCGGCGAACGGGTCCTTGCCGTGGAGCACCACGTGGTGGCGCTGCAGGTCGGCGTAGAAGATGGGGAACACGTCGGCCGCGCGCGGGATCTCGTCGGCGACGAGGATCATCGCCTCGATGCGCGCCGCGAACCGCGCGAGGTGGAGCGGCTCGGCGAGCGCGTCGAGCTGCGCGCGACCGGCCTTCGCGAGCACCACCACGAGGTCGACGTCGCTCTCCTTGCGGTAGTCGCCGCGCACGGCGCTCCCGTGCACGAGCAGCGCGACCAGGTCGTCGCCGAGCGCGGCCTTCAGCTGGGAGCACAGCTCGTCGAGCCGCTCGGAGATGGGTTTCGGGATCGACAGCTCGCTCATCGGGTCTGACCTCGGGAGGAGAGGATACGCACGGGCGCGCGGCTGCCGAGCCCTTTCATCACCCACTGGCTCCGGCCGCCCAGCGCGACCCGACCGACGTAGGGGCCGCGGCGCGGGTGGACCTCGCCGTCCGCGTCGGGCCCGACGAACCGAGCGCGGAGGACCAGGAGGTCGCGCGCGGCGTCGTCCGCGAGCGCGGGCACCTCGCGGCAGGCCTCACCGATGCGCAGGGCATCGGCGATCCCGACGCGCTCCCTCGGGCGTGGCCATCCACCGACTCTCTCGCGCACCAGCGGCTCCACCTCGGCCCGTCGGAGCGCGAGGCGGGGGAGCAGCGGCAGGGCGTCGTCGACCCGCTTTCCGAGGAGCACGGCGCGCGTGCGCTCGATCCCGACCACGCCCTCGAGCAGGGCCGCCGCGTCGTCGACCAGCGCCGCCGCGAGGGCGGACTGGCGGGCCGCGAGCTCGGTGGCGGGGCGATCGTCGATCACGCTCGGTGGCCTCGGCAGGGCTGGTCGGCCGCGCCCGCGCGGGAGGTCACGCAGCGACGCGAGCTCCGCCGCGAGCTCGGCGAACGGAGGGAAGCGATCGTCCCGCTCGATCAGCACGGGCGCGTCGGTGTGCGCGAGCACCGCCGCGGTGAGGACCAGCACGTCCTCGGGCAGCGCGTGGGCGTGGGTGTCGTAGTAGAAGCCGCCGTCGAGGAGGCCGCCGGCCACGTGGATCATCGCCACGCGCTCGAGCGGGAAGCGCCCGAGCTCGGCGAGCGGATCGAGGCCCGCGTTGCGCGCGTTGGCGTAGAGGTTCGCCACGTCGAGCAGCAGCGGCGCGCCCGTGGCCTCGGCGATCTCCGCGCAGAACTCGCCCTCCGAGAGCGCGTCGTCGGCGAAGGCCACCGTGCGCGCGACGTTCTCGAGCAGGAACGGGACGTCGGGCAGGTGCCGCCGGGTGGCTTCGACGTTGCGGGCGACGACGCGCACGGTCTCGCGGGTCGACGGCAGCGCCGTGAGGTGCCCGATCTCGCGCCCACCGGCGTGGGTGAGCGCGACGTGCTCGCTGACGATCGGGGCCGATAGCGCGCGCGCGAGCGCCCCGAGCTTCGCGGCCCGCTCCTCGTCGAACCCGGCCGCGCTCCCCAGCGAGAGCTTCACCCCGTGCAGCGCCACCGGCCAGACGTCGCGCAGGGCGAGGACCTCGCGACGCGCGTCGTCGTCGACGTAGCAGCTCTCGGCCACGACCTCGACGAAGTCGACGGCCTCTCGGTGCGCGAGGAGATCCGCGGCGAGCTCGCGCCGGAACCCGATGCCCACCTGTCCCGCCTGCACGAGGTGAGACTAACAGCCTGTTCGGCTACGCTGGGCCGCCATGCGCATCCTCAGCCTCGCCGTCGTGTGCGTGCTCTTCGCTGCCTGCTCCAAGCCCGAGGCCGCGAAGGAGCCGCCGAAGGACCGCGTCAACGAGGAGAGCATCGGCAAGGCCAAGGCCCTCGTGAAGGGCCCCGTGCCGCTCGCCGAGGTGAAGCCGAAGCTCGTCGAGGTGCTCGGCGAGCCCACCGCCAAGGACGGCGAGAACCTGATCTGGGCCGGCGTCGACGGCAGCAAGTGCTTCGACCTCAAGCTCGTGGTCTCGAAGGGCGAGGCCAGCGGGACCATCAGCGGCTCGGTCCACAAGGCGCTCGAAGAGCCCTACGCGAAGTGCCTGAAGCTCGCGGGGAAGTGACGAGCGAGTCCTCGACCAGAACTCAGGTGCCCTTGTAGACGAGCGGGAAGCTCGCCTCGGCGCACCCCGCGGGGCCGACCGCGAGCGGCTTCTCGAGCTCGCGCATGATGCACGACGTGAGCGACGGGCGGTTCCACGTGTCGCCACCGATCCCGACACCGCACACGCTGCCGTCTTCGGCGATGCGCAGCGAGACCGTCACTTGACCCCCCTTGAGGGTCGGCGCCTCGCCCGCCGCGGCGGGCTTCTTGAAGCAGAACGCCGCCGCCTGCGCGCGGGCGCGGACGGCGCGCACGGTGGCCTCGTCCAGGTCGGCGTCGCAGGTGGCGCTGCACGAGGACGCCGCGAGCACGAGGTCGGAGGGGATGGTGCGCTGCATCTCGATCGAGAGGAGCACCTCGATCGGCTCGGGGCCGACCGCACCGGCCGCGGCGCCGGCGAAGGCGTCGCGCACGCAGCCACGCAGACCGGACGAAGCCTCGATGGAGCTCGTGACGTCGGCCGAGGCCACGACGCCAGGGCCCACGAGCTCGAGGCGCAGATCGAGGTGCGGCTCGCCCTCGTGGCCGAGCAGGATGCCGTCGCGGTAGCAGGCCTCGACCTTGGGAGCCACGGCGCGCAGCGCGGACTCGGTGCCCTTCGGCAGCGCACCGCCCTTCACGAGCCGCGGCTTGCCGAGGGTCACCGTGGGAGGCGCCTCGTCCTTCGCGCCCTCCGATCCTGTCGTGGGCGGCTCGCCGTCGTCGGCGCTCGCGACCGAGACGATCGTCAGAGAGGTGAGGAGGAGGAAGGGCAGGGCGCGGGACATGGTGTGCGTACTCCAACCCACATGGTGCGCTCCCCATTCCCCCGGGGAAAGTAAACGACAGGCCGCGCCCCCCACACTACGACCGTTGCATGGCGCGCGTGCTCGTCACCGGGGGAAATCGAGGCATCGGGCTCGAGCTGTGCCGGCAGCTCGCGGCGCGGGGAGACCAGGTCGTGGCGGTGTGCCGCAAGCCGTCGACGGAGCTGTCGGCGCTGGGCGTCCGGGTCGAGGCGGGCCTCGACGTGACCGCGCCCGAGGCCGGCTTCGAGCTCCACCGCCGCCTCGCAGGGCAGCGCCTCGACGTCGTGATCCAGAACGCCGGCGTCCTCTCGCACGAGAGCTTGCCCACGATCGACGTCGCGGCCATCCGGCGCCAGCTCGAGGTCAACGCGATCGCGCCGCTCGTGCTCACCGCGGCGCTGCGGCCGCTCCTCGAGAAGGGCAGCAAGGTGGCGCTCGTCACGAGCCGCATGGGCTCGATGGCCGACAACGGCTCGGGTGGGTACTACGGCTACCGGATGTCCAAGGCGGCGTTGAACGCGGCGGGGGTCTCGCTCGCCCGGGACCTCGCGCCGAGCGGCATCGCCGTGGTGCTGCTCCACCCGGGCTTCGTGCGCACCGGCATGACCGGCGGCGCAGGCAGCACCGACCCCGACGAGGCGGCGCGGGGGCTCCTCGCGCGCATCGACGCGCTCGACCTGTCCACCAGCGGGAAGTTCCTGCACGCGAACGGCGAAGAGCTGCCGTTCTAGCGAGTCCGCACTCGACGCTCCGGGCGCCCCTTAGTAAGCCCGCCGCATGTCCGACCCCCGGCTCGACAAGCTCGACGAGCTCAACGCCCGCGCCCTCCTCGGTGGCGGTGAGGCCCGCATCAAGAAGCAGCACGAGGCGGGCAAGCTCACCGCCCGAGAGCGCATCGATCTCTTGCTCGATCCCGGCTCGTTCGTGGAGCTCGACCGGTTCGTCGCCCACCGGTGCACCGACTTCGGCATGGAGCGCGACCGCCCGCCGGGCGACGGCGTGGTCACCGGCTACGGCATGGTCGACGGTCGCAAGGTGTTCGTGTTCGCCCAGGACTTCACCGTGTTCGGCGGCAGCCTCGGCGCCGCGTTCGCCCAGAAGATCTGCAAGGTCATGGACCTCGCGATGAAGGTCGGCGCGCCGGTCATCGGCCTCAACGACTCCGGCGGCGCGCGCATCCAGGAGGGTGTCGAGTCGCTCGCCGGCTACGCCGACATCTTCCTCCGCAACACCCTCGCGAGCGGGGTCGTGCCGCAGATCAGCGCGATCCTGGGGCCGTGCGCGGGTGGGGCGGTGTACTCGCCGGCCATCACCGACTTCATCCTGATGGTCGAGAACACCTCGTACATGTTCATCACGGGGCCCGACGTCATCAAGACGGTCACCCACGAGGAGATCACCAAGGAGGAGCTCGGCGGCGCGCACACGCACACCGGCCGCTCGGGCGTAGCCCACCTCTCCTCGCCGGACGACAAATCGTGCCTCGCGCAGATCCGCGAGCTGCTCTCGTTCGTGCCGAGCAACAACCACGAAGATCCGCCGTTCCACGCCACCAAGGATCCGGCGGAGCGCGAGGTCCCGGCGCTCGACACCGTGGTCCCCACCGACTCGGCCAAGTCGTACGACATCCGCGACGTCATCGTCCCGCTGGTCGACGACGGCCACTTCTTCGAGATCCAGCCCGACTACGCGGGCAACATCGTGATCGGGTTCGCGCGCGTCGGCGGTCGCTCGATCGGCGTCGTCGCCAACCAGCCCGCCGTGCTCGCGGGGTGCCTCGACGTGGCGAGCTCGATGAAGGCGGGCCGCTTCGTCCGGTTCTGCGACTGCTTCAACATCCCCGTGGTCACCTTCGTGGACGTGCCCGGGTTCCTGCCCGGCACGACGCAGGAGCTCGGCGGCATCATCAAGCACGGCGCCAAGCTGCTCTACGCCTACGCCGAGGCCACGGTGCCCAAGATCACCATCATCACCCGCAAGGCCTACGGCGGAGCCTACGACGTCATGTCGTCCAAGCACCTGCGGGGCGACATCAACCTCGCCTGGCCGACCGCGGAGATCGCGGTCATGGGGCCGGACGGCGCCGTCAACATCGTCCACCGCAACGAGATCGCCAAGGCAGAGGATCCCGCGAAGACGCGCGCGGCCTTCGTGGAGGACTACCGCAACAAGTTCGCCAACCCCTTCAAGGCCGCCGAGCTCGGGTTCGTGGACGAGGTGATCCACCCGCGGGTCACGCGCCAACGCATCCACCGCGCCCTGGAGCTCCTCCGCGACAAGCGGGTCTCGAATCCGCCCCGGAAACACGGCAACATCCCCCTGTGAGCCGTCTACCTGGGAGCTCGGGCCGGTCGATCGCGCGTGCCCTCGCCGGGCCCCTGGTCCTCGTCGGCCTGTGGCAGGCGGGCATGGGCGCCCTCGCGTGCTCGTCCGATCCGTCCAGCGCCCCGGCCGACTCCGGGCGCATCGACTGCCCGTTCGTGCGCGACCAGACCAACTGCTGGCGCACGTTCGTGGCCAAGGTCGACGTCTGTCTCGGCCAGGGCGACGGCGGCACGTTCGCGACGCCCGGTCTGCTGGACGACGCGGGTCGCACCTGCGACTACGCGGCGCGCTCGATCGTCGCCACGGGCAGCCAGGCCCTCGACGAGCCGCAGCCCGGCGTCGACGGCGGCGACAAGCTGCAGCGTGACTTCACCGTCAGCAAGGACGGTCGGGCGTGCCTCGTCGTGCACCAGAGCGGCAAGACCGTGACCCTCGTGTCCGAGGGCACCACGCTCGCATACCAGGGCGGCGACGGGACCCTGCAGCTCACCTGCGCGGACGGGCGCGTGCTCGAGGGCAACGTCAGCGAGCTCCTCGACTGCGTCACGGCGAGCGGAGGTCTGCCGGGCTACGCATACCGCAACACGAGCACCACGGCGTTCTTCAGCCTGCTCGGGATGAACGGCCCGGCCTACGACTGCGCCCGCAACACCGACGCGGCCTCCGACTAGCGGCGGCGCGCGACGCGGAGGGCCGGCCCTGCACCCTCGAGAGGGCCCACATCGACGGGCGCGTAGCGGGCGCCGTCCCAGCGAACGATGCGGTAGCCCTGCGAGAGCGGGCGCGGCAGATCGAACCGCACGCGGGTCGGGATCCCCTCGGGGTCGACGGCCTCGATGGTCGCGCGGTAGGCCGGCAGCACCACCACCTGGCCGACGACGAAGCGGGTCTGGGTCAGGTACAGGCGCTCGAACAGGGAGGGCAGGTACGAGCCGGTGGCGGGCTCGAGCGTGAAGCTGCGGGGGCCGAGCACCGTGAAGCGGACGTCGTCGCCGAGGAACGAGAGCACGTGCAGGTGCACGCGCTGCGCCGCGAACGCGCGGTCGATCCGCGCGAGGTAGGGCGCGTCGGTCTCGAGCAGTGGCGTGGGATCGACGCCGCCTTGTGTGAACACCAGGGGCAGCGTCGCGACGGCGCTCGCCTCGCGATGGTGGAGGTTGAGCACGAACACATCGGTCTCCGCGCCGTCGGCCCGGTTGTCGAGCGCCGCCGACACGCCGTCCTCGAGCTCGTTGCGCGACGCGGAGAGCTCGCGCAGGACGCTGGTGCAGGTCTGGACCAGCGCGGGGGCGAGCACGAGGTGCACGCTCGCGAGCACCACGCCGGTGATGCGGAGCGAGCGCCGCGCGCGGGAGACCAGCTCGACGACGAGCCGGGCGGCGAGGTAGGAGAACCCGATCGAGGGCAGGGTGAGCAGACGCGGGTCCGGGAAGCCGGTGACCAGCAAGAGCAACGTGACGATCGTGAAGCCCGCGAAGAAGCGCGTGGCCGCCTCGTGCCAGAGCAGGCGCACCACCGCGGCGACGAACACCAGCGTCGCGAGCAAGAGGGCGAGCGCGACCAGGGGCTGCTGTCGCACCGGGTCGGCGGCGAGCGCGTGCAAGGGAATCCCGGTCACGAGGATGACGCCGTGGAACAGGATCGAGGTGGTCGCGAGCTGGACCACGTGCCCGAGGCCGCCGCCGCCGGCGTAGTAGGCCGAGCGTGGGCCGTGCCCGGCGTGCGCGTACCACGCGACGTAGAGCGCTACCGAGGCGAAGGCGACCAAGAGGGCGGTGCGCGGCGCCCTCCGGTCGCGGAAGGCCAAGGCGTGGGCGAGGAGGATCCCGGGGAACACCACGCTCGACTCCTTGGACAGTATGGCGAGCGCGAAGAACAGCGCGGCGAGGGCGCCGTCGCGGGCTCGCTCGTGCTCGCGGAACGACAGCCAGCGCAGGAGCCCGAGCACCAGGAACAGCGCGGCGATCAGGTCGGCGCGGTTGGCGATCCAGGAGACGCAGAGCGCGTGCGCGTCGTCGACGGCGAAGACGGCCGTGGCGAGCAGCGCGACGCCGGACGACGCGAAGCGGTTGTAGAGCGCGGACACCGCGGCGACGAGCCCGAGGTAGACGAGCAGCGAGTGCAGGTGGGCGACCCACGGGTGGTCACCGAAGAAGGCGTAGTCGAAGGCGTGCCCGAGCGAGGGCACGGGGCGGAAGAAATCGATGCGCAGACCGTCGCTCGTCCACCACGGGAGGATGCCGTTCCGGCGAAGGATCTCGACCTCTTCGGGGCCGCGGACGAGGCCGAACAGGTTGAGCGTCTTGCCGAAGTCGACCGGCATGCGCTCGACGAGGAACCGGTGGTAGTGGTCGTCGGCGAGGAGCCCGGTGCCGAGCACGGGCAGGTAGAGCACCACGACCAGCGCGAGCAGCGCCGGGAGCGAGAACCGCCGCAGACGCTCGGCCGAGGGGGTCATGGCGCCGTCCTCGGCGAGGGGGCGCGGGCGCGCAGCGAGAGCGAGAGCGCGAGCGCGGTGAAGCCGACGATGCGCGCGAGGAAGTAGACGTCGAAGCGGTCGGCGGCCGCAGCGAGCACCATGCCGTCCATGTGCGGGGCGTTGCCGAGCCAGGCCCACGCGCGCATCGCGCCGCGGTGCCGCTCCACGTAGGCCGCGCCCTCCTCGGGGGGAGGCGCGCCGATCACGCGGCGCAGGAACCGGTCTCGGTTGCCGAGCTGCGCGGCGTAGATCGCCGTCAGCACGCGGAGGTGGAGCGGGGCGTGCTCGCGCGCGAGTCTCTCGGCGAGAGTGCGCGCGCGCTCGAGGTCGCCGCCCTGGTGACGACCGCCGGTGAGGTGGCGCAGGAACGTGGCCGCGTGGTGGTCGTAGAGCATCAGGTGGTGCATCCACGCGAGGTGCGCGGCGAGCGCGAGCAGCGCGGCGACCCAGGGGTGACGCGTCTGCTCGCCGAGGTGGTAGGCCGCGGCGGCGAAGGTGGTGACGTTGACGAGCCAGTCGGCGGCGCCGTCGATCGCGTGCCCGGTCTCGCTGCTCTTCCTGGTGATGCGGGCGACCATCCCGTCGACGCCGTCGAGGATCGCCGACGAGAACAGGAGCCCGGCGCCGACGAGCATCGACAGCGGGGTGCCGCGCACGAAGCACGCCGCTGCGCCCACGCCCGCGCATGCCGAGAGGAACGTCACCTGGTTCGGGGTGAGACCTAGCGCGAGGGCCGGGCGCAGGAGCACGAGCTGGATCGATCGGTGCACGTGGAGGTTCACCGGGTCCTCCACGTCCCTCGACTTGATGACCTGGTCCAAGGTGAGCTGCATGAACCTGTCCCTCGCGAACCCCGTGCCAAGAACCGCGCTGTTGCCGTTCGACCACGGAGGGCCCTCGAGCGACGCACCACAGGCACACGAGGTGACACCGTGATCGTCGTCGACTGTCGTTACATCCGCACCCGTCCGAGCGGGATCGCCCCCTATGTCCAGGCGCTGGTCGATCATCTCCCCGCGCTCGCCCCCGATCTGCGCTTTGCCTTCGTGAAGCACCCCGAGGCGCCGGCCCGCCTGACCCACGCCGACAACGCGCGCGAAGTCGTCTTCCCGTTCGAGGCGACGGGCCCTGTGACCATGTGGCTCATGCCCACGCTGCTTGGCGTCGAATGGCGTCAGGTGTCGCTGTTCCACGCCACCTTCAACATCCTGCCCGCTGGGCTGCCGGTCCCCGCAGTCACCACGATCATGGACCTGATGTGGCTCGAGCAGGCCGCGTGGTGCCGGCAGCCTGGCCCGTGGGGCCACATCGAAACGGCGTACTACCATCACGGGATCCGCCGCGCGCTCTCGCAGTCGGTGCGCATCGCGACCATCAGCGAGGCGAGTCGAGAGGCGATCGCGCGGGTCTCGCCGGCGGCGGCGCGACGCACCACGGTCGCCCCGCTCGGGGTCTCGGAGGAGTTCCGCCCGATGGCGACCGACGACGATCGCGCGATGGCCACCCGGGTGCGCGAGAAGTTCGTCCCGGGCGCGCGCCGCTACGTGCTGACCGTGGGCCAGAACGCCGGCTACAAGAACCACGCGGGGGTGATCCGCTCGTTCGCGCGCGCGTTCCGCGACGACCCGAGCACGCACCTCGCGCTCGTCCAGCGATTGCGCCCAGGCTCGGAGCTCGGTCCACTGGTGCGATCGCTCGGGCTCGATCACCGCGTGCACTTCCTCACCGGGCTCGACTTCGTCGAGCTACGCGCCCTCTACTGGGGGGCGCTCGCCCTCTGCCACCCCTCGCTGTGCGAGGGCTTCGGCAACCCTCCGGCGGAGGCGATCGCGGCGGGGTGCCCGGTCGTCACGTCCAATCGCTCGTCGATGCCCGAGGTGGCGGGCGAGGCGGGGCTCCTCGTCGATCCCGAGGACGACGGCGCGATTGCGGACGCGCTCCGCCGGGTGGCCCAGGAGGAGGGGCTCGCCGACGCCATGCGGGCGAGGGGACTCGTGCGCGCGCAGCGCTTCCGCTGGCGTGCGTGCGCGGAGCAGACGCTCGCGATCTACCGCGCAGCGCTGGCCGATCTCCGCCGAGCACCGGCACGGAAGAGCTCCTTCGCCAGCCTCATGGGTTGACCGATGTCAGTGCGGCGGTGCCCGGGGTGGGTCACGGTGAGTCCTGGAGGAACATCCCATGGGTGACTTGCTGGCAGAGAAGGTCGGAGACATCGCGGCGCGTTCACCGCATGCCACGCGGGTCCTCGAGCGCGCGGGCATCGACTACTGCTGCGGCGGCAAGCGCACGCTGGGCGAAGCCTGCGCGCTCGCGAAGGTGGCGCCCACCGAGCTCGTGGCCGCGCTCGCCGACGCCCCGGCGGCGAAGGAGGGCGAGAACTTCGTCGACATGCCGCTGGTCGCGCTGATCGATCACCTGCTCGAGACCCACCACGTGTTCACCCGAGCGGCCCTCGCGCGGCTCGACGGCCTGTCGGCGAAGGTCGCGCGGGTGCACGGTGAGCGACACCCCGAGGTCGTCGAGATCCGGCGGGCGTTCGAGGTGCTCCGCGACGATCTGACCGCGCACCTGTTCAAGGAGGAGAACATCCTGTTCCCCTACGTGCGCGGAAAGATCGAGGGCCGGACGGGGATGATGCTCGACAGCGCCGCGGGGCCGATCCACGTGATGGACCACGAGCACGAGGAGACCGGCGAGATCCTTCGTGAGCTGCGGCGGCGCAGCGACGGATACACGCCGCCGGTGGACGCGTGCGGCAGCTTCCAGGCGCTCTACGCGGGCCTCGCCGAGCTCGAGGCCGACCTGCACCAGCACATCCACCTCGAGTCGAACATCCTGTTCCCCCGCACGATGGCGCTCGAGGAGTGACCGGTCAGCGGCGGCTCGGTGACTTCTTCCACGTGCGGCGCTCGACGGGCGGGCACTCCTGTTGCCTGCCGCTGCGCGACGGCGGCAGGGTGGACCTCCACACCGTCCGGTGAGCGGAAGTCCGGCCGGCTGCTACGTTGCAGGCGATGCGCCTCGCGCCAGCGTTCGTCCTGGTCCTCGCCGCCTGCACGCCCGCGGTGGTCGCGCCCCCGAAGGCCCCGACGCCGAGCGACCGGGACGGCGACCACGTCGTCGACACCGCCGATCAGTGTCCCGACCAGGCCGAGGACTTCGACGGCTGGAAGGACGAGGACGGCTGCCCCGACCCGGACAACGACGGCGACGGGATCCCGGACGTCGTCGACAAGTGCCCGAGCGTTCCGGAGGACAAAGACGGCTTCCAGGACGACGACGGGTGCCCCGACCCGGACAACGACGGTGATGGCATCGCGGACGTGGACGACCAGTGTCCGAACGAGCCCGAGACGTACAACGGGTACGAGGACGAGGACGGCTGTCCCGACAAGAACAAGGTGGTGATCGTCTCGTCGAACCCGCCGATCGTGAGCCGGGTGGAGTTCGACAAGGACTCGTCGACGGTGAAGGCGACAGCGGTGCCCGTCCTCGACGCGGTGGTCACCACGCTCGCCCAGCACCCCGAGGTGGTGATGGTGCAGATCGAGGGGCACGGTGACGCGAAGGAGTCGCCGAAGGTCGCGCAGGCGCGCGCCGACGCGGTGCTGAAGTGGCTCGTCCAGAAGGGCGCCGACGCCAAGCGGCTCCGCGCCAAGGGCTTCGCCGCCCACTGCCCCCTCGACGTGAAGCCCGAGCCCAACCGCCGCGTGGAGTTCAAGGTCGTGCGGCTCGCCACGGGGCCCACGAGCGTCGAGCTCGGCTGCGCCCCTGCCACGGCCGCGGGGGTCGTGTCGGACCCGAAGTGAGCGCTAGAACACGAACGGCACGTCGAGCATGAGGATCTTCATCTTCGCGCCGTCCATAGGGTCGTCGAGGCCCTGGAAATAGGCGAGGCCTGGCCGCAGGACGTGGTCGTCGATCGGTAGGTTGAAGCGCACGCCAGCGCCGATCGTGGACTGCGCGCGCTTGCTGCTGTCCTTGTCGACGGCGGTGGGGGTCGAGAGCCAGCGCTGGTGGTGGAACTCCGCGCTCACCGTGAGGAACGGCAGCACGCGGTAGCCGACGTGCAGCGCCGCCATCGAGTTGGTGCGCTTCTCGTCCTTCTCGAGGTCCGACCCCTTGGCGCGGATCAGCTCGAGGACGGTCAGGTCGACCTGTGCGGTCAGGCCCTGGTCGACGTAGGCGATCGAAGCCCCGCCGATCGCCGCGAAGAAGTTCATCGCGAAGAGAGCGTTGTCCATGCCCTGACGCGCGTAGACCCCGGCCGCGACGGCGGCGGTCTTGGACAGGTCCGGGGAGTTGCCGCCACCCGAGCCGAGCGGGAACGTGAAGCCCAGGAACAAGTTCAGGCGCGTGTGCGGCGCGATCTCGGGGGCGAACACCCCCGCGAGGAGCGGGTTCGAGAAGCCGGTCGCCGAGTCCTTGCCGTCGGGCGACACCCGCACGAAGGCAGCGCGTGCGAGGATCGCGACGTCGGGGATGATCCGGTAGGCGCCGGTCAGCACGCTGACCTGCGTGGCGCCCCCCTCCTGGAACACCTGAGTGCCATCGAGGCGCAGGATGGTGACGGCGGGCGCGGGGCGCATCAGCCATGGGATCGAGTAGCCGAGCTTCTTCTCCGCGGGCGAGACCTTGGCCGGCTCGGGCTTCGCGGCGGGCTCGTCCGCGAATGCGGGTGCGGCGCAGAGGACGATGGCAGCAATTGGCAGCAATGTGCGCGGTTCCATGGAGCGCTCCTTCGGAGGAGGACGAATTCAAGGGCGAACGACGACCAGGACGGTGGTGGCGAGGCCCGCCACCACGAGGGTCCACCCGACCCGCGTCAACGCGCGCGGGGGTGGAGGAAACGCCGCGAGGACGAGCCCGCCCGCCAGCATCGGCGAGGCGGCGACGGGGACCCACGCCGGGCAGAGGCGCAAGGTCGCGAGGGCGACGGCCGAACCCGCCGCGGCGAGGACGGGCGTGAGGCGGGCCCACAGACGCGCGCCGTGCTTGCGCGTCGCGATCGTGCCGCGCACCGCGCTGACGGCGGCGAAGAAGCCGAGCACCCACACGAGCCAGCCGAAGAGCGCCTCTCTCGTGGGGACGCCGCCGGCCAGCGCCACGGGGACGCAGGTGCTCGACAAGGTGGCCGCCGCGAGGTGCTCGCCCACGCTGGTGCGTTCGGCGTCGAGCACGACGAGCACCGTCGTCGCCGCGCCGAACACGGCGGGGAGGAACAGGAGGGTGCGTAGCTCGGAGGTGCCGAGGCCGAACGCGACGACGAGCGCCGAGGCGCCGACGCCGACGATCGCGAGCAGGTTCCGGCGGGCCCGCGCCCCGTCGTCGGCGCGGGCGCGCTTGCCCCGGCGTCCAGCCGCGACCAGCGCGGGCTCGTGGGCGAGGAGCGCGCACGCGAAGCCCACGACGAGGAGCGCCGACAGGAGCGTCGGGCGACCCATGAGCAGCGCGGCGAGGAGCGGCAGGCCGAGCTGCGCGTAGGCCCCGTGCTCCTTGGGAGCGAGGGAGCGCTGCTTGCTCGTACGGACCACGGCCGCGGCCATGTCCTGGTCATGCGATCGTCGCGGCCGGTCGCCCATGACTTCGGTCAGTCTCGGGGCCCCTGGGCCTCGATGCGCACCACTCTGTAGCCGACCGGCTGTCGGAGGATCGTGTCGCACCACTCGCGGCCCTCGTGCCGGTAGCGCAGCTGGACCCCGTGGACTGCGCCGGCGGCGAGCGCGCGATGGGCGTGCTCGAGCGACAGGGAGAGGGCCTCGGCGCGCCGCTCGGCGCCGCCCTTGGTGGATACCGAAAGCAGCTCGGTGCACGCGCCGACGTCGGCGAAGAGGCGCGCCACGAACGCGTCGTCGAGCACGGCGTCATGGACCGGGGGCAAGGGCACGTCGTCGTCGATCTCATCCACCGTCCACCTCCACGATCTCGAACGCCAGCACGGGCGCGGGGCACACGGTCAGACAGACGCCGCAGCCGTTGCAGAGGGACTCGTCCACCCGAGGTCGACCGAGCGCGTCCACGACGATGGCCGCAGGCACGGGGCACCGCTCCGCGCACGCCGAGCAGAACGAACGGTACGCGAGGCAGGCGTCCGGTCGTACCCGCGCGACGCCGGCGAACGGCCGGGCCACCGGCCTTGGAACCTGGATCGGCGGGGCATTCGGCGTCCCGATCGACGAGGTCTTCACCGGCTCGACGTCGTGAAAGACCCGGAAGTGCGGCATCGGTGGGGCGGGAGCGGCCTTGCGCTTCGCGTAGAGCTCGTCGAGCGAGAACTCCTTGGCCGGCTCGTGCGCGCGCCCCGGCAGCCAACCGAACAGGTCTCGGCGCGACGGCTTGCCGGTCACTGGGGCGCGCTCCAGCCGAGGGGAGCGAGCCTCTTGCTCGGGTGCGAGTCGGTGATGGTGGCCGCGTGGCACTGCACGCACTGCTGCCGCCAGGGATGGGTGGTGCGCATGCCCATCAGCCCGGTCGGGCCGTGGCAGCTGCCACACTGGTCGCGCATCCACGTGGAGTGCGGGATCGTCGGTGGCGCCTTCGACTCGGCGCGCTTGCCGGCCGAGGGAGACGGCAGGCCGACGAACGAGTTGCCGGCGACCTTCGGTGGCGTGCCGCCGGGCCGTGGATCGCTTCCGGCGGCGTGACACTGCACGCAGCTCGTGTACGGGGCGTGGCTGATCTGTGGCGCGATCTTGTCACCGATCTTGGCGCCGTTCGCGTGACAGGTCAGGCATGCGGGCGCGTCGAACTGGGCGATCGCGTGGGGGACCACCGGCGGCGCGCCGTCGTAGGCTCTCCGCTTGGCCCGTGCCGCGAGCGCCGCCATCTTGTCGGCCAGTGTCTGCTTCGGGACCTTGTCCTGCGACGAGACCGGCGGCGCGAGCTTGGCGAACGCACCGACGTACATGTCCGCGTTGGGACCGAATCGCTGCTCGCGCATGTCGGCATAGTTGCGCGCGCTCAGGGTCGTGGACGGCGCAGGCGGGCGCTGCGCGGCGTCCGCGCTCTCCTTCGCCGAGCCGCGGATGCCCGTGAAGAAGCCGATCCCTGCGACGGCGCAGATCGCCGCGACGCCGACCCAGAGGCCGCGCGCGTTCTCGGTGGTCATCCGACCTTCCTCCGCAGCCTCACCGCGCACTTCTTGTAGTCGGGCTGCTTGGACAGGGGATCGTGGGCGTCGAGCGTGACCTTGTTGATGAGGATCGACTCGTCGAAGAACGGCACGAAGACCAGACCGCGCGGCGGCTTCCCCCGCCCGTCGATCCAGCAGGGGAGCTCCACCGACCCGCGACGACTCTCCACGACCACCGTCTCGCCGTCGGCGATCCCGAGCTGCTTCGCGTCCTCGCGGTTCAGCTCGACGTAGGCCTGCGGCATCGAGTTTCGGAGCTGAGGGATGCGCATGGTCATCGAGCCCGTGTGCCAGTGCTCGATGACGCGCCCCGTGCAGAGCCAGAAGGGGTACTCGCCGTCGGGCGACTCGGGCGGCGGGTCGTAGGGGTGGAACCACACGAGCGCGCGGTCGTCCTTGGTGACCGAGTGGTAGAACTGGATGTCCGCCTTGGTGGCGTAGGGGTCGTCGAACTTGGCGAACCGGAACCGCGTCTCGCGCCAGCTGCCGTCCTTCTGCTGCACGACCGGCCAGCGCATCCCGCGCGCCTTGACGTACTCCGCGTAGGGCGCGAGGTCCTTGTGCTTGAAGCGCGAGAACTTGCGGTACTCGTCGAACAGGCGCTGGTCCACGTTCACGTCGTAGTAGTGCTTCCACTCCCAGATGGGCACCTCCTTGCCCTGCGCGTCCCTGGTCTCGAACAAGAAGTGGCCGTCCTTGTCCTTCATGCCCGGGTGCCCGAGCTCGAGGAGCTTGTGGGCGACCGCGATCAGCTGCCAGCAGTCGTCGCGCGCCTCGCCCGGCGGCTCGACCATCTTGAACCACTGCTGCGTGCGCCGCTCGCTGTTGCCGAACATGCCGTTCTTCTCGACCCACATCGCGCTCGGCAGCACGAGGTCGGCGTTGCGCACGGTCTCGGTCGGGTACACGTCGGAGACGATGAGGAATTTTCCTGGGATCTTGCGTGACGGGTAGAAGATCTCGTTGGTGTTGGGGAGCGACTGCCCGGGGTTGGTCACCTGCACCCAGAGGGTGTCGATCTCGCCGCCCTTCTCCTTGGGCGTGCAGAAGCTCCGCCACATGGCGACGGTGTGCAGGCCGGGCTTCTCGTTGATGCGGCCCGGGGGGAGGTTCCAGACCTCCTCCGCCTCCTTGCGGTGAGCGGGGTTGGCCACGACGAGTCCACCCGGGAGGCCGTGGGCGAGCGTGCCCACCTCGCGCACGGTGCCGCACGCCGATGGCTGACCGGTGAGGCTCGTCGGCGCGTCCCCCGGCTTGCCGAAGTGCCCCGAGAGCAGGTGTACGCCGTGCACCAGGTCGTTGATGGCCGTGCCGCGGGTGTGCTGGTTCATGCCCATGCACCACAGGCTCGTGATGCGCAGGTCACGGCGACCGAACAGCTCGCCGAGGAGGCGGATCTTCTCGGCGGGCACGCCCGAGATCTGCTCGACCTTCTCGGGCGTGTACTCGGCGATCGCCTTCTGCCACTCGTCGAAGGTCATCGCCTGGCCGTCGAGGGTCGGCGGGTCGGTGCGCTTGCGGAAGTTGCAGTACTTGGCGACGAAGTCCTTGTCCCACGTACCCTTCTGGACGAGGACGTTCATGATGCCGAGCGCGACCGCGAGGTCGGTCTGCGGCTTGAACGTGAGCACGTGCTGCGCGAAGGCGCTCGAGCGGGTGCGGCGCGTGTTGATGTCTATGATGGTGATCTCGTCCCCGCGGGCGCGGCGGTCGAGGATGCGGGAGAACAGCACCGGGTGCATCTCGGCGGGGTTGTTGCCCCACAGGACGATCACCTGCGCCGCGTCGAGGTCGTCGTAGCAGCCCGCCGGCTCGTCGACGCCGTAGGTGGACAGGAACCCGGTGACGGCGCTCGCCATGCAGAGGCGGGCGTTGGGGTCGATCTGGTTGTTGCCGATGCCCGCCTTGATCAGCTTGTTGGCGACGTAGCCCTCCGGGATCGTCCACTGGCCCGAGCCGTACACCGCGAAGCCCTTGGGGTTCGCCATCACCCGCTTGGCGATGATCTCGACGGCCTCGTCCCAGCCGATGGGCTCGAGCTTGCCGTTCTTGCGGAGCAACGGCTTGGTCAGGCGGTCTTCGCCGTAGAGCGCGAGCCCGACGTGGTAGCCCTTCATGCAGAGCAGGCCCTTGTTCACGTCGGCGAGCTGGTCGCCGGCGATGGCGACCACCTTGCCCTTCTGCACGCCGACCTGCACGTGACAGCCGGTGCCGCAGAAGCGGCAAGGCGCCTTGTCCCAGGTCAGGCCCTCGGCCTCGTGCGGCGGGGCCTCCACCCCGTCCTTGCCGCGGGCGAGACGCGAGGCCGCGACGGTCGCGGCGCCGAGGGCGCTCGAGCGGAGGAAGTCACGTCGTTCCATGGTCCGTCTCCTCGAAGTGCACGAACACGACGTCGACGAAGCGCACGCCGTCCAGGTGGCCGAGCGCCTCGGCCAGCGCCTCCGCGGCGTGCAGGTCGCTCGCCTCGGTCGCGATGGGCAGGCGCAGGCCGGTCGCTTCGCCGACGACGATCCGCGGGTCGCGCCCGAGCTCGGCCAGGGCCGCGGCACGGAGGACTGGGTCTTCGGCGAGCGTGAGGACGAGGCCGCTGGTGGTCACGGAGCGGACAGACAGCAAGGCGCGGGCCTACATGTCGAGGCGAAAATCGGCCCAGAGGACCGGCATGATTTTCGTCAGTCCGCGCGGAGTGCGTCGCAAACGCAGACGCTGCACCTTCCGCGCGCCCGTCGCCACAAAACGTGCGCATGGCACGACCAATGCGAGCGGCCCCGACGTGCGCTCCTCTCTCCCCCTTGCGACCCTCGTGGCGTGGCTCGCCGCGTGCTCGAGCAAGGACCCTCCCCAGACCTTCGCCGCGCCCTCGGCTTCGTCCGGCGCGCCGATCGGCACCACGTCGATCCACGTGCCCGAGAAGCTCGAGTCCATCGAGACGGGACAGCTCGATCCTTCGGGCAAGCCGCAGCGGATCGCCTGCGTCACCTGCCATACGGTGCGCACGCCCGAGAAGCTCCCCGAGTCGCCGGGCGAGCTCGTGCGCTTCCACCAGGGGCTCGTGTTCCGGCACGGCACGCTGCGCTGCGCATCGTGCCACCTGGTCGGTCCGCAGGACTCGCTGCGACTCGCCGACGGGTCGAAGATCCCGAACCGCGACGCGATGCTGCTCTGTGGTCAGTGCCACGGCCCGCAGCTCCGCGACTACCAGCACGGCGCGCACGGCGGCATGAACGGCTACTGGGACCTCGGCAAGGGCGGCCGCATCCGCAACCACTGCGTCGACTGCCACGACCCGCACTTCCCCCGATTCCTGCCCACCAACCCCGTGCTCCGCCCGGCCGACCGCCTCCTGCCGCCGCCGATCGAGAAGCCGGCCCAGCCGCCGTTTCCCAAGCTCGGAGAGGCGCACCCATGAGCGAGTCCGAAGGCGGCAAGCGCCGCGTGTTCCTGAAGGTGCTCGGTGGCACGCTCGGGGCCTCTGCGTTCGCTTACGCGATGGCCCCGCTCCGCGCCTGGACCAAGGACCTCTCTGCCGAGAAGTTCCTGCAGAAGCACTACAAGGAGCTCGGCAAAGAGGAGATCCAGAAGGTCATCGCGCGCGTCGAGCGCGAGACGCTGGAGAAGTACGGCGCCAAGGTCAAGGTCAAGGACCAGAAGCCCATCGAGGGCGTGGAGTTCGGCTACGCGCTGAACCTCTCGGTCTGCATCGGCTGCCGCAAGTGCGCCGAGGCCTGTCACGTCGAGAACAACCACGATCGCAAGACGAACAACTCCTACATCCGCGTCCTCGAGATGGACCAGGGGTCGTTCGACATGGCGCGCGGTGACGCCCAGTACGACCACGCGGTGCCGGCGCCGGGGAAATACTACCTGCCGATCCAGTGCCAGCAGTGCGACAACGCGCCTTGCGTGAAGGTGTGTCCCGTCCAGGCCACCTGGAAGGAGCCCGATGGCATCGTGGTCGTCGACTACGACTGGTGCATCGGCTGCCGCTACTGCGAGGCCGCATGCCCCTACCACGCCCGGCGCTTCAACTGGACCAAGCCCGAGGTGCCGGCCGCGGCGGTGAACCCGGACCAGGGCATCCTGAGCAACCGCATCCGACCGCAGGGCGTGGTCGAGAAGTGCACGTTCTGCCTGCACCGCACCCGCGAGGGCCGCCTACCGGCTTGCCTCGAGGCCTGCCCCACCGGCGCCCGCGTCTTCGGGAACCTGCTCGATCCCAAGAGTGAGATCCGGTGGGTGCTGGAGAACAAGCGGATCTACGTCCTCAAAGAAGAGCTCGGGACCAAGCCGAGATTCTTCTACTTCTTCGATGTGTGACGGCCCCCGGGAAACCCGCGAGAAGATCATGCAGAAGGACAGCCACGTCGCCACCTACCCACGGTTCTTGTTGCGGGTGTTCTCCGGCGCCTTCGATGGTGGCGCGCGGTTCTACGCGGCGATGACGGTCCTCACGGCCATCGCGCTCGTCGGCGCCAACGCCTGGGCCCAGCAGGTCGCCAACGGGATGCACCTGACCTCCATGACGGACCACGTCAGCTGGGGCCTCTACATCGCGAACTTCACGTTCGGCGTGGGGCTCGCGGCGGGCGCCGTCATGATGGTGATCCCCGCCTACCTCTACGACGACCACGAGATGCACGACGTGGTCATCGTCGGCGAGCTCTTGGCGATCGCCAGCATCATCGTGTGCCTGCTGTTCGTGGTGGTCGACATGGGGCGGCCCGACCGGTTCTGGCACATCATCCCCGGGGTCGGACGCTTCAACTGGCCGATCTCGATGCTCACGTGGGACGTCCTCGTCCTCAACGGCTACCTGCTCCTGAACCTCCACATCACCGGCTACCTCGTCTACACGCGCTTCCGCGGCGACAAGCCCGCCAAGCGCTGGTACGTGCCGTTCGTCTTCCTCTCCATCGCCTGGGCCATCTCGATCCACAGCGTGACGGCGTTCCTCTACTCCGGCCTCGGCGGCCGCCCGTTCTGGAACTCCGCGCTCCTCGCGCCGCGGTTCATCGCGACGGCGTTCGTCACCGGACCCGCGCTCGTGATCGTGCTCCTGCAGGGAATCCGTCGGCTCACGAGCTTCCACGTCGGTGACGGCCCCATCCGGACGCTCACGTCGGTGATGCGGGTCACGGTCCTCCTCAACCTGTTCATGCTCGGCTCCGAGCTGTTCACCGCGCTCTACACGGGTGGCGCGCACGCCGCGTCGGTGAAGTACCTGTTCTTCGGCCTGCACGGGCACCGTGGCCTCGTGCCGTGGATCTGGACGGCGGTGATCCTCAACGTGGCCTCGGCGCTCCTCCTCCACCTGCCGCAGACCCGCAAGAGCCTCGGGCTGCTCGACCTCGCGTGTCTGTGCGCGTTCATCGGGGTGTGGATCGAGAAGGGGATGGGCCTCATCGTCCCCGGATTCATCCCGAGCACGCTGCACGAGATCGTCGAGTACGCCCCCACGCTCACGGAGTGGAAGATCACAGCGGGAATCTGGGCCTTCGGGATCATGATCCTGATGGTGGCGCTGAAGGTCGTGTTGCCGGTGCTCACCGGTGAGATCGAGGGGAAGGCTCCCCCGGCCTGACCCAGGCTCGTCCTCGTCGACCGGGCCCGCTACCGTGGACCGATGGTGCGACGTGACGAACCAGACCGCTCGGCCGCGCAAGCGGGCGATGGGTCGGGTTCACGCTGCACTTCTCCAGCGGGTGCAAGTCCCGTCCCGGTAGGCGTCGGAGCGCCGGGTAGCAGACCCCAGCCGCGCGGGA